>JAZDPP010000043.1:0-5328 GCA_043797445.1 Pseudomonadota bacterium
CCGGTTGTGCTCTCTCCGGTTCTCCGCCTCGTGTAACGCTCGCTTGACTGCCGACGCGAGACGCAACAACCTCTGCTTGAGCACATAATCCGTTGCGCCTTCCGTCAACCCTTCAATCGCCGCCTCCTCACCCATGGTACCGGAGACAAAAATAAACGGAATATCCGGACGGAGTTCTTGCGCCAGCCGCAGCGCGGACATTCCATCATACATTGGCAGCCGGTAATCCGCGAGGATGATGTCATACCCATCCCTCCGCAGTGCTTCATCGAATTCATCACGCGTCTGGACAAGGGTTATCCGGCAAGATAGGCCCGCTTCCTCAAGCCTGGCCTGAACGAGTTCAGCGTCTGCCGGGTCATCTTCCAGGTGTAGAATGCGGATTAATGAGTCCATCTTGTAATCCTTTCTTTCGCCGGGAAACGTGCGTCGGGGTCATTGTCCCTTCCCACTGTCCGGTGGTGGTTCGTTGATCAGCGCCCAGAACACGCCGATTTGCTGAACAGCTTTGACAAATTCGGAAAAGCGAACCGGTTGAATTCGGCGAGGAGGTCCTCTTAATTCAGATGGTACGCATTTTCAGTCATAAATAACCAAATCCGGATATAGCTTTTTGGCACATTCCGGACAAATGCCGTGGCTGAACTCTGCTTCGGAATGCGTCTCAATATAGCCTTCAATCTGATTCCAGTATCCCTTGTCGTCGCGGATTTTTTTGCAACTTGAGCAAATGGGTAACAATCCCTTCAAAGTCTTAATATTATCAAGGGCTGTTTTTAATTCCCCGACCATTTTCTCCCGCGCTATTTCCGCTTTCCGTATGAGATCAATCTGCTTTCCAATCCGATAGATTCCGAAAAAAAGTCCCGCCATTCCAATGCCCCATAGCAGAATATGCCCCGTTGAAAGCCCCCGAAGCAGCGGTTTGGAAGAGCTGTAAAATGGCAGCATCGGTATAGTCGCGCTGATTCCGCCGCGAATATCTCCGATTTTATATCCTTGTTCCGAATGGCATTTCAGGCATCCCTGTTCAGTTATCAGCGGTCTCATCAACCGCAAATAGGGCACGCCCCTGATGTCGACCAATGCGCTGTCTTCTTGCATTCCTCTTTCAAAATTTTTTAAGGCCCCGGCTTCCCATTCATCGGGCGCATTCTCGGGACGTATCGGATTGAGGCTTGTAATATGGCCCTGAATTCCATGCGCTTTTGCCGTGAGTTCATGTACCTGGCGTGTCATATAGGCAGGGTTGATCAAGGTCAGCACGTCGCCGGACGGAAGCTGGATATCCCGGTTGGAAACCTTCAGATACGCATTTGGCGGCGTTTCCCCAGTGGCGGGGACATAAACACCACCATGGCCGGCGTTCCATCGTCGCATAATAATGTCCTTGAGAATGGAATCCCGCGCTTCGATCCGGGCAATATCCTGAAGCTTTTTTTCGGTTTGAGAAAGATTCCAGAACAGCGAGGCAGCAACGACGGCTGTCCAAATCAACGCCAAGAGGATTACATACCGCATAAAGAAAATTTTATACGTTCTGGTGGCAGCATCTGTTGTCCGGCTGCCCTTTTTTATCATCCGGATATGCTTGCCGCTCGGGTCGGAAATTTTGTTGTTCACTGAACCCTCCCATGAAGCGTAGGGTGACGTTTCTTTCGGTTCATCCGTATCTGTCAAATGTTCGTCGCGTTGGTCGCGTTGGCGGACAGCATCCGTCTGCTATTTCAAATAGTTTTTGTTTTGGCGGGAATCAAGACTGTATCCGCTTCCTTTCGGCAACCGTATGGTGAACACCGAGCCTTCTCCCGGGCGGCTGGTCACGGATATTTCCCCATGATGCTTCCGGACGATATTATAAGCCAGCGATAATCCAAGCCCGGTTCCCTTACCGACGGGTTTGGTTGTAAAGAACGGCTCGAAAACGCGCTTTCGTACACTTTCCTCCAGGCCGCAACCGGTATCGACGACCTCAACGACTACCGTTTCTCCGGAGACAAAAGTCCTGATCGTAATCGTGCCTCTTTCAGATATCGCCTGAACCGCGTTGATAAAAAGATTCAGGAATAACCGGCTCAATTGCTGGGGGTAACACCGTATCCTGGGCACATCCGCATACGCCTTGATAACATCCGCTTTATTCGTGATCTCATTGCATGCGATATTCAGGGCCGATTGAATAATCTCATGAATATCGGCCTCTTCCCAAACCCCCTCATCGAAGTGGGCAAAACTCCGCAGATCCATCACGATCCGTTTAATGCGCTGCATCCCCTCCAAGGATTCACCTATCAAATCCGGAAGATCGGCAAGAAGGGTATCGATATCCCGTTCACGTCTCAATTGCTCGATTTCGCCGAAAAGCCGCCGCGGTTGCGCATCCCCGGCATCTTTTAAATACGCCTCCATGTCTCCATATTTCTCCAACATCTTTTTCAAATCATCGGCATACCACCTTAACATTTCCAGATTGCTCATCACAAAACCGGCCGGGTTGTTGATCTCATGCGCCACTCCCGCCGCCAGCTGACCGACGGTCGCCATCTTTTCCGACTGCAACAAATGCTCTTGCATGCTCTTCAAGTCGGTATAAGCGATCTTAAGGGCGTTCTCGGCCATTTTCCGCTCCTTGATTTCCTCTTCCAGATGCCGGTTCGAATCCACCAGCTGAGCCGTCCGTTCCATCACCCGCTGCTCCAATTGATCGTGCGCTTTTCTTAGCGCCGCATCCCGCTCGGAGAGAGCGTCCAACATGGCATTGAACTCCCGCGCCATCGAGGTCGCCTCGTCATCCCCTTCAAGGTGGGACCGTGCCGCATGATCTCCGGCACGCACTTTATTGATCGTAGCCTGAACCACATATAATCTCCTGGTAATCCGCAGGCCCATAAACCAGGCAATGAGAGAGCCTATCAAAATCGCGGTCAAAGCATAAAACACGCCGCTCATCATGATCGATTCGAGTTTTTGGCTTGCCGCCTTATGGCCTATCCCGATACGCGCCCACCCAACGTGCCGGCCGCCAAGGATCGCGGGAACCGCCACATCCACCAGAGCAGGTGTTTTAGATATCACGGTTCGCCTGACGTCCTGCGGCAGATCAAGTAAATAGGCCCCCAGGCGAGATCGATCGGTATGGGCAAACACATGCCCCTGCTTGTCGACAAGCATTGCAAAGACAAGCTCGGGATACAGCCGCTGGGTCTCGACGAGCTCCTGCAGACCGGAAACATCGGCAGCCGCGATCCAACCCGCGGCGGACGTGGAAAGCGACTGGGCCAATGCCTCGGCCTCTTCAGCCTGATGGTCCAGCAGCATGACGCGCTGACGTACCGTCAGGTCAACAATAAAAAACGTCATCATCACGGCATGTACCGCGGCCACGCCTAAAATGAGACGCCCCCGTAATGTGCCGAAAAAGAACTTGTGCAACTTACGCGATGTCATTTCTTCTCCTGTCGTACTTCTTGCTCAAAACACGCCGTATAATCCCGGACGACGGGGTTCCGGAAAACACACCTGATTCCGGGCAACTTCCGAACTGCGGGGAACAACCCAATTGTCCCGGGACATCGCCTGTTTTACACTTTCCCCTCCTTACCCTCCTCCAGCACTTTACGAACCATTCGGGCCAGATCGGATTTAACGATCGGCTTCATGAGAAATCCATTGACTCCCATCGCCATCGCCTTTTTCTCGTCGATCCTGGCACTGAATCCGGTGCAAAGGATGACCGGAACACCGGGTTTGATCGACTTCAGTTCCCCGGCAAGCAGCGTCCCCATCAGATTCGGCATCGTCAGATCCGTGATCACCAGGTCAAAACGATCGGGGTTGGCCTTGAAAACAGCCAGGGCTTCAAGGCTGCTCGTTCGGGTGGTCACCTGGTAACCAAGCTTTTCAAGCATCAACTGCTCCAGGCGAATAATCGGCTCTTCGTCATCCACGAGGAGAATCCTTTCCGTACCCGTTTCATAGATGATCGGCTCGTCAGGCGCTTCGGTTTTCATGGCATCGCCCAAAAGCGGCAGATACACATTAAACGTCGTGCCTTGCCCGAGCTCGCTGTACACGCGAATTTCCCCGCCGTGATCCTTCACGATACCGTAAACCACCGAAAGTCCCAGTCCCGTTCCTTTTCCCAACGCCTTGGTGGTGAAATAGGGCTCGAATATTCGCCCCATAATTGCCGGAGCAATGCCGCAACCGCTGTCCGAAATGGAAAGAACGGCATATCTTCCGGCTTGCAATGAAATACCCGGCAGATTTTCATCGGACACTTCCATTTCTTTTAAGTTCACCGATAGGGCGCCGCCCGCCTCCTCCACGGCATGGTAAGCGTTGGTGATCAGATTCATGGCGATCTGATGCAGTTGCGTGGGGTCCGCCATGACAAGACCACAATCACTTTGGATGTATTGGGTGATCTCGATGTTCGACGGAATCGTTGCGCGCGTCAGCTTAAGGACTTCTTTCAGAATGTATTGAATGCCTACCGGCACCTTTTTATGTATTGCTTGACGGCTGAAAAACAGGATTTGCTTCACCAGATCCCTGGCGCGCCCGCCCGCCTTGTGGATCTGCGCCGCATTTTCATGCGTAAGGCTCCCGGCCGGCAGGTCTTCCATCAACAGTTCGGACAGCCCGATGATGGGGAACAAAATATTGTTGAAATCGTGGGCGATGCCGCCCGCAAGCGTTCCGATAGCTTCCATTCTCTGCGCTTGATCGAGTCGCTCCGCCATTTTTTTGGTTTCGGTGATGTCGTGGAAAATCGCTAAGTTTGATACGGATCCATCTGTGTGAAAAATGGGGGAATGGGAAATGATGTAGGTTTTACGGTCAAAAGGACTCATCGTTTCCGTTTTTATGGATTCTCCGCCCATGACTTTTTCGTGGATGCACCCGGAACATTTTTCATCCACCCCATGCACCGCCTTGTAGCAAGGCTCTCCGGTGGCATCACGGCCGATTCTTTTTGTCATGGCCAGATTCTGATACTCGACACGAAAGTCCGGGGAACCGATATACACCGCATCCTCCATTGCTTCCATCATCGAACGATATTTTTCCTCACTTTCCTTCAGCGCCTCCTCAGCCCGTTTTCGCTCGGTAATGTCAACTACTGCGCCGATGAGACCGGCAAGCACTCCATCTGGCCCTTCAAAAGTGGCTTTGTGGAAAACGACCTCGTGCCGGACCCCGTCTACAGACCGGACACATGCCTCGTATACCTGGGAACCCGGGTGAGTGAAAAGCTCATTGTCGGCTCTATAGTAGACATCAGCCAGTTCCTTCGGGGCAATCTCGTATACTGTCTTGCCGGCG
>JAZDPP010000044.1:0-10304 GCA_043797445.1 Pseudomonadota bacterium
CGGTGTACCTATGGTGTGAGCCTTCCCTGTGAAGGGTGTGGAGGTCGCAAGCGAGGGTTTTAATAAAAAAAGATCAAAAAGATGATTTTTAGCGGGACAAGATCCATCGTTTTGTGTATGGTATTGTTCAAAAACTCCAAATTTTGGACACATTTCGGCCATAACTTCAAACAGGGGGTGAAAAAGGTTCAAAATGCCAGGGTCTAAAGGATCGTCTTATCGGCACGGTATTTGGGAAAGTCCGCTATTGGCGCATCTATATCTACAGGGGCAGTAACGAAGGAGGCTACTATCCATTAGATATTGAGCTGGGATTACCGTGGGATGGATTCAGCATGCTGGTTCGAAGTTATGCGGCCCGGCTTGCGACCACGATGAGCTATGCTCAGTGTGTGACGGTATTGGGCACTTTTCTTCAATGGTCTCCATGCCAGAAGACCATAGAGGAGATGGTGCTGGGGTTAGGGAAACATACGAGTCGGTGGTTTGAATCAGCCCCGGCGTCGGAAAATGATGGAGAAGTACTGATTTTTCAGATCGACAGCAAAGCCACTCCGACAGCTACCGAAGGAGAACTTAAGAAACGTCGCGGCAAAAGGGTCAATAATAATAAGCTGACGTCTCAGCGTCATCGGGGCAAAGCGGCTCGAAAGCGCCGCGGATTATTCTAAGCTATACGGATTATGTGAACCGGGTTGTGTGGCATAAAAATACATGACAAGTATTCCCTTCTCTCCAAAGGATCTGGGGCTTTTGGGGGGATATACGATTCCTGCGTGGATTTTCGTTAATAGATCCAATATATTTTCCATTCTCCCAATTTGAAATGCATCCGGGCTTTTGTCGTCAACGAAAGCGCCGGGGGGCACTACCCGATCCGGGCGGTATTGGAGCTGTGATACTGTAACTCGCGCAGAGACGCGGAGACGCAGAGAAAAAAAGAAATGATTTTTTTTGGGGGGGGGAATTGGACCATCATGGATTTCCGAAGAAACACGATCCAACGGGATGATAAGATTGAATCTCGGCGTCTTGGCGTCTCTGCGCGAGATATCAAAAAGGGTGGAGAGCGGAAGGCAAAAGCCGGATGGCGGAGGACAGATGGCGGAAACAATCACAATGGATTCGGACCCGCCCTGGAAAGATATCCTGGAACTGTTCCGGTTTATCGACTGGATCATGACACTGCCGGAAGATCTGGAAAAGCGTTTTTCCGATGATATGTACCGGTATGAGGAGGACATGAAAATGCCATACGTTACATCCGTTGAACGAATGGGGATTAAAAAAGGCCAGTTGATGGGCCTCGAACTATGCAGGCAGGAGGGCAGGCAAGAGGGCGCGTTGCAGACTTCCCGGGAAGCTGTAACGGATGTGCTGGAAGCCCGATTTAAGGCAGTTCCAAAAACCATGATCCATAAAATCATGAAAATAGACGATACGGCTGTATTGAAAATGCTGCATAAAAAAGCCATCCTTGCCGAATCATTAAAGGAATTTTGAGAGATCATGGACACTGCGCTGGTTTAACACGTCCGGGGGTACATTGGGTTAAGAGTTGTATTCCGGAACGACCGAGGTTCGCACTGAATGCTGACTCCCAAAGGTGGGGGGATCGGCATTTTTTTGTGTTTCCGGTATCCGCCGTTGTTGTGAGTCTTGCGCATTGTTTCTGGCTGCCTATCGGCATCATGTCAAAGATGTTATCGCGCCGGCAAAATTGGGCTGGAGGCCGTCGATTCGGGTTCGTCGGCCCGGGTCTCTTCATGAGAATGTCCCTGCGCCTGAGGGATGTGTTGAGGTTGCATCGTTTGATGATGTTTCCGGCATTATTTGATTTGGTTAAATGATGGGGGCGAGAGGCGAGAGGCGTCCGCTCCCGCCCAAAACGAATTCTTGATTCCTTGATGGCCGTGGCATAGGATGAGTTAAATGTGAGACCCTATTCGCTCGGCACCAGTAACGGCGGCCGGAGAGAGGAGGAATGGCAATATGATTGAAATAACGGTCAAAGTTCCAAAAGATGTCAGGGACATCATTACGGGCGCAGGTGAGACGATCTATATTGAAGCCTTGAATCAAGTTGCTTTCAAAAGAATATCTTATTTTCAAAAGCAACTTGAAGCGTTTGAAAAGGAAATCCGTATTTTCAAGGACAAATACAACAAGTCCTTTGAAGATTTTTTGCAGGATGTGCCCGATACGATAGAAGGGCATGATGATTGGATTGAATGGACTTATTTAGTAAAAGCCGCGGATGAATTGTCAAAAAAAATAGAAAAGCTAAATCTTCTGAAAGGCCAGTGATGGCAAACCGCTTTTATGAAACAGTGAATGCGTTTTCTGACATGGTAAAGGCAATTGAGGACCTTGAAATCGTTCAAAAAGAGACCGTTTCAAAATTAAAAGCGAAATTAAGACTGTTTGACGGCTCCATTCTATGGGTTAGAGAAGTATATAGTTACGATTTGATGGAAGTTTACAGTTATTACTGGCTACGCCCCGATGAGACAATGATCATCGGATGGGATAATGCGCCCCACCACAGAGACGTGAAAACGTATCCCCATCACAGACATTTTGCGAATAAAGTTGAGAATTCCGATCAAAGGAGTTTGGAGGATGTCCTCAATTTTATCAAATCGTTTTTTGAATAATTTTGACAAATGGTTGAATTAAAATAAGGGTTGTGTAACATCTGTGAATTCAGGTTGGATCCCACTTCTCCCTGTCTTCCGTATCCACGATAGACAATAAAACAGGGCCGTAAAGATACCGGTCATGATTTTCGGAGGCGTTATCCAAACACCCCACCTGCGCATCGTCGCCCAATGCACGTAACGTATTCCACCCTTTTTTTGATGGCCTTTTTTCGCCAAGCGAAACAGAAACGGATTGAATACGAATTTCACCATCTGAAAATGAGATTTGCACACGTGCTCCCAGGCCCGCCTTTTTCAGCAAATGTTCGTCAATCCAGACGCCTTGTTGAACATGCACGATTTCTTTCTCAAGCATTTTTCGTCTCCTTCCATTCCTTCGGGTTTGTCGGGTAATATGGCCAGATTAAATATAAAACCATTTTTTGTCAATGGGTTATGGGTTTTGTTTTTAAAATCGTAAGAAAAGGTGAACTTAAAGGAGCGAAGATGTAAAAACGCAGCGGCATGATTCGAATTGAAAAAAAGTCAAGCTGAACGATGGTGGATTTATAAAAATATTCAAAACAGATAGTTGAGCCTATAAATGATTGAGCTTATCCAGGGCGGCCTTCACACCGATGAACGCGGCACCGTGAGCTTTGTAAACGATTTTGATTTCAAAGGAGTCGGACGGTTCTATACCGTTCGCAGCCACCGCCGTGGTGCTCCCCGGGGCTGGATCGGCCACCAAATTGAGCAAAAATGGTTTACCGCCCTGTGCGGTTCCGTTCTTATCGCCGCCGTTAAAATTGAAGATTGGAACTCCCCTTCTCCCTCGTTCCCCGTTCAGCGTTACACTCTGTATCATCTTTTCTTGCACTCGGGAGAATGGTCCTATATAGTTATAATAATTTGGCCAAATCAATTTAAGCGACAATTTGATACCGTTTTGGCATGGCTATGGATAAAATAGTTGGACATTGGGTTGAAAGATCACAATATGACTTGGAAACAGCGAAGGCCATGCTGGAATGCCGTCGATACCTATATGTCGCATACATGTGCCAGCAAGCGGTTGAAAAAATCATCAAGGCTCTCATCGCCCAGCAGGATAAGGAAAATCTTCCAATCCACAACCTGGTTCGCCTTGCTGAAATTGCAAACATTCGTAATGAACTGTCCACTGAACAATTCAATTTTTTGACTGAATTGACGCCGTATCATATTGAAGCGCGGTATGGTGATTACAAGGAAAGCCTGTCCGAAATAATAAATGGAGAAACCGCAAAACTGGTTTACCAGACCACCCGGGAAATTTATCAATGGCTTTATCAGAAGATCAGCTAACTGAAATCATAAAGGGTTTCATAACCAGGCTCAAACAGGAAATCCCCATCAAGGAAGTTTTCCTGTTTGGCTCCGGTGCGAATGGAGAGTTTAAAGATCACAGCGATGTCGACATCGCTGTAATATCCAACTGGTTTGAAGGAAAGCCAAAAATTAAAAACATGCAATACCTTTCACGAATCGCTGCCTCCTGCAATAGCATAATCGAAGCCCTTCCGTTTACTGAAGAAGAATACCGGAATCTGGATAAAAGAACCTTTTTGGCTCGCATTGTTAGAACCGGCCGAAGTTTTTCCAAGTTGCTGGAACAATAAATATGGCCTTGTCACCGGCACCGCGGGGGGTGTGAGCCCGGCTGTCTGCCGTTATCCTTCGGCGGGAGCTGGGATGGGTGCCGCTGGGTATGATGGAAGAATAGCTTCGGCGGGTGGCAAAGCGATATTTGAGCTGCGGGAACGTAAAAGGTGGATGAATTGATTGCGGGGAGGAGTGAAGATCAGGTGTCTGGAAGATACGAAGGCGGTAAATGGGGAAAATGAAAAATCGGATACATAAAGGAAGAACTCCTGGAATATGGAGAAAAGTAATCAGAAAAAATCCAATAATCCAACGGGCATTCCCAAGTCCGTCAATAAGCCATGCCTATTCGGTAGCTTCCCAATATGCTGTAAAACATCCAGCAGCAATTTTCGAAAATGGGTGACCTGCCCTTTAATGGGTGACCCTATCCCTTTTTTCGATTATACCACTTATGGTTTTGACATTTTTTTTGCCGGTGGCTATATAAAGAACTAAGGGACTCGGAAAATACCAATATACCGTTTATCCTGCTCCTGCTCCTGCTCCTGCTCCTGCTCTTAATCTTAATCGTGCCTACTGGATCAAGAGCATGATTAAGAGCAAGAGCAAGAAGAATGCCATTGCTGGTATATTAGCAAATTCGATCTCCCTAAGATGAGGGGAATTCGCCCCCTGACGGTTCACCGTTCACGTTTCATCACCCCTTTAGCGGGAGGATTATATTATGACTACGGCTGAAAAGCTTTATGAGACAGTCAAAGATCTTCCTGAACCGTTAATGATAGAGCTTTTGGATTTCGCTGAATTTCTAAAGGAAAAAAGACGGCATGGAAAAACTGAGAATGTAGGCGATGAATTATTGAGTTCGCTAAAAGGCGGACTGGAACTTTCTCATTCATTCGCAGGGCAGCCGTTGGAGATTCAGGAGACGCTACGAAATGAGTGGGATTAAAAATATCTTTTAGATACCAATTTCATTCTCGGTCTCTTGAAATCCAACGACGCTGTGTTGGCCGATGTCACTGAGCGCCGGATTAAAACCGCCGAGTGTGGATATAGCGCCATTACGCGAATGGAACTACTCGGTTTCCAAGGGATAACAAAGGAAGAAGAATCCATCGTAAGGCAGAAGCTTGCGCGACTTATCTATTTGCCTTTGAGGGGGAGCATTGAGGATGTGGCGATTGATTTACGCCGGGCCCGTAAGATTAAGCTCCCGGATGCGATTATTGCCGCGACCGCTATCTGCAATGGTATTGAACTGTTGACCTTGGACGTCCGCCTTCTACCCGTTGTTCAGGCTTACCCGGAGATGCCCCATGTCACCCGTGTCGAGCCTTCTTCCTATCCTCTGTGGAAGCAACACCCCGTTCCTTTCAGTTTTTTTTAATTTTTACCAAGCACTTCCACTGCACAGTTCACCTCAGCCCGGTCATGGCGGATAATGATGTCCGTTATGCGGTCCAGGCAATAAATGATTTCGAACACTGACACGCATTCAAGCCATTTAAATACTTATCCGCAGATTACGCAGATTACGCGGATCGATAATTTATCTGTGTAATCTGTGTAATCTGCGGATTCTCATAATGAATGCTTTCAGTTAACCGGCCAAGGGTCGTCAATCCGACGAATCATACTCTCTTTTCCGGTTGCTGGGACAATCAGACCTTGGCGGACGCCTGCCTGTATTGGCGGTAGCTATAACGGCGCCTTCACTTATTATTTTATGGTGTAAAGTAGGAGAGAACGAAAACATCCTGATTCTCCATACCATTCACCTTTACAAATCATGATAAATGAATTACTTTATTGCGGATAAAATAATTCATCTTATTAATTTCACACGATGGCGGATATGAGAAGCACCATAACAGAACGAGGGCAGACGGTCATTCCTGCTGAAATCCGTCGGCTGTTCCAGCTAAGCCGTGCGGACCGGCTTGAATGGATAGTGGACCCCGAGGGGATACGGGTTGTTCCTGTGCGTTCAGATCCGGTGGAGGCATTCCGAGGTCAAGGCAAAGGGGGCGCAACGCGAAGGCTAATGGAGGACCGACGGAAAGATATGGATAGGGAATGATAGGGTATCTTCTGGATACATCAGCTCTTCTGACGTTACGTGACGATGAGCCGGGAGCGGACAAGGTGGCCGACTTGCTAAAGCAAGCCCAAAATGCAAAAGTCAGGTGTCTGGGCTGTTTTATCACGCTCATGGAGGTGCTGAGTCGCGTTTGGCGGGATGAGGGGGAAGCGGCCGGGCGGTTGGCCTATGAGCAGTGTTTGGCTCTCCCCATCGAATGGATTCACGAGACTGCGGATTTGTTGAAAGGTGCAGCCGCACTCAAGGCTACGTATCCTCTTTCCGTGGCCGATGCATGGATTGCTGCGTGTGCTTTACAGGAAGACGCGGTTCTGGTTCATAAGGATCCAGAATTTCAGGGCGTGGCTGTGGAGCAGGAATCTTTGCCGTTCAAAAAAGTTCCGTAAGGGCAACCCATCGCCCATCGCCCATCGCCCATCGCCCTTCATTCTCTTATCAGGTATCAAAGCCCAAATGAATTTGAATGTGGAATGTAATTAACACCGGCAGCTTAGCGGAGTGCCATTTTTTTCTTGACCACATCAGGGCTATGAAATGAGTAAGGTGTCCCCTGAATTGCCTGAATTGAGGAGTTCTGAAATTATAGTTGCATCACAATAAGCGCTAAAGTAGACTAATGCAATGGACTAACTACAATAGGGGTATAGAAATGGATATTGTGAATGTACACGAAGCAAAAACCCATTTTTCCAAATTGCTGGATCGCGCCCATACAGGAGAAGAAATCATAATCGGAAAAGCAGGCAAACCCTATGCCAGACTCGTTCCGCTCGCCCCGGTAAAGGAACGTACTCCGGGCCTTGTTAAAGGGGCTGTGACTGATTTATTCTTTGAGCCCCTGCCTGACGATGAACTGACTGCGTGGGAATCCTGACCATGCTTCTGGATACCCATATTTTTCTTTGGTGGTTATTTGATGACCCGAAACTGCCGGGCGGAATCAGAGAATACGTGAAGGACGGAAACAACAGGATTTATGTAAGTGCTGCTTCTGTATGGGAAATTTCGACAAAATTTCGTCTGGGAAGACTCCCTGAAGCAAAGAGTGTGGCGAAGGATGTCCCCGGATGGATTGTAAGGGCCGGTTTCCAGCCCCTGAGTATCGCACCGGAACATGCCCAACTCGCCGGCGCATGGAAGAATGCCCATCGAGATCCATTTGATCGTATGCTCGCTGCTCAAGGCCGCATAGAGGATTTGCCCTTAGCCACCGTGGATACGATGTTGAGCAGTTTTCCGATAAAGATCTTTGGTGCCTGAACTGGTTCTCAGGAATTCAACTACTATTGGAAGAAAGTTAATAAGCTAACGCCGTGACGGCATAAGTGCCTTTAGAAAAATTTTTTTAAGGCACTGAATAAAATGAGGCCCAATGATGGAAACTCAATTTATCATCGATGCACATGGCAAGAAGATGGCCGCTATAGTTCCATTTGATGAATGGGAACGCACAGAAAAAGCGAGAGAAATCCTTGAACATGTCTATCTATCGGAAATAATAAATGAACGAAGATCCAGTAAGGCATCGACAATCGCAGTCATATCGGATTGGTTTGAGGGTAAGCCAAAAATTTTCCAACTTGCCGGAGCATTAAATCAAGCTACTTGTCGAAGTGCAAGGGGGGTGAAGGCGAAAAGAGTCTTGCCCGGATTTATATCACTTTGAAATGAAAAGAAATCAGTTGCTGGCACGCCTTAAAAAGAATGGGGCATCCCTGTTGCGCGAGGGAAGCAGGCATAGTATTTACCAATTAGGTATTTTAAAAACACAAGTTCCAAGGCATAATGAGATTATCGATGAGTTGGCACGGAAAATTTGTAAGGACCTTGGAATACCTTTTGTGAGGTAAAAATTGAAATATAGAGCCATGATAAAAAAAAGCGGCGAATGGTGGTTCGGTTGGCTCATTGATCTGCCCGGCGTCAATGCGCAGGAAAGGACAAAACCGGAGCTGATTCGCTCCTTAACCATCGGTGCTCAGGAAATGTTGGCCACCGAAATTAATTTTGAACCGGGTGCCCAAATGACAACCATATTTGTCCCCGATCCGGACTGGGTCCATATTTCAGAAACGGCTTGAGGTTGTGCAATCCCCCCTGTGTCCTCCGACCTCTATTAAGGCGGTACCGATATGCAATCCAAAAGATTGACCATGAACCACACGACAACTTAACGCACGCAGGAGACTGGTTGAAAAGCGAAGGGCAAAAAAACGCGAAATGAGAAAATGTCGTTTTCAGGGCGGAAATGAAATTTGACACGATATCCCAAATGGGATATGTTCTGATGTAATGTTAATTTTTCGGTGGAGATATCGTGTATGAAAACACAAACGACCATAAGGATAGAACAAAAAAGCTTTGTGCAAGCCAAAGAAATTTTAAAATATTTGGGCTTATCCTATTCACAGGCGGTCAATATATTCAACAATATGATTGTATGCAATAAAGGGCTTCCATTTGAAATCAAAATCCCCAATGATGAAACGCTGGCAGCGATGGCGGAGGCAGCGCATCTGGACGGCGACTTTGTTTCCATTGATGATTTTACGAAACAACCTTAATGAAACTGTTCAGGACCAAAATTTTTAAAAAAGATTATCAAAAACTTAAAATGACTGATAATCAATATGTCAAGTACATTAGATTCTTATCCCTGATGTTGGAGGGGAAGGAATTGCCCATTGAGGCCAGGGATCAATGCCTGATTGGAAATCATTCTGGGTTTAAAGAGTTTCATATCGGCGGCGACCTGTTGGTGGTGTATTGCATCGAAGATGACATTATTCGCCTAACGAGAATAGGCACCCATTCCCAAATTTTCAAATAATCCGTCAACCCCCGCGGAAAAAATAATACTTACCGCCACTTCCGCGGCATACAACCTTGAATCCGATATCCCCCCAGACTGCCAAGTCAATGTCCGACCAAGGTGAAAACCTGTCCTTTTTCAGCAAAGAACCAAAGACAACGACCTTTCGTGCTCCGAACTTTTGTTTCAGTATTTTAGCTGCGACACGCACCAGGGGCCAGGCTTCCGTCCAGTTTTTGTCAATCTGATGCATTTTCTCACCACGAAGAACACGAAGGCCACGAAGATGGTTTGAAAAACTATTTGAAGTGCATTATGCTGAAAACCAAAAAGCAATGCCCATCACATTGATTTTTGAACGGGATCAAGTTAGGGCGTTTTTGAGTGGAAAGATACGAATGAAAGGCGAGTTGCTTGCAATCATAGAAAAAGCACCGGAAGGTGGCTATCTGGCAATTGGCCCCGAGGTCCCCGCGGCCAACGGACAAGGGGAAAGCGAGGCATGGGAGGTAGTGTGTCCTTTATGAATTGGTTGACAATCTGAGCCTATAGATATACATTACTTAAAGCGTATATCCTAACGCGGAGAAGGTCATCCATGCAAGTTTCAAAATGGGGTAACAGCCTGGCCGTGCGTCTGCCCGCCGTCGTGGTGGAAGCGATGAATCTTAAGGAAGGCGATCATATCGAAATTCATGTCGTCGGCGATCGCGTATTTGAAATCGACAAGATACCGGATACCATGGCGCTTCTGTCACGCTTGCGGAAATTTAGAGGCCGGCTACCCAAAGATTTCAAGTTTGACCGGATTGAGACGCATGAGCGCGGATGACACTTTTTTCGACACGAACATCGTGCTGTATCTCTTTTCTCAGGACGACAACAGAGCAGAACGCGCAGAGGCGTTGCTGGCAGACGGTGGATTGATCAGCGTTCAAGTGCTAAATGAACTGACTTCCTGTGGATTTTCTTTTTATTTTACCTTTTTTGTATCGCTTTATTTTACCTACAGCCTACATAAGCTCGTCTTGATAGACAGCCAAACCGTTCATGCGTAAAAGTGAACTGGTTCAAGAAAAAAGAAGACGCTGCTTAACGG
>JAZDPP010000045.1:0-61945 GCA_043797445.1 Pseudomonadota bacterium
GCGGCAGCGTAAGCCTTGAGGGGGATCAGATGGAAGCTGCGGCACTGTTTGAACGCGCTTGCGCGTGAGTTTGCCGCAGCTGGAATCTGATCTTCCTCAAGGCTGAAGCGGGTTGTAGCACTACATGCGATTGCCCTGGAATTTTCCCACGGCGGGGAGGCCGCGCCAGGGTGTTTTTGGAAGAGCGGCAGGCTGTTTGAGAGACAGCGAGTTCCTGCCGGTCTGGAAAAAATACCCTGGCGTGGCCGATACGATGATCAAGGCCAAACTTTCTTTTGACAAAACCGGCAAGTGTGACTAAAAGAAAAGGTTATTCGTTTTGTTATATGAAACCGATTCATTTACGCTCTTTCAATAGCAAGTGTCCATTCAGAAATGGCTTTTTATCCCGCATGAGCAGAACCCTCATGGGGATTTCCCGGGTGGCGTTCCGACCGAATGCCCATTCATTTCAACAGCAACCTGATATCGCCAATAGTGATTGTGCATTTCTGATTCGGCATCGGTAAAACGGGGCAAATCCATTATCAGGAGGAAAAAATGGCAAAGATTAATTTCGGCGGCACAATAGAAGATGTTGTGACCTTGGATGAGTTCTCTCTGGAAAAAGCACAGGCGGTGCTGAAAAATGAGACCGTGGCGGTGCTGGGGTACGGCGTGCAGGGACCTGGACAGGCATTAAATATGCGGGATAACGGTATTCCCGTCATCGTGGGGCAGCGGGAAGGAACGGCATCCTGGGAGAAAGCGGTCGCCGACGGGTTCGTTCCCGGGAAAACCCTTGTTTCCATCGAAGAAGCCGCCCGAATAGGCACTATTGTTCAGTATCTCTTATCCGATGCCGGCCAGGTGGCCCTGTGGCCCAAAGTCAAGGCATGTTTGAATGAGGGGGATGCGCTGTTTTTTTCCCACGGTTTTGGCGCGGTTTACAAGGACCAGACCGGAATCGTTCCGCCTAAAAACATAGATGTCATTCTGGTGGCGCCCAAGGGCTCGGGCCGAACCGTTCGGACCAATTTTCTCGACGGCAGCGGCATCAACTCCAGCTACGCTATTTTTCAGGACTATACCGGCCGGGCAAAGGAGCGTACTCTTGCCATGGGTATCGTGATCGGCAGCGGGTATCTTTTTCCCACTACCTTTGAAAAAGAGGTGACCAGCGATCTGACCGGTGAGCGTGGGGTTCTCATGGGATGTCTGGCGGGCGTTATGGAAGCCCAATACAATGTTCTTCGGAAAAATGGTCACTCGCCCAGCGAGGCCTTTAACGAAACGGTTGAGGAGCTGACGCAGAGCCTCATTCGACTGGTGGCGGAAAACGGTATGGACTGGATGTTTGCCAACTGCAGCACCACGGCGCAACGCGGCGCTCTGGATTGGTCGCCCAAATTCCGGGATGCCGTCCTGCCGGTGTTTGAGACTCTTTATGAGAGTGTTGTGACCGGAAAAGAGGCCGCAAGAACGCTCGACCTGAACAGCGCACCGGATTACCGCGAGAAACTCAAGGTGGAACTGGATGCGATCAAAAATTCGGAAATGTGGCAGGCCGGCGCGGCCGTTCGATCTTTGCGGCCCGAGCGGCGCAAAAAAGGGTAAGCGCGGGGGTTTTTCTTTCTTGCCCGGAACCGGGTAGGGGGGCGCCCGCAACCCCGTAGGGGCGGACGGCTTTGATCATCTTCCCGACCACGCCAGGGTATTTTTTTCCAGACCGGCAGGAACTCGCTGTCGCTCAAACAGCCTGCCGCTCTTCCAAAAACACCCTGGCGCGGCCTCCCTGCCGTGGGAAATTGGCCGAAACGATGATCAAGGCCGGGCAAACCTATGTGTTCGCCCTGATTACGAAGGGCGAACACATCGGTTCGCCCCTACGGGCCGTTCTCCGAAATCAGGGGTACGGGATAAAAATTTTCTTGTTTTTTTCGACAGGAATGAATCTTTAAGGCACTAACAATTGAAATCGTGTGGTTGAAAATAATTTCAAATATCTTTGGATAGAGTTAACTCAACTTGGCATCACGCGATTTCGTCCAGCGGCCTTTGCCTGATAGAGCATCGTGTCCGCCGCTTGAACCAGGCTTTCCCGGCCATCGTGCTCACGAAGCGTCGCAACACCGAAACTGGCGGTTTTTCGAATATATTTCTCGTTGGGAAGCTTGATCTCCAGGTTTTCAATAATCTCGCGGAGCCGTTCCGCCAGCTCCATGGCTCTTGCCATTCGGGTGTCGGGCAGTACCACCATGAACTCCTCGCCCCCGTACCGGGCCAGATAATCCCCCTTTCTTATCGCACTCAGCACCGTGTCTGAAATCGCCTTAAGTACCGCATCACCGGCCGGGTGGCCAAAGGTGTCATTGACGTGCTTGAAATGGTCCACATCGAACATGATCACAGAAAGATCCCGGTCATATCGTTTTGCTGCGGCAATATGATGGCCCACCAGACGATCGAGCTCCCGGCGATTATAGCAACCGGTCAGGGAATCCAGCGCCACATCGTCCTGGAGTCTTTTGATATTGATATAATTTTTCAAGGCAACGCCAAGCGTTTTAACGATGATATCGAGAATTTCACTGTGATATGGGAGCATTTTGCGCTCTGGGAAAATATACATCCGCGCCATACAATGCTCATCCATCAATGAATATGAAAGAAGGTCCTCATCATGGAATGATAGAACGCCCTGTTTTGCATCCACCTCTTCGTTGATGCTATGAACCTGAAGGTGGTCAATCGAACCAAAATCCTTTTTAAGGACCCGTTTCAGCGGCGCCTGGTATATACGCGGATCTATCCAGACATTCAGCGTTTCCCGATCCTGAACCGCAAATGCGAATAGATGATAATTCAGAATTTCTTTCAGGCATCGGGACGCCTCCTGTAAAATATTGTCCAGCGTCGGGCTCTGATTGATGGCAATGATATAGCGGTTGAGCGCCCTGTAATCAATCTGACGGGTTATCCCGAAGAGGATATTGGCTGCGGTGGCGGCATTTCTAAAAAACCGTTTCATTGGAAGTATCATATGCGTTTCCTTGTTTAAAGCGATCCGGGTTGCAGGGAAAATAAGATGCTTTGATCGATTGATATGCAAATGTTATACCAAACTAAAAAACATTGTGTTTTCAATGGATAATTAAAAAATCAGGGGGAAGAGACGGCAAAATTTGCCGATCAGGGCTGAAAAAACAACCTCATTTTCCCCGCGCCTTATAAGACGAAGTTCCCTATCCGCTTGATATGCTGTTGAGATTTTACCGGACGTCGATGGGAGTGGTGTCCTGTCAAATGTTTGACGAATTGGCCGGGTATTTCGCTGCTTCCAGCCGTTAAGCTTCGGTTGGGTCAAAAATATGACGCATTCATGGGTCCTTCATCCCTCCCCTTTCATTGACAAACCCCCGAAACAGGCTTAGTTTCGCCGTAAGTTTTACCGTGTTCGACCCTAAATAAAGGAGATCCATTGATGTCGTTTGAAACCAAAGAGGAAATTCTCGAGGGATTGATAGGAAAGGAAAAACCCTTATGCCCTTACTGCGACCGGCAAATGAGTTTGTGGGAGGTTCCTCCCATCAATGTCGGTGACGGTCTGGGCTGGGGAACGCCTTATTTATACCTGTGCTTTAATGACGAGTGCCCGACCTATGTCAACGGTTGGAATAATATGCGCGAAAACTACGGCCGGAATTCATCCTACCGTTGCATGCGCTATCCGGATTCGAACAATTTTGAATTGATGCCGGTGTTCAGTCCGACCGGCGCCTCCGGTCAGACGATTGACGACCAGGTGGTGTTTCAGCAGGAAGTCCTGAAAGAGGCTATCAAGCGCGGGTTTTCACTTCTGGCGGACTGCTATAACGCCTCGGACGGCATTACCGTCCTCAGTATCCTGACTGATTCCTCGGAGCCGGTCCGGGTCCGGCTCAAAGCGGCTGAAATGATCGGTGACATCGGTGTACTGGAAGCGCTGGACCCGCTTCGGAGCCTTAAATTCGGCAATCATCTGCTTCAAGAGAAGGTCCAGAAGGCCATAGAAAAGATCCATGAGCGCCACTTTACGCGGGAATGCCCTTTCTGCGCCGAAATCATTAAAAAGCGGGCCAATGTCTGTAAGCACTGCGGTAAAGAGGTTGCCGGGCAATAAAAAAAGCCCCTTGCCGTAAAAATAAGGAAAGGGGCAAAAAGCGGTTACGTGTGGCCGGCCGGTATTGTCCGCCGGCCTTTACGTTATCTTCCGGTGAACATTCACGTTTTCAAGGTCGTAGGTTCTGAAAACCAGCATTTCCCGCTCCCGCTTCTTCTCCGGGAAGGCAAGGGGGGTGCTGGCCGCAAGCAGATCGCGCGCCTTTTCCTTTGAGGGGATGGCGGTCATTCCCTCTCCGATCTTTTTTCCGCTCACGGTGTCGAGAACGATGGCATGAATGCCGTCGGTAACCACCGCAAGGGGAATCTGGCAGGAATCAAGGAGCCGGGCAGCGGCAAGAATCTCCCTTTCACGGGATCCCAGAGACCCGGCCGCACATTTGACGGCCATGATGCGATGGCCGTCAACGGTGACCACGAGGTCGATCTGGGACCGATAGGGTTCTCCCGCGACTGTGATCGCCATGTCGACATCCACCTCGATATCGGCCTTTAGATATCCCTTCTCCTCCACCAGCTGTTTCTCGATCGTCTGACGGTTTGCCTCGGCGCCTACATCCGGCACCTCTCTGCCGGTTATAAAATCGACGACCGTGGTATATGATTTTTGAACGTCGGTCATTTTGCGCCCCTTTTTTACGGACGATGATGCAATCAAGGAAGTCCCCGTCATCTCGGCGGGTTGCTCAATCCCCAGCATTTCAAGGACGGTGGGCGCAATATCCCCGAGAACCCCCTCCCGCAGCACCGCATCCCTGCGGCTGTCATCCACCAGCACGAAGCGAACCGGGTTTAAGGTGTGAGCGGTATGAACGGCCCCGTTTTCTTCCAGCATTTTTTCGGCATTCCCGTGGTCTGCCGTCAGCAGCACCGCACCCCCCAGGGAGCGGACCTTGGTGACAATTTCTCCCACGCAGGTGTCCACCGCCTCACAGGCCTTGATCGCGGCCTCCAGAACACCGGTGTGACCCACCATGTCCATGTTGGCAAAATTAAGAACAATAAAATCATAGCCGGTGTCGAGCAACCCCAGCAGCTTGTCTTTCACCTGAAAGGCGCTCATCTCCGGCTTATGGTCGTAGGTGGGAACGTCCCGCGGAGAGGGAATCATCCGGCGATCCTCGTTGGGAAAGGGCGTCTCCTCTCCGCCGTTAAAAAAATACGTTACATGGGCATATTTTTCCGTTTCGGCAATTCGAAGCTGCCGCAGTCCCTCGCGGCTGATCACTTCCCCCAGAATATTTTTTAGATGCGTCGGCGGAAAGGCAACCGGCAGCGGGAAAGCTTCATCGTAGAGGGTCATGCAGACAAGACCACAGATGCCGGGCATCCGGCCGCGCCAGTCCGCTTCGAATTTTGGATCCATAAAGGCGCGGGTAATTTGGCGCACCCGGTCCGCCCTGAAGTTAAAGACAATGACACCATCTCCTTTCTGAAGGAGGCCGAGCGGCTTTCCGGCTTCGTCGACGAGGCAGACCGGCTTTACGAATTCATCGGTTTCCCCCCGCATATAGGCGTTTGCGACAGCCTGGGTGGGGTATTTTTCAGCCACCCCGACCCCTTCGGTGTAAAGCGCAAAGGCCTGGGCGGTGCGTTCCCATCGCTTGTCCCGGTCCATGGCGTAAAACCGGCCGCAAAGGGTCGCAATTTCACCGATTCCGATGTCGTGAATTCGCTCCTGAAGCCGTCCGACATAGGAAATTCCACTGTCCGGCGGGCTGTCCCGGCCATCCATGATGGGATGTACATAGACACGGGAAAGTCCCTCCTTTTTGGCCATTTCGAGAAGGGCGTAGACATGATTCAAATGGCTGTGAACACCGCTGTCCGAACAGAGCCCCATGAGATGAAGGGCGCCGTCATGAGCCCGAATCTCTTCCATCAGCCGTTTAAAGGCCTCATTTTTAAAAAACGTGCCGTCTGAAACGGCCCGGTTGATGCGCATCAACTCCTGATATACCACGCGGCCGGCACCGATATTCAAATGTCCCACTTCGGAATTGCCCATATACCCGTCCGGAAGCCCCACCGCCTCGCCGGAGCAAAAAAGCCGGGTGGTGGCGTAAGTGTCCAACAGGGAATCAATGAACGGGGTTCTGGCCTGAAAAACGGCATTGCCCCGGGAATCGGGGTTGATTCCCCATCCGTCCAGTATCATCAGCAAAAGCGGTTTAATTTTGTTCATCATGCGGCTCCGTTTCGTTATGGGTGGCGGGCGGGGCCGGCATGCCGGGCGGTTTTATCCGTTTGGCATCCGCCCAAAGGCCCTCGATATCGTAAAAAATCCGAATCGGCTCATAGAATACGTGGATAATGACATCGCCGTAATCCATCACCACCCAGTGCCCCTCTTGAAGCCCTTCGATGCTCAAGGGGCGAATCCCCTGCTTTTTTAAGTCCACCTTGATGTGATCGGCGATGGCGGTTACCTGGCGGTTCGATTGGCCGCTGCAAATCAGCACCACATCCGTAATGGAGGAGAGGCCGTGAACATCGAGCATCACCAGGCGGGATGCTTTTTTGCCCAGGGCGGCTTTGGCGTAAAGATCAAGGGGGGCATTAAACCCCGGCGCTGATGAAGCGGTCATCGATAAAGTCCTTTCCGACGAATAAACGTACCGACCAGGGCCGGTACCAGCGTATCAATATCTGCGCCCGCGTGAATCCGCTCTCGAATAAAGGTTGCGCAAAGGGCTCGCAATCCCCCGCTTAAAACGGTTAGCGGTTGATAATCGGCACAGTGAAAGCAGTCCGATGCCACTGAGAAAACATAATCCGGAGAGATTTTTTTCCGAAGAAATTGAAGGATTCTTTCGCGGACCGCCCCATCCCCATTCTCCTCGTGCCCGATCTCCGGTCTTGCCAGTACGACCAGTGGAATAGTTTTCATCAGCGTCTTATAGGAGTTCCATGTATCGATTTCTAAAAAAGCATCCAGACCGACAATGAGATAATACTGTTCGCCCCCGGCCGCACCGGACTGAAAATGAGTGACCGTATCGATGGTATAGCTCGGCCCGGCCCGGTTTATTTCAACATCCGATACCGAAAAACCGGGCTGATCCGAAATGGCGAGGCGAATCATCTCCAGCCGGTCAGCGGCGCCCACGACTCCCGTCAGCGCTTTATGGGGAGGCACCGCTGCCGGAATAAACAGCAACGAGGTGAGCGAGAGCCGCTCCATGACCATTTTGGCCGCCTGAAGATGACCGAGATGGATCGGGTTGAAGGTTCCGCCGAAAAGCCCGATACGGGTTATGGCTTTTCCCTCGTTCTTCGGGCCGTTTTTTTGAATCTGCGCCGTCAGGTTCGTACCTGCCCATTTCCGTAAACAATAAATTTCGTTGTGGTCAGCTCTTCAAGCCCCATGGGACCAAAAGCGTGAAGTTTGCTGGTGCTGATGCCGATTTCCGCGCCCAACCCAAGCTCACCGCCGTCGTTAAAGCGAGTCGAGGCGTTCACCAGAACGACGGATGAATCGACATCCCTTAAAAAGCGATGGGACCGCTCGTAATCCCGGGTAATAATGGCCTCGGTGTGCTTGGAGCCGAATTCACCGATGTGCGCAATCGCCGCATCCATGTCTTTTACCACTTTGACTGCGCACACGAGATCGAGATACTCGGCCGGCCAGTCATCCGCTGTCGCGGCCACGACTCCCGGTAAAATAGCCAGGGTTTTTTCGCATCCCCGAATTTCAACGCCGGCCGAGTCAAACCGGGCCTTCATGCGGGGAAGAAAGGCCTTACCGACCGATTCGTGCACCAGGAGCGTTTCCAGCGCATTGCAGACGCCGGGACGCTGAACCTTGGCGTTAAAAACGATCTCTTCGGCCATGGATAGATCCGCGCCGTCATCCACATAGACATGGCAGACCCCCTTGTAATGCTTCAAAACGGGAATTTTCGAGTTTTCCACCACGAACCGGATGAGCTCTTCGCCCCCCCGGGGAATGATGAGATCAATCAATTCCTCCTGGCGCAGCAGCACCTGGACGGCTTCCCTGTCCCGGACCGGCACCACCTGAACCACCGCCTCCGGCAGCCCCGATTGCTTCAACACCGAGCCGATTCGGGCGGCAAGCGCCTGATTGGAGTTCAGTGCCTCCGATCCTCCCCGCAGAATCACCGCATTACCGGCCTTCAAGCACAGGCCGGCCGCATCAATGGTCACATTGGGCCGGGATTCATAGATGATGCCGATGACCCCCAGCGGAATTCGCATGCGCGCGACCTCGAGGCCGTTCGGGCGCCGCCAGGCTTTGGCGATGGCGCCGACGGGATCTTCCAGCAGAGCCACTTCGCGAAGCCCCCGGGCCATGGCGGCAATGGTGGCGTCTTTTATCGTCAGCCGGTCCAGCATAGCATTCGAAAGCCTTGCCTCGCGCCCCCGGACGAGATCCTTTTCATTGGCCTCTTTTAAGTCATTGGCATCCGCTTCGATGAGCTCCGCAATTCTCAGCAGAACGTCGTTTTTCAGAGGCGTCGGGCATCGGGCGATTTCAAACGATGCTTTTCTTGCCGCCGCCGCCATTTTCTTAACAGTCGTTTCAACGGTCATGGTTGTCTCCCCCCCTTGAAGATTACGGTCGCTTATATTTATACCTGAAAACACCGGGACCCGACACAGAAAAAAATGGAAAGGCAAAAGGCGGGGAATGCACTACGCTTCACATGCGGCTGTAATGGCCAGGTTGTCCCGGTGAATCACCTCATCATAGGGCTTGCTTCCCAGGTGCTTGCCGATCTGGCTCGTTTTTAACCCCTTGATCAACCGGATATCGGCCGCACTGTAGTTGACCAAACCCGTTCCGATCACCTTGCGATCTTCGGTCATACACGCGACCGCGGCCCCAACGCCGAACTCTCCCTCAACCGCCACTATCCCGCTGGGTAAAAGGCTTTTCCCCCGTTTCAGTAACGCACCGGCCGCACCGGAATCGATGAGAAGACTTCCCACCGGCTTCAGGGTAAAGGCAATCCAGCATTTCCGGCTGGCCAGCCGCCCGCGCTTGGGGACGAAGAAGGTGCCATGCTTCTCACCGGCAAACAACCGCAGGAGGATATCGGATTTCAGGCCCTTGGCGATGATCATGGGGATACCGGCCGCTGTCACCTTTCGGGCGGCTTTGATTTTGCTGGACATGCCGCCGGTGCCGAGCGCTCCGGGAATATCGCTGGCCCATTTTTCAATGTCTTTGCCGATGGTGGCAACGGTGGGGATGAGTGCTGCTTCCGGGAACATCCGCGGATCCTGCGTGTAAAGGCCGTCGATGTCCGTCAGGTTAATGAGCAGATCCGCATCCATCAGGAGCGCGATCATGGCGGACAGATTGTCGTTGTCGCCGAACTTGATCGACTCGACCGCCACCGTGTCATTTTCATTCACAATGGGTACGATTTTCCAGGACAGAAGCTCATGAAAGGTGTTTCGCGCATTGAGATAGCGTTTCCGGCTGGTCAGATCATCGCCGGTCAAGAGAATCTGCGCCACCTTTTTCCCATGATTTTCAAAGGCGGAATCGTAGGCCAACATGAGCCGCGGTTGCCCGACGGCCGCCACCGCCTGGCGTTTGGGAATTTCATCCGGCCGTTTGGAGAGCCCTATTTTCCGGACGCCGGCCGCCATGGCGCCGGAGGTGATCAGCACCACCTCAAGGCCCTCGTCCATCAGGCGGCTGATCTGGCGGCTGATCGCGTGAATGGTTTCCAGGTTCAGACCGTTACCGGCGGTAAGAACATTGCTGCCGACCTTGACCACGAGGCGCTTGACATCGCTGAAATCAAACGGTTCAGGGGGTGTCATCGATTTTTTCCAGAAGCTGAATCATTTTGGATAATAGCAATTGAACGCCTTCGCCGGTTTCGGCGGAGATGCGAAGCAGGTGCTCTCCGTCGAATGCGTCTGCGAAGGCTTCGGCCTGGGCCTCGGCGCCGGGGATGTCCATTTTATTCAGTACCACCAGCTGCGGCTTCTGACTGATCCGGTCATTATACATTCGTAATTCATTTAAAACGGTTTCGTAATCCACTAATGGTGCGTCCGGATTCAGCGTCGCCACATCAATGAGGTGCACCAGCACCCGGGTACGTTCGATATGGCGCAGAAACCGGATACCCAGGCCCGCACCCTCATGCGCCCCTTCTATCAATCCGGGGATGTCGGCCACGACAAAGGGTTCCGCCCAATCGGTATGTACCACCCCGAGGGTCGGCGTCAGTGTCGTAAACGGATAATTGCCGATTTTGGGGTGCGCGGAGGAGATTTTACTGATCAGGGTGGATTTGCCGGCGTTTGGAAGACCGATGAGTCCCACGTCCGCCAGGAGTTTAAGCTCTAAAGAGAGGGTTTTGCTCTCACCTGCCTCACCGGGCTGCGCGTGGCGGGGGGCACGGTTGGTAGCGGATTTAAACCGGGCGTTACCCCGGCCGCCCCGGCCGCCCCGGGCGATGAGAAAGGTTTGATCAGCCTCGGTAAAATCAACCAGAATCTCCCCGGTATCGGCATCCTTGATGATGGTTCCGGGAGGAAGCTCGATGATCAGATCCTCACCGTTTTTGCCGGATTTCTGGTTACCGAGACCCGGTCCGCCGTTCGGGGCTTTAAACTCCCGTTTGTAACGAAACTGGGATAGTGTCCGGCGGCGAAGCGTTGTTTTTAGTAATATATCACCGCCCTTTCCACCATCACCGCCATCCGGTCCGCCCCTGGGAATATATTTTTCGCGTCGAAAACTGACGCATCCCCCGCCGCCATGGCCGGACTCAACGGTGATAAGCGCATCATCAACAAATCTCACGCGTCATATACACTTACTTTTTTACGGGTTTTGCCCAGCCGCTCATAGGCGACCACGCCATCGACCAGTGCAAACAATGTATAATCTTTTCCCATCCCGACGTTTTCGCCGGGGTGAATTTTCGTTCCCAGCTGCCGGATCAGAATGCTGCCGGCGCTGACCGTCTGGCCGCTGAACCGTTTGATTCCCCGCCGCTGGCCATTGCTGTCCCGACCGTTTCTTGAACTGCCACCTGCTTTTTTATGTGCCATTTGAAAACTCCCTGAGTCTGATTTTCAAATTAATTGTTGGACAAATCGCCAGCCGGACTTGCCTCGATCTGATCAAGCTGACCAATCTGATCAATCTGAATCGCCGTGAACTGCTGACGATGGCCGCGCGTGCGACGATAGTGTTTCCGTCGTTTATATTTAAAAACGAGGACTTTTTTGGCCTTGCCCTGCTCCACGATATGGCCGCGGACGGCTATGCTCTCCAGAACCGGGCAACCAACCTGAACCGTTTCACCATTCGAAACCATCAGCACCCGGTCAAAAGAGACGGCTTCGCCAACATTCCCCTCGAGTTTTTCGACCCGCAGGACTTCCCCTTCCTGCACCTTATATTGTTTTCCGCCCGTGGCGACAACAGCATACATGGATTTCCCCCCTCCTTAACCTCACCTGAATTAACCGCTCTTTTGAAAAATGCTGAATATTAACTTTTCAGACCCAATTGTCAAGGCAAAAGATTCTTGATTCGGGGAATAAATGGACTTCGCTCTCCGCCCCAGTGGTTCATCCAAAATTATCAAAAAGTTAGATTACCTCTTGAAAGAAAGGATATCTTATGTCATAAGCGCCAAAGGTTGGCACATTATACGCATGTCCCTTAATTTTAAATAGGTTAAAACAATCCCGGCGGGTCATTTCGGTTACGGCTTTGGCGTTCACCGGCCCGGCCCCATTTACGTTCATGCCGGGCAGATTCATACGAACCGGCCGCGTACCCGCGAGACTGGCTATCCCGTTGGAATATTGATTTTTTTTTCGAGACGATTGACGGTGTCTTATAGATGTCTTATAGATGGTGAAATATGTGTTGCAAGCGGAGACGTTGTTCTTAAGAAGAAACATTCGATTAGGTTAAAGCGCATGCCAAAAGAAGCCGGGGATAATATCTATAAGTTTTTTGTAAACAACCAAAATCTGGCTACCATCCGTTGCCCCAAATGCGGTGTAACAAAAACCGTTGATGCCACCAAGCTTAAAGTTGCCTCAACCCGGTTGAAAATAACCTGCAAATGCGGCGAGACGTTTCGTAGTGAGATTGAATTTCGCAAGTATTACCGAAAGCCCGTAAAGCTCCCCGGCAAATACATTCACCTCACCAGCCCCAAAAGGGGAGAGATGATTGTGGTGGATTTGTCGATGACAGGGCTTGGGTTTAAGTGCAGTTCGCCTCACGGGCTCAAGCCGGGAGATCGCCTGGATGTTTTCTTCAAACTCGATAACAACCTGCGCTCGGAAATCCGGCTTAAGGTGATTGTCCGCAGCGTTAAAAATCTCTTTGTCGGTGCGGAGAGAACCGATACCGCCCTGATACAGGATTTGGGATTCTATCTAATGTAGCCCGTTCATCTTTGTCACGGCTCCAGGCTGTGCTATCATTCGCTCCACGGCCTTTAACGCCGGCAGGCGAATTTCTTCAGGGACCCGAATTTCCCCGGAGAGTTGGGAAAGGCTTTGAAGCACATCCTCGGGCGATATCTTCTTCATATCCGGGCAGACCATTTGGGGGGCTGCGGGAAAAAACGTTTTGTCCGGGCAGGCGGTTCGAAGCGGATAGAGAATCCCCGCTTCGGTGCCGACGAGAAATTCGCCGGCCTTGGCCTCCTTGGCGTACTGAATCATTCCGGAGGTGCTGAGAATGACATCGGCCAGCGCCAGAACTTCAGGCCGGCATTCCGGATGCGCCATCAACACGGCATTGGGGTGAGCCTTTCGGGCCAGTGCCACCTGCTCCGGGGTCAGGCGGTCATGAATCGGGCAGAAGCCGTCCCAGAAATGGACTTTTTTACGGGTCCTGGCAGCCGCATACCGGGCAAGATTTCGATCCGGAATCATGAGGACTTCATCGGCCTCAAGGCTCTCCACCACTTCCACCACATTCGCCGAGGTGCAACAGACGGTGGAAAGCGCTTTCACCGCGGCGGAAGAATTCACATAGGTTACCACTGGCATCGGGGGCAGTGTTTTCAGTTTTGCCCGAAGGGCGGCGGGTGTTACCATGTCCGCCATGGGGCATCCGGCACCCGTTTGGGGCAGCAGGACTGTTTTCCGGGGTGATAGAATCGATGCGGTTTCGGCCATGAAGTGGACGCCGCAGAACACAATCACCTCCGCATCGGTTCTGGATGCGCGAATGCTCAACTCGAGGGAATCACCACACAGGTCCGCAAGGTCTTGAATTTCCGGCGGCTGATAATTGTGGGCCAGTATAATGGCGTTTCTTTCCCGCTTTAATCTTTTTAGTGCCTTAGAAAAAATTTTCTGCGTTTTTTCCGCGGAAAATTTTTTCGTGAAGGCACTTATCCCGTCAGGGGTTAGTTCATTTGATTGCATTTTCCCGCCTTCTGTTTTTTCCATTTATGACTCGCTGTGTTCTCCCCCCCCCCAAATGCGGTTCGTTCTCGATCCTGGCAAGAGCCGTGCCGCACCCCATGGTCTAAATGATTTGTCAAATAATGCCGGCTTTGTCAACGTTGGGGTCAGTGAGGACACCGCTGCGTTCGCCACGGAAAAGATTTTTAAGAACCGCCTCTTTACCAGAAAAAAACGATCTCGGCCCCGAGTTGATCCTTCTTTGAAAACCTGCCGAAGAGGGATTGAGAATCTCCGGCAAACAATCCCGCCGAGATTCCGGCTTTCCAGTAATCCGTGATTCCATACAATGCATTGACCTTTGTGAAAACGCCGCGGTGTTCCGGGTTGCAGGCGACAGTGAGATTCGTTTCCATCCGCTGATTTAACCATCCCGTCTTGACAGTTGCCCACGCGATCGTCTCAATCTGCCGTTCATATAGGGTATTCGGTCTGTTGACGATGATAGTTTGTTGCGCCTGCAAGATGAGCAGGCTATCTTCGAATAGCCGATAATCCACGCCGATCCCGTATTCCAGCGTGTCGCTCTCGTGTTCATTGGAATTCAGTGAATATTTTCCGAGGAAAAAAGTGGATGGGTAGCCCCAGCGTTCCCGTCCGGTGTTAAAATAGCGTCCCAGTGAATAAGCCGCTTCGGCACGCAAGCTCCAGTCCCCTATAATGCCCGCGGCATCGATTCCCATGGATGTCATTTTATGAAAATCCGGCACAGACCCGGGGTCAATCAGCAGTTTGGCGGGCAGAGAATGAATGGCAAGGGCGGTCGTTTTAAAAACCGGCCGTGAATCATATCCATGAAACAGGGTGAGTGCCCACTCGACGGGACCGTAATGCAACAACCGAAAGCCGGCTGAGCTGTTTTTCAACCCGGCGGGCGGTAGATCCGGTTCGGCCGGCGTGATTTCCAGATCCGGTATCTTCGATAGCGCCGATGCTTCCGGAAAACCCGACCAGCTCTCGCCTGGCAAGGATAAACGGCAGGGAACGAACAGCGGAACCAGGACGGCTTGAAAGCGCCAGTCGTTATTACCGAGGAGTGCGGACAACGAGGGGACACCGATCTTGCGCTCTTCGAGGGGCGTTAAGAGAAACTGCGTATAGTCCCATGGATTCAGGTGGTCGTTGATGGGGTACTCATCCAGTCTTCCCCAGGCAAAGCGCTGGACGCCGGCGCGCAGCTCGAAGGAATCCGTAACATACGCGCCGTAAAATTCCTTGAATTCCAGATAGGGAGTATTTCGCTGGTAGACTGCGTCATACGTTTTCACAATCGCATGACTTCTCGATTCAAGCGCGACGCTCCCGTCCCACCCCCCTTCGATTTCGGCATGCAAATGCCATGCGAGGGAGGGGGTGTCGAGCTTAACCCGTCCCATAAGACTCGGCAAATCGGATTCGCGGTCACTGTCCAGCGGCACACTGCCCCAAAGTTTCAGCCGTCCGGATGCGGAAAGAAACTCGTCCGCGAAACCGACGGAAGCGAAAGCCAGCAGCAAAAGCACCGTAACAAATGAACTCTTCACGCTATTCCTTTCCGATAACGGCGATTCCCCGTGATGCCCGGGGAAAAAAGGACTTTATTGCGCACCCCGTTCCAGGGATTGCTGCGTAAACAGCTCGTCCGGAAAAGCGGTCCGGTAACGAATGGTGTCAATGTTCAACACTGTCCGGTGGGCTGTTGTCAGGTTCTTCATTTCGAGCCGGAAAGGCGTCGGGATTCCGTCAATCATTCGTATATCTCCGAAATTCCCGGCCCGATAGAGCGCCTCCTCCCGGTAATACTCAACTTTGAGGGTCACCCAGAGATCCTTTGCCACCCAGGCGATATATCGGGTGTATTTACGTCGTATCTTCGGTGTTATTTCAATGACGAAGCACGGTTTTTCATCAACAACATCCTCTTTCAGGACGCGGTACGAATAGTCGTCGAGATTCGCCGGTCCACTGAAATCGTCGTAGGAAAAATCGGAGCCGAAAAACGAGTCATCGCGGGCCGAGGCGGGAATGCGCCTGACACGCTTATATTCCGGAAAATAGGCCCAAAGATCCAGGTCGGCGAACGTATGGGCATGAATCAGAAATGCGACGCCCTTCAAGTCCGGCGGTGAAGTGAAGACCACGAGGACCTTATACGCTTCGGGGGAGGCGCTCTTGCCGTACTCCGTAAGGGTCCGGGTACGTTCGCCCCCGTGCCCGTCATAAAGGGTCATGGCGCCTTCGGTTTTCCGATCGAGCCCCTTTATTACCACCGCATGCACCATTTCATACACTTCCCGGCCGCTTAAGGCCAAGGCATTGGGCGAAGTCATCAGCAGCGCCAAAAAAACAAAGATGCCGGCCCCTGTCTTATTCATATCCCAAGGTCTCCACGATAGGGGTGTTTGCCGCCCGCCATGCGGGAATCGTGCCGGCCAATGCGGAGAGGCCGGCAGACAAAACAAGCGCCCAAAAAATCGATCCGTACGGAATGAAATACCTCGCTGCTGTACCGTAATTCGCAACAAAAAGTCCCTCCAGATTGATCCACCCCGAGATGATTCCGGCCGCTGCCCCCAAAAGGCCTCCCGCAAGTCCCATGAGAACGGACTCCAGCACCACGACTCCGGCAATCTGCCGGCGGAGCATTCCGATGGATCGGAGTATGCTGATTTGACGCCCGCGCTCCAGTACCGAGGAAAACAGGGCGACAATAATGCCGAGACAGGCGATGGTCAGGGTCATTACGCTCAAGGCGTGGTTAAAGATAAACATTCCGTCCAGCACCTTTCGAATCTCGTTTTTATACGCCAGCGCCGGCAGAACATAGAGTTTTCGCTCCGTTCCGAAACCTTGCTGGATAAGATTTCTTACCTCCGCAACGCTTGTTCCAGGCTTGACCCGTACCGAAAATGAATTGGCAAGCATGTCTTTCCAGTGGCGCTGATAGGTATTGATGTCAACCAGGACGGTGCCGATATCCGTGGTATAATCCACCACCACCGCCGCAACACCGAAGCGAACCGCGCCGGAGGGTGTTGGAAGCATAATGTCATCGCCCGGCTTAACGGCAAACAGGACGGCAAACGACTCGCTCACCGCCACATTTTCCCGATTCGGCAAAAGATGTTGCAAATTCCGGCGGATATTCGGGGGCATTGAGGGAAACGTGCTGTACTCGGCGCGGCGGGTAAAATCCACGGCCGACAGGAGTATCGGTCTTCCGTTGTAATTCATGGAGACCTTTCGCCATGGATCAGCCGAGAGAACACCGGGAACGGATTCAAGTTCACGGCCCATGCCGGCCGGCATCAGCACGGCCGGTGCATTGGCGCTGGACATCGGATGGCCTGAGGTGACGATAATGTCCGCTCGGTTAACGGTTTCCACCCAATTGATAACCGATTCCTTGACGCTCAGCACCAGGCCGGCGGTACTCACGAAAATAGCGATGCCGAAAAAAACGGCTGCCACCGCCACGGCGTTCCGGAGAAGGTTCTTTCTGAGATTCATGGCTGCCAGACTCCCGATGACGCCGAGAGACGTTGAGAAACACCGGTGAAAAACGGTAACGAACCCTTTCAGAAAAGCCGGGGTAAACAGAGACAGGCCCAGAAGAAGCAGGAACTGGGCGATGATAAGCAATGAGGTGTTCTTGAAAAGCGACGTATGGCCGGGGAGGGCGTGCAGCTTTAAAAAAGCCAGGAGGGAAATGAAGAGGCAGAGTGCGCCGGCGCTACATAAACGACCCGAGGCAAAAGATCCGTTTTCAGCATGGGGAACGGATCGAATTGCCGAAACGGGTGAGACATGGCTGCTCGCGCGCACCGGAAATATCGCTGCGGCAAGACTCGCGAGAATGCCACTCCCGAAACCAAGAGAAGGATAAAACCAGGTCACATGAATATCGGTAACCACGGTTCGGACGTAAGTCTCGGAAACAACCTTGCCGAACACACCCACCAGGGTTTTAGCCGACAGGAGACCGAAGACGACACCAAGGATCGAAGCAATGATCGAGATAACGAGCGTTTCGGAGAGAAACAACCCTGCAATCTGCCGCCGGGTGGCTCCGAGGGCGCGCAGAATGCCGACTTCCTTTCGGCGTTGTACCACGGAGATCGAGACCGCGTTGTAAATGAGATACATACCGGCAAAAAGGGCCAGAAAACTGATAATATTAAAGCCCTCCTGGAATTTTGAGATCATGGTCTGAACCTGCCGCGTTCTTCCCGGCGGCGTATCGACCCCGTATCCTTTCGGCAGCGCGTTTAGAATGCGTTCCCGGACCGTTTCGAGAATTTCCCCGCGTAAAAGACGGACATCGACCCGGTCAATACGGCCCTCCTTCCCGAAGGCCATCTGCGCCGCATAGATGTCCATTACGGCCACATTGCCGCCCATCGCCCTGGCCGGTCCGGTGGGGTTCAAAATGCCGCGGACACGAAACGCCCGGATTCCCTGAACCGTCTGCACTTGAATCTTCTGGTCGAGCACGATGCCTTCACGTGCCGCCATGGTGCCGGTAATGAGAATCGAATCGGGCCGGGCGAGGAAGAGAAGCGGATCGGGAATGTCGGAACGCTCACCGGATAGATTATAGTCACGGACCTGGGTATCAACGAGGACGTCAACGCCGAGAATCATCACGGTTTGTTCCTTACCCGAAACCAGCAGGCCCTCGGATTCTATCACCGGAACCGCATATTCGACGCCCGGAACGGCATTGACTATTTCAACGATTGTTTCCGGAAATCCCGACTGAGCGCCGGTGACCTGCAGACTGGCCCGTCCCGCCACTTGATTGAAGGATTCATCGAAGGAATGAAGGACGCTCCTGTTGACAATTCCGATGGATACGATAGCCACCACCCCCAGGCAGATTCCGCCGCCGGCCATGAGTGTCTGGATTTTCCGAAGCCGTACATGTTTCAAACTGATGAGGCGGAGCAGACCCACAAGGTTCATATCACGCCCTTACCCACGGAGACATCGGTCGCCAGGGCGCCATCCTTTAGGGTAATAAGCCGCGATCCGTAGCCCGCAACTTTGGGGTTATGGGTGACAACCACGATGGTTTGTCCATTTTTATTCAGCTTTTTCAGTAGGTTGAATATCTCTTCACTTGTGCGGGAGTCCAGATTCCCGGTCGGTTCGTCCGCAAGGAGCAGGGGGGGGGCGGCGATGAGCGCCCGGGAGATGGCCACCCGCTGCATTTCTCCGCCGGAAAGCTGTGCCGGCCGATGCGCCGTGCGTGAACCAAGCCCCATCTGTTCCAGAAGGTGACCCGCCTTATCCTTGATGGCGGCAAAAGGTTGCCCGTCAATGAGAAGGGGCAATCCCACGTTTTCAATCGCGGTGAGCATGGGAAGCAAGTTGAAGAACTGAAAGATGAATCCGACCCGTTTGCGTCGAATGAGGGTCAGCTCCTCATCCGAGATACCGTGGAGGGGCGTGTTATCCATGAAGATCTCGCCCGTGGTCGGCTGGTCAAGCCCGCCGATGAGGTTCAAAAGGGTGCTCTTGCCGGAACCGCTCGGCCCCATTATGGTTAAAAATTCTCCTTTCTCAATAGTGAAGGAGATGTTCCGAAGTGCGCAGATTTCCCGGATTCCCTGTTGATAGGTTTTACAAACGTTCACCAATTTAATCATGAATACCCTTATAAAAGAGAGATGCTTCGTGTGTCAACGAAGGTGAGAAGCCAATCCACTGAAAAAACGGTGTGAGGAGGCCGGCAATGTCTGACTGGGGATTGGGATGCAACCGGGGGGGGGAATCTATTATATGCGGTAACAGCCGGCCCGGTCTTTCTTCCGGTTGGAATGGGGGGGCGCCCCAAAACGAATTCCAACCGAAAGAAATCGACCATGACCGCCCTGTTCGAATCAGCAACGAATGGGGTCTTGCGACCGGAGCCCCCCCTTTCTATTGAAATGCATAAGCATCACAAACACCGTTAAAGGTAAGGGTATGTTGCTCGGACCCACTTGTAATACCGACATTGCCGCTGATGGGATAAGCGTCACAGGTTTCAGGTTTAAAGACAACATCGTTAACGTCCAGCGTATAGTCCCCGGTCTGGAAAATACCGACCGAATTCAGGACCGACTGGGTTTCATCGGTCATATCCAGCAGCAAGGATCCCGATATCAGACCTTCGCTGGTCGTCAAATTGGCGTCTATCTGATAATTTTTTGCCGTTGGACTGGAGATGACCACGGTCCCGGAAATGATATCTATCTCCGCTGTCTGGAGGTTGTTAAATGTTACCGTGATGGGCTGTTGGAAAGTCCCTGTCTGGAGAGATATGCCGGCTGCATGAATATCGATTTGGCCGGTGATGGAGCCCGCCAATGTGTCCATTTGTGTGAAAACAGCCGACACATCGGCGGAAAGGAGATTGTCGGCCGATGTAATATTAGCGGTCAGGCTGACGTCACAATCAAGAGTAAGCACACCATTTCTTTTGAGTTGGTCAGCCGTTACGTTAACGGACAACGCAATGCCGCTGCTGGTAACACTGATACCGGTTATGCTGATCTGAAGGGATCCGGTCATCTGAGCACCATCGGCCGCGGTATAACCACTGCCGTAATCTAACTTGATTGTTACCGCGGAGGGTGGATTACTTAAGTTGATTTGATCCATGGGAGGCGTAATTGTCACGGGAACCGAGGAATCCGGATTGCTGAGCGCCGTATAAGCGGCGCTAAGTTCAGTCGATAACGGGGTCAGTATGTCACTGCCTGTTGAAAACAGTCCCATGGTGCTGCTGACTTTTCTGCCTAACGGACTATTGTCAGCCGCATTGACTCTGACAACTGTTCCAACAATGGGCAATGCCGCGGGTTCATTTGATGAATCGGTAACGGCGCGAACGACCACGATGTAGTTGCCCGAAGCGGGAAACGAAATCTGGCATGAATTGCTGGTGGAGTAATTTCGTGCCAGGGTCCATGGGGTTGAGTCGTAGGAGGCGGTTCCATAATTGGCACAATAGTAAAAGCTATAGTAGATCGGCGCTGCGGTTTGTGTCGTTGCGGTAGCCGTAACCGTAACCGTATCGCCGGCTTTTGTGCTGGGTGTTGCAGTCGATGAGAAATTGCTGATGACAACCTGACCGGCGTTGCCGACGGTGACGGTTTCCCCGATGATGGATAGATCCGCTGGTTCACTGTGTGGATCCGTTACCGCCCGTACCACGACAATATAGCTTCCCGCCGACGGAAAATTGTACTGCGCGCTATTTGATGTCGAATAGTCCTGAACCACTGTCCATGGGGAGGACGCATAAAGCGACGTTCCATAATTCCCACAGTAGAAAAATTTGTAATATACGATTTCTCCGCCGGCACTGGAAGCCTCGACGCTTATGGTGACCGGCGTGCCCACCTGTGGGGTGGTCGTTGGGGACATCGTGAGACTCTTGATGCATACCGCGCTATTGCTGGTGTTCACAATCGTTTCCGCATCGGCCGCGGTCAGTGGAACAATCGTTAATACCCCCATAATGAAAAACAACAGGGTTAGAATGTTTCCGCGGAATTTCAATAGGGTGCTTTTCATCTGTTTTCCTCCCTCTCAATCATGTTTTAAGCCAAAATACGTTCAATTCGTTGTTTGAGCCATTTAAAAAACAGTGTTGCCGATGCATATCGTTGTTACGCTCAAAGCCTTTCAAGGGGTACCTGCCGGATCAACCATGGAGAGCGAGGAAGAAGCGCGGAAAAACAGCAGATTTGGGAATAAGGCAAAATGGCGGTTAGCATGCTTGATTTTTTATAATATAGAGATGCCACTGTCAATTAAAATGCCGGCCTGGATTATTGTTCCGGCCGAACCCGTATGATGGGCAGACTACGCCAGGGCGTTTAAGGGAAGAAATGAGGGAGGCGCAAAGTGGCCGGACTATCCTAAAGAAAATGCAAGACGCTTTCAAGACAGCTAACCGAGTCTATGAGGGCATCCGGAAATTCGGCGGCAAGGGTTTTGGCTTGATCAAATCCGCTCGATACAGCAATGGTTTTCATTCCCGCGGCTTTGCCGGCCCGAATGTCGATACGGGTATCACCGATGTAAATACATTCGGATACCGGCGTCCCCAGCAAGCCGGCACACAGAATCAATGGATCTGGAGCGGGTTTTTTCCGTGGCGCATCGTCGGCTGAAATCACTGCTGTTATCAAATGGGTGATATCCTCCTTATCAAATAAGCTCATCTTGTGGTGGATGTGTTTCCGGGGGGTTGAGGTGACAATGCCGATTTTGATTCCCCTGGCTACGAGCCGATACATGATGTCAAGGGCGCCGCTCATCAACGTGGCTTTCTCCCGAAAGAGGGGGGGGTATGTCTCCTCGACGATCCGCTGCGCCGATGGTATCAGGGTGTCCCGCCGGTGGTGAAGGTCCGGTGGAATGAGTTGAAGCCAATCAAATGGATCTTTCTCCGCGGCAGCCAGCACATCATGCCGTGATGCTTTGGGAAGTCCCAACCCCTCCATGACGATTTCAACTATTTTAAAATAGATACCGACTGAATCGATCAGGGTTCCATCCAGATCAAAAAGAACCGCCCGTCCGGTTCCGCTGACAACCGTTCCGGATAAAACCAGATCTTTCGTCTCCGTGTTTATGGGTTCGTTACAAAGCATCATCCATTCCCGGCATCCAAGAGTAAGAGGGGGGGGGCTTGAAAGCTTTTTCGGCTATGTTTCTTTCCAGATCGGCGGCCGTTTTTCAAAAAATGCCTGGACGCCCTCTTTTGCATCATCGGTGGTGCACAGGCGCGCAAACGCCTCGTTCATATAGGCAAATTGTTTTTCATAGGCCATGTCTTCGGAGTGATAGAAGGCGCTTTTGGCGATTTGAACCGCGAGCGGGCTTTTTTGCGCCAACTCTTCCGCCCACCGGAGGGCCTCCGGTTCGAGCTCATCCTTGGGAATGATCCGGTTTATCAGACCCAGCGCAAGGGCTTCGGGCGCCTTGATGAGATTGCCGTAAAGCAGCAGTTCGAGCGCTTTTTTTCGTCCCACGGATCTGGCGACCGGAATGACGGGTCCGACGCAATTAAGTCCCACGTTGATGGCGGTAAGTCCCATGCGCGCGTTTTCGGCGGCAATGACGAGATCGGCAGCGGCAACGAGTCCCATGCCGTTTGCCGCAGCGATGCCGTGTAACTGAACAATGACCGGCTTTTTCATGGTGGAAATCGCTAAAAGCGGCCGCTCCATCAGCTCGATCCACTCCCGGTATGCCATTGCGGACTTGCCGGCGAGTTCATTGACATCGATACCGGCGCAGAATGCTTTGCCGGCGCCTTTCAGAAGAACGACGCGTACGGCCGGATCCGCATCCATCGTTACGAGCGCGTGATGGAGTTCCGTCGCCATGGTACTGTCAACGGTATTCAATTTTTCCGGACGGTTTAACGTGATGGCAGCCACATGCTTTTGCCCTATTTCGACAAGGATGGTTTCATATGTCATTTTTTTCGCTCTCCTCCGGGTAATAAATGACTGATTTCCAGATCTCACCGTTCGTTGTAATCGTCATTCACTATATGGTGTGTTACACTTATTGTCATTGATAAAATCGAATGTCAAAAGTTTCAAGCTTCACGGGAAAACGGGCCTTGATCATCATATCGGCCACGCCAGGGTATTTTTTCCAGACCGGCAGGAACTCGCTGCCGCTCAAACAGCCTGCCGCTCTTCCAAAAACACCCCGGCGCGGCCTCCCTTCTGTGGGAAATCGGCTGAAACGATGATCAAGGCCGGAAAACGAACGACTGAAAGCGGAAAGGAAAAAAGAGCCGCAGTCCCTTCGCTCTCATTTTCCCTCCCTGAAAATATCGATCATGGCGGGAAGGGCGGCGCCACTCGATTCATTGATAAAATACCCCCTGCCACTTTTTAATGCCAGGTCCGTAAACGGGTTGTGCTCTATATTTATGTCCACGATCATACCGCCGCGATGATGAACCTGCCAGGCCACCTGGTTTGGCAGATTAGTGGCGCCGGAGGTTCCCACCACCAGAAGAAGGTCTGTTTTTGCCGCCGCGGCAAGGGAACTTTCAAAACGGAAATGGGTTTCATCATAGGATTCGTCGAACCAGAGCACATGGGGGCGGGTAAGCCCGCCGCACAGTGGGCACCTTAACGCCTTTTTCTCCTGTTCCGTCATGATCTCATGACGCTGCTTCCCGCAAATTCCGGACGGTATGGGAAAAATCTCGTTCGTGCAGGGCTTGTCGCATCGCCGGAAAAAGATATTGCCATGAATCTGGTAAGTTCGCTCCGGGCTGGAGCCGGCTCGGAGGTGAAGGCCATCCACATTCTGGGTAATGAGCGTGAACCGGTTCGAAAACAGCTGCTCCATGGCGACAATGGCCGCATGCCCAAGGTTGGGGGCGGCCTGCGCGCATATTCCCAGCCGGTAAAGATACCAGCGCCACACTTCCCATGGATCTTTGGAAAACATTCGATAGGTTGCCATTTCCTGAGGCTGGTACTCTTTTGCCCCGACGGTCCAGTACCCCTCGGGACCCCGGAAAGTGGGAATCCCGCTTTCCGCCGAAATGCCGGCGCCGGTCAGCACGGTCAGCCGGCCCTGTCCCCGGGCGAGTTCTTTCAGAAAGGACATTAGGTTTGTATCCATGAATACACCCTCTCAACCGCTGCGTTCATAGCCATTTTGTACATCACTCTCCGTTCAACGGATTTGTGGGGTCCCCCTCCGCCACCATCTGTTCGAGAAGCCTGCGTTCATGTTCCAGCGGCAGGCGCCCGGTCATATGCGCGTTGCAGACCGTCTCTCCGGCGTCGTTGGTAAACAGCGCCTCTGCCTCCGCACGGCCGGATGAGGAAATTTTAACGATGGTAACGGCGCAGGTGATGGTATCGTCAAAGAAAACGGGTCGAACAAATTTGAAGTTCATTCCCGTTGCCAGCCAGCCCACCTGTCCGCCGAACTCGCAAATCATCGAACCGACGAGAAGGCCATGGCAGATGAGTCCGTTAAAGCCCTTGGCGGCTGTCCACCGGTTATCATAGTGAACCGGGTTGTAATCCCGGGTCATTTCACCGAACCGGGTTGTTTCCGTCTGTGTGAATTTGCGGGTGTAGGTGAAGGAATCCCCCGCTTTTAAGCCTTCTATCGCCTGTTGCCGCATTGCGTTGGGCATGGAACCCGCTCCCCTTTTTTTTAATGACAAGGTAACATCCGGTTTATCGGTTGAACCGGCGCCGAGTACGGCTACGCCACGACATAGGACCCTGTGCCGACGGCGATGAGATCGTTTGCGTCGTTATGCACCTCAATTCGGGTCACAACGACTCTGTTTCCGATTCTCAAATTATAGCCCGTTGAGGTAAACGTTCGACCTGTCCCCGGACGCAAATAATCCACCCGCAGATCAATCGTCCCCAGTCTCCCGAACTTCTCAAGCTTTGCCTCCAGGCTCTTTCCGGACATTTTTTGCAGAATGCCCATATAGGCCGAAAGGCCTCCCGTTACATCAATAACGGTGGAGATGACCCCGCCGTGTAAGGTTCCGCGCATATAATTGCCGATCAAACCGGGATTCATTTCAAAACCGACCTTAACACGATCAACCAGCAGCGATTTGACCTGAAGGCCGAGGACCTTGTTAAAGGGTATTTTTTCGTTAAAAATTTCTCTAATCGCTGAAAATAATGCTTCATCCTTCTCATCTTCGTTCATGCATTTCACCTTTAAGGGTCCTATCATCCAGTCCTATTTGCGTTGGATGATCTCCAAATTGAAATTGTCACGGCTGCCGCTCTTTGCGTTCTTTTAGGGACATCGTATTTTCAAAAATACCACTTATCCTGCTCCTGCTCCTGCTCCTGCTCTTAATCTTTCTCATAATTACTGAATCAAGAGCAAGAGCAAGATTAAGAGCAAGAAGAACGGTAATACCGGTATTTTAATATTTTCTGATTCCCTCAGTGCCTTAAGGGGGTACTGAAAAAAGTCCCGTCAGGGGTTAGGATTTATAGTGGTTAATGTAGCCTCTGATCCGGGTCGCTGGAAGATGGGGGCTCTCAACCCACTGTTTCTTCCAGGCTTGCTGGTACAGTTGCTTCGAAAGCGGTTTCTCTGGAATGATCCCTTGCGATCAGCATGTAAATCGATGGGACGATGAAAAGCGTAAAGAAAGTGCCGATCGCCATGCCGCCGACCAGCACGAGACCAATGGAATTTCTGGCCGCGGCGCCGGCGCCGGAGACCAGCGTCAGCGGGAAGTGACCGGCGATGGTTGCGCCGCTCGTCATGAGGACGGGGCGCAGCCGGGTGAGGGCCGCCTCATGAATCGCTTCCCTTTTGGACCGGCCTTTTTTCTGAAGCACATTGGCAAACTCGACGATCAGAATTCCGTTTTTGGAAACAAGCCCCACCAGGGTGACGAGTCCCACCTGGGAGTAAATATTAAGGGTCGTGGTCCAGCCGTGGGTCCAAAAGGGTGCGTTCGGGTCGGGCATTTTTAAGAAGGTAAAAATAAGGGCACCGAACATCGCGAGCGGCACCGATCCGGCCAGAATGACGAAAGGGTCGCGAAAGCTGTTGAACTGGGCCGCAAGAACGAGAAAGATGAGCACCACGGCAAGCCCGAACGCGGGGAGAAACTTATTGCCTTCCGCGCGCAGTTGGCGAGATTCACCGGAGTAATCGATCACATACCCTTTTGGGAGAATCTTGGCGGCCTCGTCTTCCAGGAATCGAAGGGCATCATTTAAGGGGCGAAGCGATACGCCGGAGATCTTGACGGCATTTAATTGTTGAAAGCGGTTCATGGAGCGCGGCACCGTGGTGTTCCGAATGGAGGCGACGGTGCTGAACGGTACCAGGGTTCCCTCCGGACCGGTAATATAGATATTGTTCAGTTGATCCGGGTTGAGCCGGTCCATCCGCTTTATCTGGGGGATGACCTTGTAGCTGCGGCCGGCGATATTAAAGCGATTCACGAAACCGCCGCCCAGCATGGAGGCCATATCCGCTCCCACCTGTTGCAGGCTGAGTCCCATATCCGCCACCCGGTCGCGATCGATGACGAGTTCCGCCTGGGGCTGATCTATTTTGACATCGATCAGGGGCGGGAAGGCAAACATTCCGCTTTTCATGGCTTTAAGCTGAATCTGCTGGGCAAACGAGAGAATCTGTTCCGTTTCAGCTGTCGACGCCAGAATAAACTCAACGGGGAAATCCCCGCCTCCCGGAAGCGCCGGCGGTGTTACCGGAAACACGCGAACGCCCGGAATGGCATGCAGCTTTTGCTGCACTTCGGGCAGAATCTGAAAGACAGTTCGTTCCCGTTCGCTCCAGGGCTTCAAGGCCATGCCGCCGAAGCCGGTGGAGGGGCCGGTCATCTGAAAGGTGAGTTCCGTTTCCGGGCTGTCGAAGAAGGCCTCCTTGACGGCGGTTGCGGAACGGCTGGTTTGATCGAGGGTGGCGTCGGCAGCGGCATCGATGATGCCGAATATGACGCCCTGGTCCTCGGATGGGGCCAGTTCCTCCGGAGACATGATAAACATGGGGATGGTCAGTAAGCTCACCACCAGCCATACCATATAGACCGCCGGCCGGGCATTGAGGGTGACATCCAGCAACCGGCCGTAAAAGGTTCGAAGGCGGTTGAAATCCCGGGCGATTTTCCCGGCAAACCCGTGCGCCTCGATCCCGGGCTTCAAAATTTTAGCCGACATCATGGGGGAAAGGGTCAAGGCCACGACTCCGGAGATGGTGACGGCGCCTGCCAGCGTAAAGGCAAATTCCCGGAAGAGGGATCCGGTGAGCCCTCCCTGCAACCCGATGGGGATATAGACCGCAGCGAGGGTAATGGTCATCGCAATGATGGGGCCGACCAGTTCCCGTGCGCCGAGTATCGCGGCTTCAAGGGGCGATCGGCCTTCACTTAAATGCCGCTCTACGTTTTCAACGACCACGATGGCGTCATCGACCACGAGCCCCACGGAAAGCACAATGGCCAGCAGGGTCAGCAAGTTGATGGTAAAACCGAAGATCTGCATCAGAAAGACCGCGCCGATAAGCGAGAGGGGAATCGCCACGACCGGAATAATCACCGAGCGAAGGGACCCGAGGAAAAGAAAAATGATGATGACAACGATGATAAGGGTGTCCGCCAGCGTCTTGGTAACTTCCTGAATCGCGTTGGTAATATACCGGGTGCCGTCATAGGCGATAGTTGCCTCCATACCGGTCGGCAACTCCTTTTGAATGAATTCCATCTGGGCGCGGACCCGGGTGATGACATCCAGCGAGTTGGCGTTCGGAAGCGACCAGATGCCCATGAACACAGCCGTCTGCCCGGAGTATTTCACTTCCGTATCGTAATCCTCCGCCCCGATCACGACATCTCCGATGTCTTCCAGCCGGATGATGGCGCCGTCCTGCTGCCGAATCACGAGGCGCTTGAATTCCGCCACGGAACGTAAGTCCGTGTTGGCTGTCAGGTTTACCTGAATGAGCGCCCCCTTGGTGCGGCCCACGGCGGCCAGATAATTGTTCGCGGCAAGCGCTTGCCTTACCTGAACGGGACTGATGTTCAGTGCCGCCATCCGCTCGGGTTTCAACCAGATGCGCATGGCAAAGGTTCTGCCGCCGAGGATATCGGCGCGCTGGACCCCTTCGACGGCCGATAACCGGGGTTGAACGACCCGAACGAGATAATCGGTTATCTCGTTTTGCATCAGCAGATCGGAGGTGAAGCTGAGGTATGCCGAAGCAAACTGGCTGTCGGCGGATTCGACGTTGATAGTCGGTACTTCCGCTTCCGGTGGCAGATCATTCCGGACCTGATCCACCTTGGCGCTGATTTCCGAGAGTGCCTTGATCGGGTCGTAGTTGAGTTTCAAGCGAACGCTGATACTGGAAAGCCCCTGGGCGCTTTTTGAGTCGATATACTCGATGCCGTCGGCGGCGGCAATGGCGCGCTCCAGAGGAGTGGTAATGAATCCGCGTACCAGATCGGCGCTTGCCCCCACATAAACCGTTGTGACGGTTACCACGGAGTTGTCGTTGCGCGGATACTGACGGATATTGAGGGAACGAATCGCCTGCAATCCGGCAATGATGATCAACAGATTCACGACGAGGGCAAGGACCGGACGCCGGATAAAAAGATCGGTGAATTTCATAGGATAGACTCTGGTTTGCGGGTGAAAGACGTAACCGTTACGCATCCGCCGGTGTCGGCGTCTTCTTGAATTCAGGGGCCAATTTGTTATTCACGACAACGGACTGACCGTTTCGAAGCTTAAAGACCCCGGTGCTCACCACGGTTTCTCCGGCTTTGATTCCGGAGAGAACCGATACAAAATCTCCCCGTTTTTCCCCCAGGCGGACGAACTGTTGGCGCACCAGCATCCCGGTCGGTTCATTTTTGTCACTTTTCTTTTCCTCCACGATAAAGACGGAATCGCCGTAGGGGGCCGCCAGGATGGCGGTTGCGGGGATGGTCATCACCTCATCCCGTTTTGGCAGCACCACCGCCACGGTGGCGAACATGCCGGGCCGAAGCCGCTCATCGGCGTTTGTGACCGTTGCCTGTATCCGAATATTACGGGTGGCGGCGTCCACCTCGGGGTTTATGACCGTTATTTTTCCGGAAACCGCCTGATCCGGATACGCATCGGTGGTCAATCGAACGCTGAGGCCCGGATGCACCTGAGCGAGTCGTTGTTGGGGCAACAGAAAATTCACGTAAATGGGATTCAGGGACTGAAGTGACACCAGGACCTGCCCCTCCTTGATGATTTGCCCCAGGTTCACAAGCCGGATGCCGAGGCGCCCGGAGAAGGGCGCCCGGATGGTTTTTTTGGCGATGAGCGCCCGGATATTATCCGCCTGCGCTTCGGCCTGCTTGAATTGGGCATCGGCATTATCGAAATTCGACTGGGAAACGGTTTTGCTGGCTACCAGTTCCTTTGCCCGCTCAAAGTTGATCTTCGCAAGCGCCACGGCTGCCTCGGCGGAACGCAGCTGGGCCGCCTCGACGGATGTATCCTGCTGGACCAGAAGATCTCCCGCCTGCACCACGGCGCCTGGCTCAAAGGCGATCCGAACGACTTTTCCGGGAAGCTCCGCCGTCATCTCCACACCCTGAACCGCTTCGAGAGATCCGATCGAAGTGAGGAAAACTTCCCATGAGTCCGCTTGCGCCAAAGCTGTTGTAACGATTTCCGGAGGCGGCGCAAAATTTTGCCCCTGAGCGATCATCTGCTTGATTTGAAGGCTTTTGACACCGGCAAGACCGCCGATCACGATCAGCAACCCCAACAAGGAAACAACGATTCGTATGAACATGCGCATGGCGGTTTCTTCTTTCGGCTCGCCGCGACCCGACACCTGGCGTTTGGCCGCTTTTTGAAGTTGTTCAAGGTGGATGGGACAAACACGCTGATTGAATAAACGGCCCCTTTTCAGCAATACGGACCGGCCCCTATCCCAAAAGACCGGTTGTAAGTACTAAATTCGGAGGGGATATTCAAGGAAATTGCGGCTCGGGCGTCCGAAGGCAGAAGACGGTTCCTTCGGGTCATCATTTTCTCATGAGACGGGCCGCTAATTTCATTTTGCCAAAAGTTTCCAAGCGGGCGGACCGTCTCAGGAAATATCCGAAACAAGCCGGTTTGCCATGATGTTGGTCAGCGCAAAGACGCCAGCTAAATCGAGGTGGAAATGCGCCCGGCTGTCAATGCCGATGACGGCACGGGCGGGGGCGTCTTCGTCTCCTTTCCAAAGCAGCAGGTAGAGCGGGACGAAAGGCAAGCCCGGCAGGCGCATGGCCAGATCGGCGCCGTCGATGAGTTGCCCGCCGAGGGAATGTACTCGCTCGACCAGGGCCGAAGGCCGGTTTTCAAACGCTTCGGCCAGCGGCTCTGCGGCCAGGGCATGGGCGCCGGTAAAGAACATTCGGCCGCCGGGCAGTTCCAGGGGGGAGATCATGCAGCCGCTGGGCGGTACGCCTTTGGATTCAGCCAGAGTTGTGAGCAGGACGACTCCGGATTGAAAACTCACCCGGTGGCCCGACCGGCCGGTTCTTCGGATTTGCCGTTTTCCCGGATCGATCGTATAGTCGAGGCCCAACAGCGGTATTGAAAAGCGTCCGTCCACCCAAAGCGCCCCGGCCGAAGCGGCTGCTTCCTCAGGGGGGCGGTCCGCCAGCTTTTCCCACAGCGCCGCCGGCAGCTGATCCGCCCACCGGAACAATTCGATCTTGTCAATTTCCATGGAATACCTCCGCATAATGCACTAAACCTCACCCCGATAAACGGGACTCTTTTCAGTACCCCCCTTGAGGGGTATAAAAACCGTTCCGAAATAAAAAGTTGCCGCTTGACAGGCTGTGAAGTTTGATATAACAAAATCCGTTCTTAAAAAAAAGTGTTTCCGTGGCGGCCTTACGGTGTCAGGATTCGGTTTTGCAGCGGGAATCAGCATGATGGTTGCCATCGACGTTTGTGTTTGGATCGGGTGAAAACAATCGGGAGTGCATGAGCGTGTCAACCCGATAACGTAATGGATTCGAAACGGTTTCAAGGAGGCGTCATGAGCCTTGCTTTAGAAGGATTGCCGGGTAGCGGAACTTTCGCTCACGGGATACACCCGCCGGACAGAAAGAATTTTTCGAGTGATGTGGCGATTGAGGTGATTCCGTCGGCAAAGAGTGTGCTGTTGCCCCTGATGCAGAATGCAGGGGCGCCGTGCGCGCCGGTGGTAAAGGCGCGGCAGGTTGTGGTGTACGGCGAAATGGTTGCCGATGCGCAGGCCTTTGTTTCCGCGCCGCTTCATTCCCCCATCAATGGAAAGGTATTAAAGACCGGCATGACCACGCTTCCCAACGGAAGACATGTTCCGGCTATTCCCATCGAGGCTGAAGGCGATCAGATTTCAGCCCGGGAGTTATGGGACGATACCTACGGCGGGAAGTGGCTGGATGCGGATTTTAACAGCTTTGAACCCGCGAAAATCGGCGCCGCGATTCGGGCCGCCGGCATTGTGGGACAGGGGGGCGCGGCATTTCCGACCCATGTCAAATTCGCCAAAAACGAAAAAAAGCCGATTGAAGCGCTGCTGGTAAACGGCTGTGAGTGCGAGCCGTATCTCACGACCGATTACCGGTTGATGATAGAGGCGCCCGAGGCGATCATCGCCGGCGCATTGCTGGCGGCAAAGGCTGTTGGCGCCGACGTCGTTGCCATCGGTATCGAGGATAACAAACCAAAGGCCGTTGAGACGATGAAAGCGGCGGCCTCCGGCACTTCGGTCATGGTATGCGTCGTTCATACCAAATATCCCCAGGGAAGTGAAAAACAGATGATCAAGGCCCTGGTCGGCAAGGAAGTGCCCGTGGGCGGTCTTCCCATGGACGTGGGCGTGGCGGTCACCAATGTGGGAACAGCCGCCGCGGTTGCTCGTGCCGTTTTGCGGGGAAAACCCCTGACCCACCGCGTGGTGTGTGTTACCGGCGCCGGCATTCAGCAGCCAAAGAACCTGCTGGTTCCCATCGGCATCGCGCTTCGGGAATTGATAGAATACTGCGGCGGGCTCAAACCGGAGGCGGCTCGGCTCGTTGCCGGCGGTCCCATGATGGGTTTTTCCTTTTCCGACCTGGACATGCCGGTGACCAAGGGAACCAGCGGTGTTACCGTGCTGACAGCCGCGGATGTCCAAAAGGCGGAAGAGACGGCCTGCATCCGGTGTGGCCGTTGTGTGGACGCCTGCCCGATGAAGCTGGTGCCGACCAAACTGGCCTTGGCAAGCCGGAAGAAGGATGTGGACTTGGCGGAACGTTATCACCTGATGGCCTGTTTTGAATGCGGTTGCTGCGCCTATGTTTGTCCGGCAAACCTGCCGATCGTACAACTGGTACGTACCGGCAAGGCGCTGCTGATGGCCAGACGTTAGCCGAACAAAATCGGGAATCACTTCAGACCCGATAACGGAAAAAGATATTCAGTTTGACGCACCTTTTTGATAGAAGTGCTTAAATCTTAAAACTTAAAACTTAAAACTTAAAACTTCCGGCGAAGCCGGCTTCGGAAGACGGAGCGAAAAAAGCAAAGATGGAAGCTGAATCGATGAAACCAGCGCTGCATGTGGCCCCCTCACCACATTTGCCCGGTACCGGTCGGACCACAAAGACGGTCATGATCGATGTCCTCATTGGGCTGGCCCCGGTGGTCCTTGTGGCAGTGTATGTTTTTCACTGGTATGCGATCATGCAGATCGGAATATGCGTGATCGGTTGCCTGGCCGCCGAAGCGGCGTTTACGAAAATTCGGGGAAAAGCGCTTCAGTTGCAGGATTGCTCGGCAGCCGTTACGGGTGTGATTCTGGGATTGTCCATGCCCGGGCCCGCCCCTTGGTTTATCGGCGTCATTGCCTCCTTTGCCGCCATGGGAATCGGCAAAATCATCTTCGGCGGACTGGGGATGAATCTCTTCAATCCGGCGATGGTGGGAAGAGCCTTTGTCATGCTCGGTTTTGCGGGTTTCATGGGGGCCTCCGGTTATGAAGTGTCGCAAGGTGCCGTGGATATCATGTCCCAGGCAACTCCTCTCACGGCGTTTAAGCAGAGCGGTGTCACCACTCCCCTGCTGGCCCTGGTATTGGGCAATACCAACGGCTCACTGGGAGAGACCAGTGCGATTGCCTGTCTTTTAGGCGGTATTTTTCTGTGCATTCGGCGGACCGCTTCCTGGGAAATCCCGGCCGGGGTTATTCTGACGTCCGGTCTCATCGCTGTCTGCGTGAATCTAATCGATATGACCGCCCCCTGGACGGTGTTGCACCATCTGGCGAGCGGCGCCCTCCTGTTCGGCGCCTTTTTCATCGCAACGGATCCGGTATCGAGCCCTGTCACACCGAAAGGGAAATGGATTTTCGGCATCGGCGTGGGCGCTGTTATTATGCTGCTGCGGCTTTTCAGTGGATACCCGGAGGGCGTCATGTTCGCGGTTCTTCTCATGAACTCGGTGACACCGCTGATAAACCGATGGACCATCCCCGAGCCTTTCGGCGGAATACCAGCACCCGCCAAATGAGGTGGGAAAACAACCCGGTCGTAAGGGGCCTATAGCGTATTAATCGAGAAGACACGAAGGATATTCTACATGGAAGCTGAAATTTCGGGAAAAATCCCTGAGACATCCCGTTTAAAGCAAAATTATCTGGTGCAGGCATGGCTGGTGATTCTCCTGTCCATCTGCTTCGGTTCCGCGTTGGCGGCTGTTCAGCTGACCTTTGGACCCGCCATAGAGGCCAATAAGCTCAACGAAGCGCTTGAAAAGGTGCCGGAGCTGGTTCTGAGCGCCGATGCCCTCTCAAAGATTCAGGACAAACAGCAGCTGAAAATTACCAGTCACCAGATTGCGGTTAAAAAACCTGCAAAAACGGCTTACTACAGCGTTTATGAGACCCTGGTGGATGGCAAGCGCGAGGGGTGGGTCGTGAAGTCCAAAGGGCAGGGGTATGCCGATAAGATTGAACTTCTGGTCGGGGTCGATGCCGGCGCGGAAAAAATCACCGGCTTATACATTCTGGATCAGAAGGAGACGCCGGGCTTGGGGAATAAAATATCGGAAACAAAGTGGCGCGGGCAGTTTCAGGGAAAGGAAACGCGTCTGCCGCTTCGGGCCACAAAGGCCGGCGCCAAGAGTCCCGAGGAGATCAATGCGGTTTCGGGTGCTACCATTTCATCCAATAGCGTTTGCGCGATCGTGAATACGGCGATGGTGGACCTGCGGGATAAGCTGAAATAATGGAAGATACGTTAACGGACCTTATTTTACCGGTTCGTTTGATGTCGACGTCGATTCCCTTTATCGAACTCTTTATGAGGTAAATCGTTATGGATCAAGGCCCAACTCCAATGGAACGGTTCATTCAGGGCATTTTGCCGGAGAACCCGTTATTCCGCCAATTGTTAGGTATGTGCCCCGCGCTTGCGGTCACAAACAATATGAAGGGGGCGCTCACCATGGCTGCCGCGGTTACCTTTGTGTTGTTCTGCGCCAATATCATCACCAGCCTGATTCGGAACCTGCTTGTTCCGCATCTGCGAATTGTCGTTTTCACGCTTACCATCGCGACCTTTGTTACGATTGCCGATCGTTTTCTGGCCGCTTATATGTGGCAGATGAGCAAGGCGCTCGGCCCTTATATTCCGCTGATCATCGTAAACTGCATTATCATCGGGCGGTGCGAGGTTTGTGCTTCGCGGCAGTCGATGTTTACCGCCGGCGCGGACGCCATTGGCCAGTCGCTGGGTTATGCTTTGGCGCTTTCAAGCATTGCAATGGTTCGTGAAATATTGGGTACCGGCATGTTCTTCGGTATCCGTGTTCTGCCAACGGCCTGGCCGGATTGGGGCATCATGATGCTTGCGCCCGGCGCGTTTTTCACCTTTGGGCTTTTGTTGGCGCTTGTCAACTGGTACAGCGCGCGTAAGCCCGGTAAAAGTTGAAATATCCGGTCGCTAATGGCCGCTTGGTCTGAAAAGACAACCTGAAGAGGAAAGGTGTAATGGATTACTTAATTGATATAATGCTGATCGGCCTGGGCGCCGCCGTGATCAATAACTTCGTGCTCTACTATTTCGTGGGGCTATGCGCCTTCGTTGGTGTTTCAAGGCGAGTGGAAACGGCTTTTGGAATGGGGTGTGCGGTCACTTTCGTCATTTCGATTGCCGCCCTGTTGAGCTGGGCCATTACGACCTTCATCCTGATGCCCGGCGCTTTTATTACCACGTTTGTGGGGGGCTTCTTCATGTCCCCGGAAGCCGCCGCCGAGATAGATCTGACTATCCTGTGCTATATCGTCTATATTTTTGCAATTGCGGGATCTGTGCAATTGGTTGAAATGTACGTGAGAAAATTTTATCCGCCCCTGTACAAGGCTTTTGGGGTATACCTGCCGCTCATTACCACCAACTGCGCGATCCTGTTTGCCTGTCTGGTGATTATGGCCAATATTGTCGGATTGGACAACCCGGCGGATGCCTGGGATCTGGGGCGATCGATGACCCTGGCGGTGTTTGGCGGCATTGGCTATACCATTGCCATCGTGATGATGGCCGCCATTCGGGAGGAACTGACGTTGTGTGATGTTCCCAAGCCGTTCCAGGGAGCCCCGATCGTTTTGATCGTTTCCGGTATTCTGGCAATGGCATTCATGGGGTTTACCGGTGTTGACAAAGGACTTAAGGATGCTTTGATGTCCAAGCCGGTGGCGCAGGTTGCAAGCGCTGAAACCGAGATAAAAAAATAGCCGGGGGACCGCGTAATAGAGAGCGCGGTGTCCTTTCGTTATGCAAATATCAAATAACGGGTAAATCTGATTGCCGGCGGCCTTGCCGGTAACTTATCCACCCGGAAAAAAAATTAAACGGAGAAAGCGATTATGATGTGGGTAACCGTCGGCCTTTCCGCCAGTACCTTGGTTGCTCTGGCGGTGATTTTTGGCTATGTGCTTGGTTGGGCCAATAAGCGGTTCTATGTTGAAGTGGATTCCCGGGTCGAGTCGATTATTGGGGTGCTTCCAGGAGCCAATTGCGGAGGTTGCGGGTACGTGGGATGTGCCGATTATGCCGAAGCGATCGTTATGGGAAAAGATGTTGCCGTGACATTGTGCAATGTCGGCGGCGCGAGCTGCGCCGCTCAAATTGCATCCATTATGGGCGTCGAGGTGAAGGAAAGTGCTCCTTATCGGCCTATTGTCCACTGCGGAGCGGTTAAGAAAGACCGGCTCATGAGACATGAATACCGGGGGGAGCGGCGTTGCTCGGCGGTGAACCTGGTGGCCGATGTTCAGGGATGCACCTATGGATGTCTCGGGTTTGGCGATTGCGTGGCCGCCTGTGAATACGATGCCATTCACATCATTGATGGACTGGCCGTCGTGGACTACACGAAATGTATCGGATGCAAGGCCTGCTCGAAAGTGTGCCCGCGAAACATTATCTCCATGGCCCCGTTCAAGGCCGCTCAAATTTTAGCGGTCACCTGCTCCAACAAGGATGTCGGAAAAGACGTCAAGCGGGTGTGCAATGTCGGCTGCATGGGATGCAAGGCCTGCACTAAGTTTTCAGACCTGTTCACGGTTGAAAACAACCTTTCCAAAATCAACTATGATAAGTATACCAATGAGTGTTTGCCGGACTTGGTGGCCGCATGTAACAAATGTCCCCAGGAGCGTCTCGTATTTGTTGGCCAGCCAACGGATATCGATCTGAAAAAGGTCGAAAAAGAGGCGCTTCCCGAAGTCGTCTTGCCGGCGTTCAAAACCACGGTGGACGATACGGAATGGCGGGGATAACAGAGTGGTCTGCCGGTCTTTTCCATCGTCGTGTTGGTGTTTTAAGGGTTCATTCCTGTCGAAAAAAACAAGAAAATTTTAATCCCGTACCCCTGATTTCGGAGAACGGCCAGTAGGGGCGAACCTATGTGTTCGCCCTGATTACGAAGGGCGAACACATAGGTTCGCCCCTACGGGGTTGCGGGCATAGCCAGCGTTAGTAAGGTATTTCAGTATCCAGGATCTCCGCGTCCAGTTCATCCCCTTCATCCGATGCACTGCATGCGTGTTTAATGCCGGATAGAATGACCTGTTTTGTCCGTTCGATGATTTTTTCATAATAAGTGCTGTTGCGTTGCAGGTAATACGACGGTTCACTTCCAAGCGCGGGTTGCCTCGCTTTTTTGAGAAACGATTCCAGCTCCCTTGCTGATGTGCACCGTTTTACATATAATTCCCCCCAGCTGTTATTATAGAGTATCCCGAAATCGTTAATATCTTTCTCCCAATAAAAATTTTCAAAGCTGATGACGACCAATAACTTGGAGAGTCGTGCTTTTTGGATGTATTGATGTAACGCAATGTCCTGATTTTCGAAGGTGCCGATAAACTCTTTCATTTTCCGGCCGAGATTTACAATCTCCTGCATGGTGACGTTGGAAGGATTCGGTTCCATGCGGATCTTGTTCATGTCAAAAAGGCTGTTCCAGACGATAAAGCCGATGATATAGAGAATGTCACTATTACTCGCAAGGGGGGCTTCTTTATTGCTTCCGGAGTGCACCTGCCACTGGGACCTTTCGAGGCGAATGGTCAGATGGGTCAGGTTCAGGTTTTCAATCGGTTTCTGGAGAACCTGAATTTTATCGGTTTTTTTTTGGTGGCTGACCAGAATTTTGCGCCCGATAATGGTAAAGTCCCGTTTGTTGATGCTGGACACGCTGCCGCCATGGGCAGCTGTAATTTCACGGTAACTGGCCATCAGAAGTTGGAACAAACGATTTCCCAACTGAATTTGTGCATCAAAATCCCAGGAAGCGAACCGACTCAGATGGATTCGCTTTTTAATGTCGATGGGATACTGTGAAAAAAGCTCCTTTATCAGCTCATTTTTGAGGGGCATACGGCTCGAATGGGGCGATATCTCGCAGCGGATATAAAAGCACTCCTTTAAAAACTCAAGCGTTTCAGTCTTATTCAGGGATTGATAATAATTCAGGATGGAGTGAATCGTAAAAACGCTTGGGTCCGGAAAGAAATCCTTTTTTCCGCTCTTTAGGACCTCTTTCCGGTACTGGTGAGAGATGGGGCGTTCCCGAGGGCTGTCCAGCAGCATTTTTAAAAGGATCATTTTAATAATGGATTTCAACGGACGGGTGAGGGATTTTTGGAGCTGCCACAGCGCTGCGCCGAAGTATTCATTTCCCTCGATCTCCTTCAGATCGCCGAAATCAATGATATCGAACTCACTGTAGCTTCTTTTATCCATTTCGGCCTTCGCGGCGTCGTACGACAGCGATTCCTTGTCGTCATGGCATAGCCACCATAGCGGAATTTTCCCACAAATAACGATGCAGGTTCTATAAAACTCCTCTTTAAGGATATTTGTTTGCGTACTCCCCGAGCTTTCCGTATCCACATTGCCAAACAGGTTGTGCCGGATATCATTTTCATCGCATACGAAAAAATAGATCGGCATGCGCAGATGCATATCGAGCCAATCCTTAATCAAATTAATTTTCTGGTGAAGTTGTTTCCATGCGGTTTCGTCGAATTGGCTCTTATCGCAGCATACCCAGATGTCACAGTCAGAACTGTGGGTTTGACTGACGGACCCGACACTGCCGATGGTGTAAAGACCCTGGATGATGTTGAATTTCAGCGCGTGGCGTAAAAGCGATTCGGAAGCGGCTATTTCAAATAGTCTCTTGAAAACCGGTTCCCGACGCCGGATTTCCATTTCATTATCTATGTTGAACACCTTTAACGGTGTTACCTGGTTCTCAATATAGCCCGGGCAGGAAGGGTGATTGACGCTGAGCATCCAGGGAAGCAAATAGAGCACCGTTTCTCCGGACCGGGGGGAAAGCTCGGAAAAAATTTGCTTTCGAAACTGGTTGTACCGGATGAAGCTTTGTTTATTTCGAACTAGGATAGGTCGTATCATTTTGATATAATAGCCGGTGTGGCCGGCTTTTGCAAGTGCCGGGACCGAAACGATGATCAAGGTCTTTTTGTCGGTCCGCCGGTTGAGAGGGGCAAAAAAGGCTTGGCATTATCTGTAAAAAAACGATAGAAATAAAGAGGCGCGAAGAAAAATGGCTCAAAAAGAAAAAATAGAATGCCGGATGTGTTTGCATTACTACGTGACATGGGAAAAACGGCTTCCCCATGGTTGCAGCGCCATGAAATTTAAAAGCAAGATGGTTCCCTCCGCTGTCGTCATGAAAAGTTCCGGCGCGGAGTGCTTATTGTTTGAACTGAAGAAAAAAAAGTTGCGTCCAAAAAACACATGATGAGCAATGGTGCGGGAGAGAAAAATGCCCAACGCCGTGAAGACAACGATACAAATATGCCTGTTTGCCGGTCTGAAACCGTTTACTCCGGAAGATTCGGATAACTATCCAATACGTTCCGGTACAACGGTCAGGGAGTTGATGGAACGTATCGGCGTGCCGTTGGATATAACGAAACTTATTTTTATTGATGGAAAAAAAGGGACGCTTGATCAGGTGCTTACAGGCGGGGAGCGGGTGGGGGTTTTTCCTCCGGTCGCCGGCGGATGACGATCTCTAAGGGACTCGGAAAATACCATTATACCGTTTATCCTGCTCTTGCTCTTAATCATGCTCTTGATCCAGTAGACACGAGAACGATTAAGAGCAAGAGCAAGAGCAAGAAGAACGCCATTGCCGGTATATTAGCAAATTCGATCTCCCTAAGTCTTTAAAAACTGACGGCTTTGGTCTAAAATAGCTTCCGCGTCCTCAACCGATTTTGCCACCGACATCTGATACCCCGCTTCACTCGAATAAATAGGGTTCAAATGGGATAGAAGCTGGGGATCATCCCTCATAACGCGCACCACCCGCTTTACTCCCACGTAGTCAAGCGTATAAAAGACTTTTCGAATATGAAAAAGGGCCCGTTGATCGAAACCCTTTAACTCCCGAAGGTCGTTTATGGCATCGCCATTTTCCCGAAGGCTTGTCAGCAAGGAAATGATGGTGTTGGATGCCTCCTTGGCCGATTGGTAGTTAAAAAACCCCGATAGCGACATGTAAAGGCGGTTTTTATCCTCATCGATTCGAACTTCCCACGTCCCCTCTCCTCTTTTCCCTTTCCGGGACGTTGGGGGACGCTTATTCAGCAGGCTTGAAAGATGGGCGATTCGACTCTTATTGTTTTCCAGCTCCGCCTCAAGCCGCTCCACCTCGCGCACGAGAAAGGGTACGGCGGTGAGGGCAAGATCGAGATCCGAAAGTTCGGCTTTCCGTTTATGTTTGAACTTTTCCTTTAAGAGATTTAAATCCATTATCGTATCACTCGCAGCAACGATCTTGATTTCACACCGGCAGCTCATGGCTGTTAACGATATACTCTAATTGGCAATGCTTGCGGGGTCAAGCGGTAAATAGCGGGACGACCATAAGGGGTATAAGTGCCTTAAGGATTATTTTCCTGTTAAAAAAACAAGAAAATAATCCTTAAGGCACTAAAACTATAGGTAGTTATATTTGTTTACCACGGAAATGCCTGTTGCATTTGATAAGTGAATTGATATAACTTAAAAACAAAGTCACTTTCGGTTTATGAGCAATACACCATCCCCCCCCCGGTACCCTCGCGGATACCAAGGGGATTGTATAAATCCCTTCACAACCCCTGAACGGAGGCAACATGACGACCCAAAATAACCGCTCGCTTGAATTCCATCTGACTGCAGTGAAAGAAGGCAACCGCCGCTGGGAGAATGCATTTCAAGGCGTTTCCAGAATGATATTGGGGGGCGATATCGAAAAAGTGGTGGTGAATGGGAAAACGACTTATGATTTTGGTATCTTCAGGAGCGGGAAAAAGCACCTGATAGGGATGTATGATGAAATCAACAGCTTCGTGTCCTTCGTAAAAGATGCCGCCGAAGGCGGATCTTCCAAGGAGATGGCTTACGTTCTCGTGGGGGAACCGGGCAACGGGAAAACCTATTTTGTGGAATACCTGTGCTCAAAGTACCGAAGCTTTTTATCCATGGAGGCAAACAGGAAATACACCTTTCGATTTAAGAACACCGACAAATTGACCGGATACGGCCGGATTACCACGATTGAGTCTCAGACGTTCGAGGATCCCATGATTCTTGCGATGAATCTCTTCGAGAGCCCGGATGCAAATAAGGACTTTTTGTCAAAAAAGATCGGTTTCTCGGATGCCGCAATCGATCAGCTTTATGAAAACTATCGTCCCCTGGGGGCTTGCAGCGGGTATATCTGGAACAATATTATCGAGTACACCAGCGGAAATATCGATGAGATGCTCTCGTTTATCGAAATCGTACCGGTGCCGCTCACAGAGAGTTTGGGGACCGTCACCGGGAAATATCCGGCCAAGGATAAAATCACCTCCTCCGCGGTGGACCTGCTGGGGGAAGAGTCGATTCAAAGGCTCCTTCACATAACCGATACCAATAATCCCTACCGGTTTGATCTTCGAAGGGGGGCGCTTGCCCGGGTGGCGGGTGGCGGCATTCATTTTTCGGATGAAATTTACAAGAACAAGAAGGATCTGGTTCAGGTGTACCTCGGTGTGATTCAAAACCGGACGATCGAGATCGACGGGTATAAGTGGCCCATCGATACGCTGATTATCGCCACGAGCAACAACTCGGAGTTCAACCGGTTCCTGTCCGAGAAAGAGGAAGCCCCTATCGTCGACCGATGCCGCATCTGCTATGTGTCTCATAACACGAATTATAAAATGCAGGCGGAATTGACGGCCTACGCCATCGGCAGTGAAACCAAGTCCACGCTGACCGGCGACTCCCTGCACCAGGACCCGAACCTGAATTATGCGGCCTCCACGGCCGCGGTTCTGTCACGCTTGTCCCGATCCGAGAAACTCACCCCGGTGGAAACCATGAAACTGGCCGCCGGTGAGGTGGCGGGCGAAAAGAGCATTAAGACCCTGGCCGAGGTGATCGATACGCTGAACCAGAACCCGGATATCACCAAACGCTTCGGCCAGAAGGGGCTGGGGCAGCGCAACGTGGGGCGTGCCGTGCAATTGATGGTGGAAAGCTCCGAAACCAATGAAGGCCAGTGCATGTTTGCCTATGATATTTTCGGCTGCCTCGACCGGATTGTTCTCGATTATGTTTCAGATGCCAATGATCGGGCCAAATTCATGGAAGATTTGAAAACGGCCAAGGGACTCTACCGCGAGCGGATTATGACGGAGATGTTCAATGCCTATATGGATGAGCCGTATGCCATTCGAAAAGATGTGATGAATTATGTCAATATGATTATCGGTATCGATGCGGAAAACCTGGGGCCGGATATGATGTGGAAGTACAAGGATCCGCAAACGGGCGAGCTGAAAGCGATGAAAATCGATGAGCGTTTTATTAAAAGCGTGGAAGAACGGCTGGGGCTGAAAACAGAGGAGCAGCGTGAGTCGTTTCGCACATCGATCCGTAAAATTTATGGCCAGAAGATCTCCATCAATCCGAATTACGATTTCATGGACAATCTGGAACTCGTCAAGGCCGTGACCGATGTCCGACTCAAATCCGATATCGCCGGTTCGGGGAGTCTTATCGGCGCCCTGGCGAATCGGACAAATGAGGAAAATCAGAAGCTCTACGACCGGATGGTTCATACCATGCTGAACAAACTCGGCTATTGCAAAACCTGCGCGCAGAAGACAATCGAATATTTCTGCACTCAGGAGGATGAAAAATAGGGGGCTTGCGTGACCATAACCACTCATGACGATTCGGCTCTCCACCGGCTTTATCTTCAGGTAAGGCAAGAGGGCCTGTCCGCGGATCGGGAACGAAAGATTCTCGATGAGCTGAACGGGGAACAATCCCATTCACCGGCGCCCGATGATATCATTGCCGGTGGTCCCGGCCGGCCCGTGGATAGTTTGTATGCGTATCATGATCTTTTTGCATTGAACGGTTCGAGACCGCCTGACGTATCCTATGATGTCTGTATGCGCTCCATCGATGAGTTGCTTGAGCGCGATAAGCTTCGGGAAAAAGATGGGTTTCCCAAAAAGATTCGGGTCGGTCGTCTTGTAAAGCCGGGCCGGGGAGGCAAGGATAAGGTCGTTGTGGTGCCCACGACGGTTGAGGAAAAATTTTTCCATGACCCGAGCTTCAGTCCCACGGACGGGGATCCCTCCGGTGGATCCGGAGATGGCGAGGAGGGGGAGGTCATTGGTGAGCAGCCCGTCCGGGAAGAACCCGATGCATCGGGGCAGGGGGGGCCGGGGCAGGGGGAAGGCGGTCAGCATGAAATGGAGTCCAGCGCCTATGATCTGGGTAAAATTCTGACAGAGAAGTTTGAGCTGCCGAACCTGAAAGACAAAGGGAAAAAGCGATCTCTCACCCGCTACACTTATGACCTGACCGATCGGCATCCGGGGAGCGGGCAGGTGCTCGACAAGAAAGCCACCTTGCGCAAAATTGTCCAGACCAATATCAGTCTCGGGAATCTGCCGGATGTGATGGATATCGACCCCACCCGGTTTTTGATTCCGCCGAACAACAAAATTTACCGGATATTATCCCGTGAGAAAGATTTTGAGTCCCAGGCATTGGTGTTTTTCCTGAGAGACTACTCGGGATCCATGATCGGCAAGGCAACCGAATTGGTAGTGACCCAGCATGTTCTGATATACAGCTGGCTGCTCTATCAATACGCGCGACAGGTGGAGACCCGTTTCATTTTGCATGACACCGAAGCCAAGGAAGTGAAAGATTTCTATACGTATTACAATTCGAAAGTCGCCGGTGGCACCCAGGTGTCGACCGCCTACCATCTGGTGAATGAAATCGTGGAGAAAGAAAACCTGGCCGCCGATTATAATATTTACGTTTTTCATGGAACCGACGGGGATGACTGGGATACGGACGGAAAAGAGGCGATTCCCGCTTTAAAGAAGATGATTACCTATACCAGTCGTGTCGGGGTGACGGTGGCCGAGCACGCCCAGGCGAAGGCCGGGAACAGCGAAGTGGAGCGTTACCTGAAAAGATCCGGGCTTCTTACGGAACATCGGGCGCTGTTGCGACTCGACGTCATGCGGGAAGATGCGGATGAACCCAGAATTATAGAAGGGATTAAGAACCTGATCTCTTGATGGGAGATAGCAGCTAACAGCTAAGGGGATCAAAAAATATTAAGATACCGGTATTGCCGTTCTTCTTGCTCTTGCTCTTGCTCTTGCTCTTGCTCTTAATCATGCTCTTAAGCATGCTGTTGATTCAATAATCAGGAGGAAGATTAAGAGCAAGATTAAGATTAAGATTAAGATTAAGATTAAGATTAAGAGCAAGAGCAAGAGCAAGAGCAGGAGCAAGAGCAAGAGCAGGAGCAGGAGCGGGATAAGTGGTATGTTAGGAAATGCGATGTCCCCAATAAACGGAATACGCGAGATCAGTTATGGAATTGATTGACCAGCATACAAAAAAAATAATGGAAGGGTGTAAAGTCCGGGCCAGGGATGCCGGCTTACGGTTTCAGAATGAATCTCTTGAATATATTGTGACCAACCGGGATCTTCTGGAGCTGACTCCCAAAGTGATGATACCGACTCTTTACGATTACTGGGTTCACGATGTGGAGGTCTTAAAAGAGAAAGGCAAATACGAGCTTTACCCGGGGAACCCCTACGAAACCGTCATCAACACCCGGCCTGCCATCTCTTATTATAATGATAACAATCCGGACTGGTTGAACGTGATGATTTTTTATCATGTGCTGGGGCATATCGATTTTTTCCAGAACAACCTTTTTTTCAGGCACACCTGGGACGATGATTTTACGGGGCAGGCCCTTTCGGACAAGCGACTTATTGCCAGGCTCAGAGCCGAAAAGGGGCGCTGGGTGGATTATGTCATTGAATTCGCGAGGGGCATTGACAATCTGGTGGGATATCACGGGGAGCTTTCCCGAATGGATCGCCAGCCCGTGGGGCGAAAAAGTCAGATGCTCGATTTTTATTTCGATGTGTTTCTCCAATCCGTGAAAAAGGTGAGCGTTACCCAGTACCTGAAAGAAATAAACCGGTATAACGACTGTAATGCGCAATATGGAGGGGCCGGCGACGAGGCGTTTTTTGCCGAGATCCGGAAGGTATCCCCGGAGTTTGACGAGCTGTTTAAAAAAAGCCGGGAGACGCAAGCGCCGGGACATATCGATCTGCTTCAATTCATAACCGAAAACTCGGTATTTTTGAATAAGGAGAGCAACCGGTGGATGAAGCAGGTGTTGCACGTTGTTCGAAATACCTCTCTTTTCTTTCAGCCGCAAATTCGTACCAAGATCATGAACGAGGGCTGGGCAAGTTACTGGCACGAGAAGCTGTTTTTAGAGGACGACCGCATCAGGGGCCACGAGGTTGATTTTGCCAGAGTTCACGCCGGCGTTACCTCGATGCCCCGGGTGGGGTTAAACCCTTACGCACTCGGAATGCGCCTTTTCAGCCATATAGAAAGAATGGCCGATAAGGGAAAATATTCGTTTGAATTTGAAAAACTTCATGATGCACATGCCCGGAAAAAATTCGATGCAACGGCTGCAAAAGGCAGGGAGCTCATTTTCTCCATTCGTGAAGAACTCTGTGATTTCATGTTTGTGAACTCTTTTGTGGATCAGGATTTTCTAACGGATTACAACCTGTTTTTGGCTGACAGGCGACTGAATCAGCAGAAGATGGTCTGGGAATATTACGTCAAGAGTCGCAAGGCCGGGGATTATCGGCGGATGTTGCTGGACACGCTTTATCACCCCCCCCACATCACGGTGGATAAAGATAAGATGAAAGATGACACACTCTATCTTTATCATCATTTTGAAAGCAAACCCCTGGTTAACGAGTTTATTGCCAATACCATGCTGGGAATCGAATACCTGTGGGGCGGGGCCGTCCAGTTGGAAACGAGTGATGTGGTGGCGGCGCCTCCCACGGCTTCCGGGACCGGATTATCACCAAAGCCGACCACGGGAACTCCCAAAGAGAGCGAGCCAAGGACGATTAAATGGCAGCGGGCGGTCTATACGATGAAAAATCGGACTCTTTCCAGGAAAGCGTTGAGTTCATGAATAATAGATTACGATTTAGGGCCTTGATCATCGATTCGGCCAACCCGAGTGGCGAGAAGGTCACACCAGGGTTTTTTTGGAAGCCCGGCAAGCTGTTTGAGCGATAGCGAGTTCTTGCCGGGCTGGAAAAAATACCCTGGCGTGGCCGAAACCATGATCAAGGCCAGATCAAGAGCAAGAGCAAGATCAAGAGCAAGATCAAGAGCAAGAGCAAGAGCAAGAGCAAGAGTACGACAAACGTTATTAGAAAATACGATGTCCCTTAAAGGGGTGGCGCGAAGTTATGAAAGATCTAAAAAAAGCGATGAAGATCCTCAATATGGCGGTGCGGGAATATGATCAGCGCGCATTGATCTCTTTTGAAGAATTTCTCAAAATGGTGGCGGATGAGCCGGGGCAGGTCATTCGAAACGTTTTTCAGACATTTCATGACATGGTCAGAAACTATGTAGCGGAAGAAAACGATGAATATCCGGATGATCCGGAATCGATTCATTATGCCCGATACAACTGCAATCAACTGTTTGTCGATGGCGTGGATCGGCCGTTTTTTGCCGACCGCCTCTTTGCCAATCGATTCATCAATCATGTCGAAGCCATGCGCAGAGGAGCCCAGCAGAACAAGCTGTATATTTTCGAAGGTCCTCACGGATGCGGCAAGAGCACCTTCCTGAACAATCTATTGATGAAGTTTGAAGAATATACCAACACGGATCACGGCATGCGATATGAAACGGTATGGCGAGTGGATCGCCGGCTTCTCGCCGGCTTTTCGGATCCCAGCCTAGACCGCCGGATCAACAGCTTTCTGAAACCCACCCAGGTTACGGATTCGCCGAAGGCGGATGCGGCTGTCGCCCTTACCGCCAATGATTTTATTGAGATACCGTGCGTGAGTCATGATAACCCCCTGCTGATGATTCCGAAAAGCACCCGGCGCCCCTTTTTTGATGAGCTTTTTAAAAATGATGAATTTAAATGGAAATTATTTACCGATAAAGAATATGAGTGGGTGTTTAAGGATAATCCCTGCACGATTTGCAGTTCACTGTATCAGGCATTGCTGACCAAACTGAAAAGCCCGCGGCTGGTATTTCAGCGGATTTACGCCCGGCCTTACCAGTTCAACCGGCGCGTTGGAGAAGGAATCAGTGTCTTTAATCCCGGAGACATGCCCTTGCGGCGTACCACGCTCACCAATCAGATGATTCAGACACAGATTAACGATATTCTGATGGACAGCAACCTGGTTCAATATATTTTTTCCAGATACGCCAAAACGAATAACGGCATCTATGCGCTGATGGATATCAAATCGAACAATATCGAACGGCTCATTCAGCTTCACAACGTCATCAGCGAGGGGGTTCACAAGGTGGAAGATATCGAAGAGAATGTCAATTCTCTCTTTATTGCCCTGATGAACCCGGAAGACAAGGCAAACATAAAGGATTTTCCGTCTTTTTCCGACCGGATCGAGTATATCAAAATCCCTTACGTCATGGATTTGAACACCGAAGTAGAGATTTACCGGAACATTTTCGGCCGGCATATTGAGCAGAGCTTCCTGCCGAGAGTGCTTCATAACTTTGCCAGGGTGATCATTTCAACGCGGTTGAATCAAAAATCGGACGCGCTTCTGGAGTGGATCGGTGAACCCGGAAAATATAAAAATTTCTGCGATGAGAATCTCCAGCTCTTGAAAATGGAAATATACACCGGTCATATTCCCTCCTGGTTATCCGAGGAGGACCGGAAAAAGCTTACCGCCAAACGGCGGCGAAGAATTATCGGAGAATCCGACACGGAAGGAATTAAAGGCATTTCCGGTCGCGACTCCATTAAAATATTCAACGAATTCTATTCCCGGTATGCCAAGGATGACCGGTTGATTCATATGTCGACACTGTGCAAATTTTTCAGCGGACTGGTTGAAAATCAACGGCTGCCGATTTCCAAGGGATTCCTGGAGTCGTTACAGCAGATGTATAATTATACCGTTTTGCAGGAGGTAAAGGAGTCGCTTTACTTTTACAACGAGGCGCAAATTTCAAGAGATATTCAAAACTATCTTTTTGCGGTTAATTTCGAGATCGGAACGAGCCCAACCTGTGAATTTACGGGCGAGAAACTATCCATTACCGAAGATTTCTTCTCCGGCATCGAGAGACGGCTTTTGGGCGCTTCCAGCAACGCGCACCGGCGGGCCACCTTCCGCCGGGACACACAGAAGGAGTATACGACCCGAACCCTTCCCCAGGACATTCTGATCGAAGAAAAAGCGATAACGCAAACCGCTCTTTTCCAGAATTTGCACGAACGTTATATCTATAATCTAAAGGAGAAGGTACTGGAGCCGTTTTTGGAAAATGAAAATTTTCGTCGCGCGATCATGGACTATGAGTCGGAAAACTTCAAGACCTACGACCAGCGGATCCGGGATGATGTGGCGTATCTGATCAATAATTTAAGCGAAAAGTATCGCTATACCCAGCAGGGGGCGCGAGAAGTCTGCATGTATGTCATTGACAATGATTTGGGTCGCAAGTTTGCGTCAAATTAATGAGAGCAAAAAAATATCGGGCTTGATCATCGTTTCGGCCACGCAAGGGCATTTTTTCCAGCCCGGCAAGAACTCGCCGTCGCTCAAACAGCTTGCCGGGCTTACAAAAACGCCCTTGCGTGACCTTCACTCCATTTGGGGGTGGCCGAAACGATGATCAAGGCCAAAATATCCTTTATATTTGGGACGAGACCTGAAGCCATTAAGCTCAGTCCCTTAATACTGAAAATGCGTGAATGGCCCGATGTTGAACCCCATGTGTGTGTGACGGGCCAACACCGGGAAATGCTGGATCAGGTTCTGGCGGTTTTCGATATTCACCCGCATGTGGATTTGAACCTCATGACGCCGGACCAGACGCTGGCATCCCTGACGTCAAAAGCCGTTTCCAGGATCGATGCCTATCTTAATGAGCATAAACCGGAGCTCGTTATCGTTCAGGGTGATACAACGACCGTGTTTTGTGCCTCTCTGGCGGCTTTTTATCATGGAATCCCCGTTGGGCACGTGGAAGCCGGGCTTAGAACCGGGAATAAATATTCCCCTTTTCCCGAAGAAATAAACCGGGTTCTCACAACCCGAATAGCGGATTTTCATTTTTCCCCGACAGAGCGCTCAAGGGAAAATCTACGCCGGGAAGGGGTTGACGAGAGGGATATTTTTGTGACGGGGAACACGGTTATCGATGCGCTTTTGATTGCGGTCGAAAAGGTTCGTCGGCATCCACCGTCAATCCCTGATTTGCCGGGGGAACTGATGGACCCCAACTCACATATCCCCATTGTGCTGGTAACCGGCCATAGAAGAGAAAATTTTGGAAAAGGGTTTGAGAATATTTGCAAGGCGATTTCATTTTTAGCGGAAACGTTTTCCGATGCCCGGTTCATTTATCCGGTGCATTTAAATCCGAATGTCCGGGAGCCGGTTTATCGATTACTCCGGGACCGGAAAAATGTTCATTTAATGGCGCCATTGGGGTATTTACCCTTCGTTTCATTAATGGACAGGTCGAAACTGATTTTGACGGACTCGGGCGGCGTGCAGGAGGAGGCCCCGAGTCTGGGAAAACCGGTTCTCGTAATGCGCGATACCACTGAACGCCCGGAAGCAATCGATGCCGGAACGGCGCGACTGGTGGGCACCGATGAGAGCAGGATAATAGGAGAGGTTTCAAGACTGATGACGGATGCGTCGGAATATGAACGGATGGCGTGTGCGCATAACCCCTATGGCGATGGGAATGCCTGTAATAAAATAATCGACGTCCTGAAGGAAAAGTGGTGGTTATGATTCATCGGGCTTGATCATCGTTCCGGCCACGCAAGGGCATTTTTTCCAGCCCGGCAAGAACTCGCTGTCGCTCAAACAGCTTGCCGGGCTTCCAAAAACGCCCTTGCGTGACCTTCACTCCATTTGGGGGTGGCCGAAACGATGATCAAGGCCGATTCATCGCTTATATCAACCGCTGGACTGTGTTGCCAGGCGGGTCAGTTCCCGATCGAAGGCGGCGACCCTGTTTTCCCATGCATAGGGGGCCATGTCGCTCATAAGCGTTTCGCGTTTGCTCCGGAATTGATGATACCCCGCTATCAGGCTCGCCAGTTTCTCGATCAGGGCCGTTTGATCCTCGTACAAAAAATCGGCATGGAACGCCTTTGGGAGAATCTCCGGATAGGCCAATCGGTTCGGCAGCAGGGGAAGGCAGCCGTGTCGTATCGCCTCCACGATGGAAATGCCGAAATTTTCCTGATGGGCGGTGCTGATAACGATGTCTCCCTGCCGCAACCAGTCATAGTATGCCTCTCTGGAGGGAACGTACCCATACTGAACCAGCTGGGTTTTGAAGCGTTCCCTTGCTTCTGATAAGGCCGGGGGGACGGTTTGGAAATTTTCTCCCAGTATTGCCAGGCGGAAATCGATCCCCTTCCGGGAGATCGCCGCCAGCGCATCAACAAAAGCTTGCGGGTTTTTGTCGAATTCCCATCGGTGATTCCAGATGATCAGGGGGGGAAGATCCTTTTTTTGAGCCGGTGGGGGAATTACGGCGGGAAAGTGGCATCCCGGATGGAGCATATCGGCTTTTCCGCGGATTTCCGCGGTGACCCAGTGAGGCCGGAATTCGGGCATACGTTTGAGAAAGCCGGGCAGGGCGCTAAAAAAGACGTTCAAGTGGGTCCTGGAATTAAAAAGGATCCGATTTGCGGCCAGGCCGGTGGTAATATCGGTGAATCCGAATTGGAGATCCATCGATTCGCCGGGGGCAAGGGGATAGGTCAACTGGTTCTCATGGAAATAGACCAGCACCGGTGGGCAGTGAGCACCGGCCAGCATTTTAAAATCCGAAAGGCTCATCAGGCTCGATGTAACAATGCCGTCATAGCCGGATAGAGCGGGCAGAAGTTTAGAAAAATGCAAGGCCGCCCCCCGCATCCGCCACTTCCAGAAACGGGCGGGCAGCGTGATGAGCTCAATGGCGTGCCGGGAATGGGCCGTCAGGCCTTCGGCAAAATCCTTGTGGGACCCGCCGAAAAAAGGTTCGATGAATAGAAATTTCATTTGATATGATATCCGTTGCGATCGCCGGTTATAAGGGACTTCGCATTTCCTAATATACCACTGCTCCCGCTCCCGCTCCCGCTCCCGCTCCCGCTCCCGCTCTTGCTCTTGCTCTTGCTCTTGCTCCTGCTCTTGCTCCTGCTCTTGCTCTTGCTCTTAATCTTAATCTTCCTCATGAATACTGAATCAAGAGCATGATTAAGAGCAAGAGCATGATTAAGAGCAAGAGCAAGAGCAAGAGCAAGAGCAAGAGCAAGAAGAACGGCAATACCGGTATTTAAATATTTTCTGACTCCCTAATGATTCGATACTAAAAACAAATCCGGAATCATGCAAGTGACCATTTGGGGCTCGCCCCCTCTCTTCGCCGCTTTTTGGCGAATTCTTCAAGAAATCGTGTCCCGTTGCCGATAATGGAAGAATAAAGGTCAATTTTTTCACTTGCTTCCGGCCGCCTAAACTGGTAGGAAGCAAGGCTATGGGCCTAATCTATTTAATTTGCTCGGATTTAATATTGTAACTGAGGAAGCGGAGCTATATGGAAATCATGGGTATTCGCATGCAATTAATGACTCTTCCCGTATCGGTTTAAACCCAAAAGAAGATATAAGCGTGGAGGACAGGGATGAAAAAGCGGCATTGCCGGCGATTTAGTATTCCGGGGACCACCCTTTTTTACAAGAAAAAGCCACCTCTTTGGCGAAAGGGGGAATATACGGATGATTTTTTCCCGGTGCTCGATATCAGCAGAGGCGGGTTGAAATTTTTAGGCAACGATCGAATGAGTCCGGGTTCTGAACTTACCATTAAGCTGGTATTTCCGAATTCGGGCGATGAACAACCGGAAATCAAGGCGATTGTCAGATGGATTTCACGAAACCGTGAAGAGAGCTATCGATATCAGACGGGTGTTTCCTTTAATGCCTATGGGCCGGGAAAGAAGGAAAATCCCGAAGAGATACTTTCCCTTTTGAAGTCTCTCGAATCGTCTCACATCGTGCTGGATGAGGAATCCCTTACGTCACAACAACAGGAATAAAATGATAAAAAAAGCGCTCATAACCGGTATTACGGGCCAGGACGGGGCATATCTTGCGGAACTTCTTTTAGATAAAGGATATGAAGTTCACGGTATCAAAAGAAGGTCGTCTCTGTTCAACACGGACAGGATCGATCACCTTTACCAGGATCCCCATGTACAGGATACAAAACTGATTTTGCATTATGGTGATCTGACGGATTCCACCAGCCTGATCCGTATTCTCCAACAGGTCCAGCCCGACGAGGTTTATAATCTGGCCGCCCAGAGCCATGTGGCGGTCTCCTTTGAGGCGCCTGAATACACGGCGGACACGGATGCGCTTGGCACCCTGCGGCTCCTGGAAGGCATTCGCCTTCTCGGCCTCGAAAATAAAACCCGGTTTTACCAGGCATCGACCTCGGAACTTTTCGGCAAGGTCCAGGAAATTCCGCAGACCGAAAAAACCCCTTTTTATCCGAGAAGCCCCTATGGTATCGCTAAACTCTATGCCTACTGGATTACGGTCAACTACCGGGAGGCTTACAATATCTACGCCTGCAACGGTATTCTGTTCAACCATGAATCCCCCGTACGCGGTGAAACCTTTGTCACCCGCAAGATCACCCGTGCCCTGGCCAGAATCAGCCTCGGCCTGCAAGATTGCCTCTACCTCGGGAATCTGGATGCCAAAAGAGACTGGGGCCATGCAAAAGATTACGTCAAAATGCAATGGCTCATGCTCCAGCAGGACGCGCCGGAAGACTTCGTTATTGCCACCGGCAAGCAACACGCCGTCAGGGACTTTGTCAACATCGCCGCCAAAGAGCTGGACATGGACATCACCTGGAACGGCGCCGGTGTTGATGAAACCGGAATTGACACCAAAACCGGAAAACGAATTGTCGCCGTGGATCCCAAATATTTCAGGCCCACCGAAGTGGAAACTCTCCTGGGGGACCCTTCAAAAGCAAAGCGCAAACTTGGCTGGGAACCCCAAATAACCTTCCGGGAAATGGTAGCGGAGATGGTCAAACAAGACCTGATGGGAGCCAAAAAAGACCATCTCTGCCGAACTTATGGATTTAACACTTTTAGCCCCAACGAATAGAAAACGGGGTGGAATTTGAATATACTTGATCAGACTCGGAGAGCCAACGGCTATTTGTTTGCCTGATTCCGATGCCAAAAACGATGATATTGAGGTGAAAAACGGCTATTTATGGGATGCATGTGATGATAATTGAGTTAGCGTCGCGTGGTCCGACCCGACCCGACCCCGACCAGACCCGACTGAACAGTGTGGAATATAACAATCTGAATTAATATAAAAAATATAGATGTAGGTATTAAAAATACCCATTTCCTACCCCCTATTTTTACTCCTTGACGGTTTCTTTCCCGGAGCGTACATAATCGTTACTTTTATAATTACATCAAGATTCGAATAGTTATCGCTGTATTTATCTTTTTATCGAGTCTGTTCGTCACACCGGTCAGGGGAACCGCATTTGCCATTTTCATATTCCGGTTATAACGGATTTCGGATAACGATAGGATTTCTAAGCTAAAATGCGGTTCCCCCTGTTTCACCGGTGTCGATTCTCTTAAGCAGCAGTTGGGGGGTGTAACCCACCAGGCGGAGCTGTCATCTTAAAGCCAACTTAATTTTCCACTAGCGCAGGGAGAGCTAACATGATGTATACTATGGCAACCGGTAACCAGCGAAAAACCATTCGATTTAAACCAGTAAAAAACGCTTTTGCATCTCTGGGCAGCAAGCTCAATCAGGTCGGAAAACTGGTAGACATCAGTCTCGGCGGTCTTTCTTTTGAATTTATCAGCGATGAGACACCGCCCGAAGGAAAGCTCCACGTCGATATCTTCACCCTGGATGAAAGCTACAGTCTTTCGGGACTCCCTTGCAAGATTGCGTATCAGTCGGTTTCAACACTTCCGGGCGCGAAAGATGGCGACACCGAGAACTTCCGGATCCGAAGATGCGGATTGACGTTTAACTCTCTTCAGATCGAACACTGGTGTAAAGTTGCTTATTTTATAGAGAATAATACTTCTCCGGAAGATCTGTTCGCGCAGAATTCGCACCCTTTTGACATAGATTCCGGCGATAAATAAGCGTAAGACGTCATATCCCCCATGAAAATAACCCATCTCGGCGCCAAAGATTGTGTCACCGGGTCTTGTCATCTGGCAGAGACCCGGCCGGGCTTGACTGACGGGATCAATATTCTGGTGGACTGCGGCACGGCCTATGGCCATGACCCCGAGTTGCCCTTTGACCGGTTTCCCGTTCCCCCGGAAAAAATAGACTACCTGTTTTTGACCCATGCCCATATCGATCACATCGGCCGGGTGCCGGCGCTGATCGATGCCGGATTTGCGGGGGAAATTCTCTGCACCCATGCCACCAAGGCGCTGTTACTCCCCATGCTTCATGACGCCCTGTCTTTTTCGGATAAAACCGAACCGGAGATTCGGCGCCTGGAAGGCAGGATCGATGAGTTGTCCTGGGGGTTTGAACTTCACGAGACTTTTTCCCTCAAGGAGGGCATCACTTTCAAGCTTGGGTGTGCCGGGCATATTCTGGGCTCCTGTTTTATTCAGTTTTATTTTCCCGAAGGTGCGCCAAATGGCTATAAGGTCATATTCTCAGGAGACCTTGGCGGCACCGATACGCCCCTGTTGCCGGACCCGGATCCGCCCGATGCTTGCGATCTGCTTATTCTGGAATCCACCTATGGCGATCGATTTCATGCCAATAGAAAAGACAGGGGCGAGGCGTTAAAACGTTTGCTCGAAAAAGCCCTTTCCGACAAGGGCATCGTGTATATTCCCTCCTTTTGCCTCGGAAGAACCCAGGAGCTCATTTATGAGCTGGACCGGATCGGAACCAAGATCCCCGTATTTATCGATTCTCCCCTGGGCCTTGAAATTACAAAAATATATTCGGATCTGGAGGCGTTCTGGGATCAGGAGGCAAGGGAGCTTAAGGCCGGCGGGGACGACCCCCTTGATTTTAAAAGTCTCTATGCGGTGGAAACCTACCGGGATCATAAACGCCTTCTGGAGGTCAACGGCCCCGCCATCATCATCGCGGGCAGCGGCATGTGCACCGGCGGCCGCATCGTGGATCACCTGGAGCGGGGCCTGAAAGATTCCCGAAATGATCTTTTTTTTGTGGGATACCAGGCAGCGGGAACCCCGGGAAGAAATATCCTTGAGAAAAAAATCCCCGTTAAGGCGCGGGTTCACAGCCTTACGGGGTATTCCGCTCATGGGGATCAGCGCATGCTGGTCAACTGGGTGCGATCCATGCCGGCGCCGCCGGGTGAGATCCGGCTGGTGCATGGGGAAGAAAAGGCCCGCGAGGCGCTTGCCCGGGCCTTGGGGTGCCATTGCGCCCCCGGTGCTTCCTTCGCGCCGCCTATAATTTATCCGGCAGGCATACCGCGGGGCATGAAATTCCTATAATGAGCGACATACCGATACCGAACATCAATTGAACTGAATTTTGCTGTTTTGAAGGTTAAGCACACGATAAAGAAGAAAAAATGAGAATGTCCGGGGTGTTTGAAATTACTTATATCAATATTTGAATACCCCAAGTTCTCTTGGACAAGGAGACAGGCTTACATCCCAACGAAAAACCAATCGCAATTAAGCACAATATCAGCTTCACGTTTTTCTCATCTTCCATCTCAAAGCAGGAGGTTTCCCCATGCCCAACAAAGCGCTTCTCGTCGGTGTCAACCGGTACAAACTCCCCGGATCGGATCTTCAAGGTTGCGTGAACGATGTCACCAATGTCCGGGACATTCTGCTGAAGTATTTCGGCTTTTCCGTCAAGCAGATTCGCGTTCTGGCGGATGGTCGTGCCACCCGGAAAGCCATTTTTGACCGGCTGGACTGGCTGGTAAAGGATGCCAAATCCGGAGATCGACTCCTCTTTCATTTCTCGGGTCACGGCTCGCAGATCCGGGACCGGGACGGGGATGAATTAAAGGACCATCTGGATGAAATCCTCTGCCCGCACGATATGGACTGGGAGGGGACCTATATCGTCGATGACGATCTAAAAAAGATTTTTTCCACCCTTCCGGCCGGTGTTCGCCTGGAGGTGCTGTTGGATGCCTGCCATTCCGGCACCGGTACCCGTGAGGCGGCGGCCTTGGCGCTGTTGCCGGCCGAGTATGGTTTCAAATCCCGGTTTATCGCCCCGCCCATTGATATTCTCTGTCGGCAGATGGGGGAAGAGGACCTGCCGGTCACGCGGATGTTGAAGGCGACCAATCCCACAAACCATGTGCTGTTCGCCGGGTGCCGGAATAACCAGACCTCCGCGGATGCGTACATCGGGGGGGCTTATAACGGGGCGTTCACTTATTATTTCTGCAAGCATATTCGAGACGCCGGCGGCGCTTTTTCCCGCGGCGAGCTGTTGCAGCGCTTGCGCGCTTCGTTAAAACACGGGGGGTACGATCAGGTGCCCCAGCTTGAATGTCCGACTGCGGCCAGAAAGAAAAAGCTGCTGGAATAAGCTCTCACTTTGTCGTATTGAATGATGGGGTGACGTCAATGGATACGTATTTGCCTTATTTTGATAACAAAAAACGATGATATTGAGTCGAAAAACGGCTATTCGTGGGATGCATGTGATGATAATTCATGGGGTTAGCTTGCCCCGATCCGACTGGAAGAACAGAACTTTACACAGGAGCAGTTGGGCGGCATCGCCGGGAAGGTCGGATGGAGTTGGGTACCAGATATCGATTGATATTCGTTTTAACATATTATAAATATGAGAATATGTTATAGTAGTTAAATATTAAACACTTGAGGGTGCATTATGAAATTGAAAGTGGTAATACATGAAGCAAAAGAAGGCGGCCTATGGGCAGAAGTTCCATCCATCCCGGGTTGTGTTACTCAAGGTGATTCTTTCGACGAATTATTGAGCAATATTTACGAAGCTGTGGAAGGTTGTTTGTCTATCGACATCCAAGATATTACCATTTCCGATAAAGATAGAATCGTAGAAATAGCAGTATGAAGGTAATTAGCGGAAAACGGTTCTGCCGCATATTGGTTTCAAAAGACTGGGAACTCAAACGCACCAATGGAAGTCATCACATTTTCACCAAGGTTGGAAATATTGCACGCATATCAGTTCCTGTTCACGGCGATTCTCCATTAAAAATAGGATTGCAGATGCACTTAATGAAAATTGCGGGGATTGAAGAATCGGATTTATAAAACACCCCAGCGCTTGATGAAAGAACAGATACGCTAACGGGGCCGAGAAGGATATCAAAAAACAACCGCCCTGGCATTAATCTGGAAAAAGCCGGAAAACAGCTCGCCGATCAGGGGTTGGTACAGGGGGAAGTGGCGGAGGAATTATTTTACCGGAATGTGAAAGGACTTTTTCGTCCGATGGATTTTCGCTTTGATCGAATCCGCCGGAATGTAAAGGATTTCAGGCCGAAAGAATTTACATAAAATGGAATTTGCCAAAGACAAGCGCTGCCGGCTCCAGTGGCTGTCCGAGGCGAAAAGACGCCATCGCCCTGTCGTATTGAATAATGCGGTGACGCCCCATCACATTGGGAGCATGACCTGTTTGTTAAAACCTCTCCAGGCCCGAACGCTCTCCGTGCCTGAAACCGAACGTAACAGCGTCGCCGAGAGGCGGGGTGCGGTATGGTTCACAGACAGAGCCAAATGGCGGACGAATGTGAAACCTCTAACCTCTAACCTCTAACCTCTAACCTCTAACCTCTAACCTCTAACCTCTAACCTATGGATTTAACACTTTTAGCCCAACGAATAGAAAACGGGGTGGAATTTGAACCAGATAATCACCCACGGACAAGTCCTCCATAGATCAAAAAAAGCTTATAACCCAACTTGACTAACTGGACCAGGATAGCTATTATTGACCTAAACGGATATGCTTGATCTGATGGTTTATAACCATAGGGGCGCATAATGATTGTCAATATATCTGAAGCCAAAACAAACCTCTCAAAGCTGGTTGATATGGCATATCATGGCGAAGAGGTCATAATTGCCAAAAACAACTTACCGCTTGTCGAGTTGGTCGTTCATAAGCCGAAAGCGAAGCGTCAGCTTGGTTTGCTTGCAGGGCAAATTGATATCCCGGATGACTTTATGGAAGAGGATGAAGAAATTAACACCATGTTTTATGGTGAGAAGCCGTGAAGATATTAATTGACACCCATATCTTTTTGTGGATGCTGTCGTGTCCTGAAAAAATCAATACAAAAAGACGGTATGAGCTGGAATCCCCAGCAAATGAAGTCATCTTGAGTGCTATGAGTATTGCAGAGCTTATGATCAAATTTTCGATCGGTAAAATTCGAATTGAGTTTGATCCGCTTGAAATGGCGAAGAAAATGCAGATTGAAGTATTGGATTTTTCAGGTATCCATGCAATGGCTCTGGGTGACCTGCCATTTCACCATAAAGATCCTTTTGACCGGATGATACTGGCTGCAAGCCCTTGTCAACAAAGTTGCCCTGATGTCCGATGATCCCCAATTTTTAAAATATAATTGCCATATCATATGACTACGACTGAAAAACTTTACGAGACAGTGAAAGATTTTCCTGAGCCTCTAATGGCGTAACTCATCAATTTTTAAGAGAATAAAGACGGCATGGAAGGATTGAACCGGTAACCGGTGAATTGCTGATTACGTTAAAGGGTGGATTGGAAAGCTTTCTAACCTTGGCGGGTGACCCCATGGAGATTCAGGAAAAATTGCGTAATGAGTGGAATTAAATATCTATTGGATACCAATTTCATTCTTGGCATCCTGAAATCCGACCCCGTTGTGCTGACGGATGTAGCTGCGTGTCAGATTCGAACCGCCGAGTGTGGATACAGCGCCATCACCCGAGTGGAACTGCTTGGTTTCCCCGGCATCACACCTGAATCTTTTACACTTATATGATACTTCGGCCTTGATCATCGTACCGGCCACGCCAGGATATTTTTTCCAGACCGGAAGGATGTCATAGTTATGGCTATACCATTGATGAGGCCATAGAAAATATTACTGAAGCTATCGGCTCCTGTATAGAGGATACGATCGTTGACGACCATACTCAATTCGTTGGTATTAGGGATATAGAGATCGCAGTATGACATCATACCCCGCTATGACCTTAAGCATATTCGAGATGCGAGGGGCGCGCTGTCACGCGGCGAGGTGTTGCAGCGCTTGCGTGCTTCGGTAAAACACGGGGGGTACGATCAGGTGCCCCAGCTTGAATGTCCAACTGTGCCCAGGAAGAAAAAGCTGCTGGAATAAGTTCTCACTTTGTCGTCTTGAATAATGGGGTGACGTCAATGGATACGTATTTGCCTTATTTTGAAAACAAAAACGATGCTATTGAGGCGAAAAACGGCTAGTTATGGAATGTATTTGTTGATCATTCAGGATATTAGCGTGGTCCGACCCGACTGTGCGGATATTACTGTGCAAAAATTACAGTTCGCAATTTGCCTATAACGTGTCTAATAACATCCCCGCCTTTCAGAAAAAATCCAAGACCGGTATTAAAACGCCTGAAACGATTCAGGGATGTTTTACAATGAAGAACGATTTTGAACTTGAGCGCGGAAGTGAAAATGTATTTCGTGACTTCAATCGTGTTAATGCCTGCAATGATCGAGTTTTGTGGTTGATTCCAATTGTGTTCAGGTGTATTTATCATGAATACAAAAACAGGGAGGGAATATTATGAAAGCCACAACTGTTCGGATAAATGATGACACCATAGGGCGTATTGATGGACTTGCAACTGCATTGAATCGCTCAAGATCATGGGTGATCAATCAGGCTTTAGAGCGATTCCTTAATCATGAAGAATGGTTTGTCCAGGAAGTTAAGGATGGCCTGATAGAAGTTGAGCGGGGAGACATCGCGACGGACATTGAAGTCACCGGGAGTTTCCGCAAGTGGGGCATTGATGTTGGTTAAATGGACACGAAAAGCGCTTTTGAACCTGGACGATGCAGTGGAATACATCGCTGGTGATAAACCTGCTGCGGCGAATAGTGTAGCAAGGCGGATTTGGGCCGCGGCGCAAATGTTGGCAGAACAACCGGGGATAGGCCGCCCAGGAAGGGTCCCCGGGACACGGGAGCTGGTCGTCGCGGGACTACCGTATATATTGCCTTATGTTGAGAAAGGTGACTCAGTGTTCATTTTGCGGGTATTGCATACTTCAATGCGGTGGCCCAAAAAACTTTTATTACAGTGATGACAAATGGACCGGCAGTATTGCCGTGTGCAGTAAAGAATTCACGGAAAAAACAAAAGAACAGCTTGGGGCAACGGCAAAAGGGCGCAAAGTGTTGTGCCGCGAATCGGATTACCAACTTAGAGAGCCAACGGCTAATTATTTGCCCGATTTCGATGTCAAAAACGATGATATTGAGGCGAAAAACGGCTATTTGTGGGATGCATATGATGATAATTCATTGGGTTAGCTTGGACCGACCCGACTGGGCCTCATGATAAGGAGAAAATAGATGATAGCAGAAGAAATCAAAAGAAGTGCCTTAAAATTAAATGCCATTGATAGAGCTCATTTGGCTGAAACTCTATTGGACAGCTTGGATAAAACAGATGAACAAATAGAAAAAATATGGGTGCTTGAATCTGAGAAAAGATATAAAGCGTATAAAGAAGGCCATATAAAGGGAATACCTATTGAGCAACTGCGTTCAGGCATCCAAAAGTGAATATAATCCTAATCCCGCCTGCTGATAAAGAATTGGGTGAGGCAATTGATTATTACAATGACCAATTTTCAGGTTTAGGCGAGCAGTTTTACACCTCGTTTCTGGATACTGTCAGTTATATTTCCCAAACACCGGAAGCTTGGAGAAAAATTGGAGCAAATACGAGAAGAATCAACATCAAAAGGTTCCCGTATTTAATACTGTACGCGCTTGATGAGCAACATGTTCTTATTACATGGAAAGAATCGATTGATGGTGCAAAATTTTTCATTTTTGGGGCTGAAAAGGCGGCGTTAAGTCCAAGAATAGATGCTGAATTTTAGAGATTAGCGGTTAGCGGTTAGCGGTTAGCGGTTAGCGGTTAGAGGTTAGAGGTTAGAGGTTAGAGGTTAGAGGTTAGAGGTTAGAGGTTAGAGGTTAGAGGTAAGGGAGAAGAGGTGGGGAGGGTGGTCGTGGCGGGATTTGAAGAGCTGATAGCCTGGCAGAAAGCAAGGGAATTGACAAAGCACATTTACCAAATGACTTCTTCAGGCGAGTTTGCGAGGGATTTCGGATTAAGGGATCAGATTCGCCGAGCTGCGGTTTCCATCATGTCCAACATTGCCGAGGGGTATGAACGTGGCGGCCGAGCTGAATTTCACCAGTTTCTTGTGATTGCCAAGGGTTCATGCGCAGAAGTTCGCTCTCAACTTTATGTGGCCCACGATGTCAAATATCTTGATCAAACATTCTTTCAGAAATTGAAGCAAGACACCGAAGAATTGAACAAAATTATAGCCGGA
>JAZDPP010000046.1:0-7028 GCA_043797445.1 Pseudomonadota bacterium
GAACCAGAAACAGCGCTGTAAAAATTGCCGACGCTGGTTGGATCTAAATCCCCACGTCAAAAACCATGAATATTGCAACCGAAAGGCCTGTCAACGAGCACGCAAGCGGCGCTGGCAGCAACAGAAAATGTCCACTGATCCGGATTACCGGAAAAATCAAAAAGAGGCTCAAATAAATTGGCGGGAGGCTAACCCGGACTACTGGCGTAATTATCGCCGTCAGCATGAGAAATATCGTGACCACAATCGTGCCCTGCAGAAAAAACGCGACGCGAATCGGCGCGTCCGACATCTTGCAAAGATGGACACGTCAAAAGATAAAACATCAATAATACAAGGTGGTTACTTCTATATTTTGCCGGCATCAATGGATCTTGCAAATATGGACGCGTCAGCGCAAAAAGTTCTTTTAATACCGGAAGGTTATAAAAATTATGAGGGATCTTGCAAAGAAGGACTCGATAGACATAGCGATCAGCTTTGTTTAGGATGCATCAAAAAGGAGACAAAAGCCGATGATTCGTCCACTTTTCCCCGATCGAGTCCGTAAAATAAGTGGCACTTTTGCCTTTATCGAGCACCGCTTCGTGCAAGATGGGTTCTGGTCCGATCTGGACCAGCACAGCCTTTTGCTTTACGTGCTTTTAGTGCTGGTGGCCGACAGGCATGGCCTGTCCTATTACAGCTACGACAAGATATGTACGCTGTTGCGGCTGACACTTGATGACTACATTCTGGCCAGGAACAGCCTCATGGACAAAGATCTCATTGCCTTTGACGGCCGGCTTTTTCAGGTGCTTTCGTTGCCGGCTGAACCCAAGCGGACAAAGGGGGAGCCACTCAGCAGCCGGGAACAACTGGAGCGAGAGGACCCGGCAACGGTTCACCAGTTGATCGAAAAATCGTTTAAAAGGAACAGCGCCATATGAGCATGCTCAAAACCATCGAGATTGCCCATCTGAAGTTGCGTTATGCCCACACCCGCATCCGGAGCGTGACGGCGGAGTTACGTTTAGCAGAGGCAATTGAGCGTTTTGGGCAACTTTCTCCGGTACTGGTAGTGCCCGGGGTAGCCCCCCCGGAACATATTCTCATTGACGGTTATCTGAGAGTTGCGGCCTTGAGGCGCTGCGGCCAGGATATGGTTCATGCGCGGATTTGGCCTGATAAAGAAGCCGATGCCTTGATCCATGTGCTTGCGCAGGGGCGCTCGTGGGATATTTTTGAACAAGCCGGGCTGTTAAAAGAGCTTTTGGAGCATCACCAGTTGCCGCAAGCGCAAATCGCCCGGCTTTTGGGAAAAGACAAAAGCTGGGTATCCCGCCGGATTTCTTTTTTAACCATGCTACCCGATGAGATTCTCGAAGCGGTTCACGAGGGGCGTATCTCTTCCTGGAGCGCCCATCGGGTGCTTGCACCGTTGGCGCGCGCCAACGCAGAGCATGCCGGAAAACTGGCTGACAATCTGAAAAAAGAGAAAGTCTCGACCCGGGATTTGGCTCTTTTTTTCGAGCACTATAAAAAAGCGAATCGAAATGTGCGGCAGAACATGGTCGATCAGCCGCATCTTTTTCTAAAAGCCCTTGAGGCAACCACATCAAAAAGACAGACCAAAGTGCTCATTGACGGGCCGGAAGGCCGCTGGGTGCAAGAGATAAAAACCGCTGGAAGTATTTTGACCCGGCTCATCGGCCAGGTGCCGGTTGTTTTTTATCCCGGACAAAGCGAGTTGGAGCAACGCTCTTTATTAACGGCTTTTGATAAAACCAATGATTTAATGACCACGCTGGAGAAAACCGTTCGAGGTGTGATCCGTGATAACGAACGAAAAAAGAGAGACGATTTTAACGCTGCACCGCTCGCAATGCACGGTTCGGCACATCAGCCAGTTGTTGAAACTATCGCGCAATACGGTGCGCCGAATCATCCGGGGCAAGACATCGGATGTGCCGGTTAAAAAGAGCCGTCATGAGCCGATCGAATCGCTTGTCCGGCAACACTTTAAAAGCTGCAAAGGCAACGTCGTGCGGCTCAAGGAAGTTTTGCTGGAAAAATACGGTCACGATGTTGCCTACAGCAGCATGACGCGCATCGTAAGGCAGCTGGAGCTTCGAGAGAAAAAGCGGCGCGCCGGTGTCTACGAGTTTGGCCCCGGGGAAGAATCTCAGCACGACACGTCCCCGCATCCGTTGCTGCTGGGTGATAAAAAAGTCAGGGCGGAGTGTACATCTTTAACCCTGGGGTATTGTAAAAAATTGTTTTTTCAGTACTACCCGGTCTTTACGCGGTTTGAAGCCAAGGTTTTTCTCAATGAAGGCGTCAATTATATGCAGGGCGGGTGCGCACGGTGTGTCATCGACAACACCAGCGTGATCATTGCTGCCGGCAGCGGTGCTGATGCGCTGATTTCTCCTGAAATGGAGGCTTTCGGAAAAATCTTCGGAATGACTTTCGTGGCCCATCGTATTAACGACGCGGATCGAAAAGCGAAAGTGGAGAGGAATTTTCACTATATTGAAAACAATTTTCTTGCCGGCCGCAGTTTTGCCGACTGGCATGATCTGAACCGGCAGGCCAGACGCTGGTGTGATGAAGTAGCCAATAAAAAACCGAAACGGTCCATGGGGCAAATGAGTCCGGAGGAGATTTATCTTATCGAAAAACCGCACCTCAATCCCTTGCCGCCCCATATGCCGCCGGTTTATAAAACACTGCAAAGAATTGTTGATATGTCCGGATATGTGACGGTAGACACCAATCGGTATTCGGTTCCGGAACATCTGTGTGGTCAGCCGGTGGAAGTGCTCAAGAGCTGGGACCACGTCACCGTTTATCACAAATTCACCAAAGTGGCCGAACACAAAAGAATCATCGACAAACGGGATGGTAAAATTATCGCCAAGGGACACCATTTGCCTTTGCATAATACCAAATCGCTCTGCTGTCAGGAAGAAAAGGTTTTAATCGGGCGAGACGAATCTCTCGATCGCTATATTGTGGGCATCAAAAAACACACCCACTTTGGCCGGCGAAAACTGCAACAACTGTTGGAACTTCAACGCACTTATCCGCGCGATGCGTTTAAAAAGGCGATAGAACAGGCGCTTCACTATGGACTCTATGATCTGTCCCGGCTGGAAAACCTGATCCTGACGTTTGTATCCGGCGATTTTTTTAGCTTGGAAACGGAGGATTGATGCGAGAAAAAGTGCGTGAACTTCTCAAGGCCCTCTGCCTAAAAGGGATGGAAAAAGTCCTCGATTCGGAATTGAACCTGGCCGAGAAAGAAGGTACGAGTGTCACTGAAGTTCTCTATCGGCTTCTTTGTGAAGAAAGCGCCCACCGGCAACACCGTAGCATGCTCTACCGGTTAACTGACGCCAAAATCCCCTATGACTGGACACTCAAGACCTTCCCTTTCGATAAGCAACCCGGTGTGCAAAAGTCTCAGATTATGTCTCTTGCCGGCCTCTCCTTTATTGAGCGGGCACAAAACATCGTTTTTATCGGTGATCCCGGTACTGGAAAAACCGGCCTTGCGATCGGACTTTTGCGGCAGGCCCTTGTGAACGGTTACCGGGGAAGATTTTACAATGCTCAGGATCTTCTGGATGAACTCTACGCCTCACTGGCAGACAGATCGACCCCAAGGCTTGTTCGCCGAATTTGTAATTACCCCGTACTGCTCATCGATGAGCTTGGGTATCTCACACTCAAACCAGAGCAGATCAATGCGTTCTTTAAACTCATGGGGGAGCGCTACGGCAAGGCGACAACGATAATAACTACGAACTTAGATTATCCGGACTGGTACGAGCTGTTCCAAAAAAAGTCCCTGGTAGATGCGCTGCTGGATCGTTTGAAACATCGCTGTATCACGATAAAGATCGAAGGCCCTTCTTTAAGAGCCCCTTCCGATAAAAAAGACCCCAGTTAACCGCCCCCCAAACGCCTTTCCCATATCACTGCATGCCCGAAAATCTTCGCCGGCTATGCATTAAACCAGATCTTGTTGTCATTCTTAAAACTGACAAACAACTGCGCACTGCCTGGGTCAATTTTATCGAGCACAGGTGGGTCTGTTTTTGTTAGCATCCAAGATCAAAACGCGATTCACCCGGTTTTTTGGCCAGGACGTCCACTTCAATGAATCGCATCTTCCGCATTACCAAACTAAATGGGCCAGCCTGTCGGAATTTTTAAAGGAACTGAAACAAAGCATTTCCCGTGATTACAACAAACGCCATCACCGCCGAGGCACCCTCTGGAGCGAGCGGTTTAAAAGCTGTAATGTTGAAAACGGCGAAACGCTGATCAATTGCCTATCCTATATCGATCTGAATCCGATCCGCGCCGGCATCGTCACCCGGCCGGAGGAGTACCGGTGGAATTCGCTCGGTTACCATTTTCAGCAACATAATAAGGACGGGTTTCTTTCCCTTGATTTCGGCCTCGTTGAATTCGGTGTGCTGGATGAAACAGAGCGGTTACGGCGCTATCGCCGGTATGTATATGAAGCCGGCGCTGTGGCGAAACCGGGGAACAGCACCGCCGGCGTAATTGATGGAGAGATTCTGGAAAAAGAGCGTGCCAATAATTTCAACGTGGATAGAATACGCCGGTTTCAATACCGGACAAGCTATTTCACGGACTCGGGCATCATCGGCGCCAAGGCATTCGTCGCCGAAAATTACCTGCGTTTCAAGCATCTTTTCCAGTCGAAACACGAAAAAAAGCCGAAACCGGTCACGGGAATCGATGGGTTGTATTCCTTAAAGCGACTTTCCGCGGCGGTGTAGCGCCCCCATCGAATAGCACGCTGATCCCTGACTGCGAAACGCTTTGCCACTTAAAACGGTTGTATTCACCGGCGGGATTGAAATATGAGGGAGACTGAAGCGGATCAAAATCGAAAAAAATAGCGTCCAAGCCCAAGCAAATCGGCGGAAAAACGTTCGTGCTGGAAACATACCGGAAGGTAAAGGAAAGTTTTCCGATCGGGAAGGGAAAAGAGTCCCAAACCGGTGACCGGTCTAAACGGCATTTATTCTCTCAAGCGGTTGACCGAATGAGCGCCGTTATTGCTCGTTTAGTAGGCTTTCGATTTCCTTAATATCTTTGGCGGTCTTGAGCGCCTCTTTGATCATCTCCAGGCGGGTGTGATCCACAATGGCTTGCAGTCGCGGGACAAGACGCAAAACAGGACTGCCGAACTTGATCTGCAACGCAAGTTCTATCCCCTCGCGAAGGCCTTCCAACCTGCCCTCCCGCTTGCCTTCCAGTTTCCCTGATAACACCCCTCTTTGATATCCGATTTTTTCAACGCTCGTAACATAGGGCATGTGTTTATCCTCCTCGTATTGTTGAATCTCTTCCCAGAATGCCTGCTCCATATCGTCCGGGAGTTGCATCATCCAGTCGATGAACCGGAAGAGGTTCAAAATGTCTTCCCGGGGATACCCCTTCTCATACAGGGTTTTTATCAACAAAAGCTTCCAGCTTTTGCGCTGATTCAAATCCTTCCGCGTCTCCCGGGTCTTTAAATGTGCCATCACCGCAACGGCAAAGGGATTTGGATGGTCTTTCAGATTCTCCCAGCGATCCGCATAATCGAGCAATTTGACGACCGGAAACCGAATGCCGGTTTCGCAACCGAAAAGCTCGATCGCATAGTGATCCGGCCGCCATCCCAACTGGTCATCCGCCAGAACCGCCATGCTGGCAACTGCCCGCTCGTAGCGATCAAATATCCGGTAATTGTAAACATACATCCTTTTGGCAAAAGCCGCATCCTTTTTCCCCTGAATTTCCACATGCACCATCACCCAGGCGGCTTCCCCATTGAGTTGCCACAATTGCACCAGCTTATCCGCATACCTTTTACCCAGCGCGGCATCCCGGACAACCTGTTCCAGCTCCTTATCCAAAAACTGGTACCCTCTTTTCCAGTCGATTGCCTGCGACGCATGGGGGAAAAAGAAGGTCATGAAATCCTGAAAATAACTCTCCAGAATTTCCTTCCATGGGCTGTCATAGTCATCTCTGTCCGTATTCATATAGAAACCCCGTGGATTCAAAAAAGCATTCAGCTCAACGCAACATCAACTTATCCGGATGTCCTCTTTATCCTTTATTTTATCGGCCTTTTCAACCCGTTTATCGTCACTTTAAAAGAATAGGGGACAGAAACCCGAATGATCATCCCCGACCAGAGGGCGGTGTACATGTCATGTTCAGAACCGAACTGGACGGATTTCCGTTTGAGGATATCGAAAAAGACCGGATGGTCGATCTGATTCGAAGATTCGATTCGTTGTACTTCTCTGAAATACTGGGCTTTTTCATGATGTGAAATCATTTTCACATCCTTGTCCGCATGATTCCGGACGCCCAGTTTTCGGATGCAGATATAAAGGCGCGGTATACCCGTTTTTACGGCCAGGAGGATCCGTTTTCGAAGACGCATCTGCCGCACTAATCGATAAAGACCACATAGTTGATATGATCAAAAGGTTCAGCTTGTTGTACTTTGTCGAGGTGTTGGGCTTTTGCATTATGGGAAATTATTTTCACATTCTGATCCGAATGATCCCGGATCACCATTTTACCGATGATGATATCAAAACGCGATTCGTCCGGTTTTTTGGTCAGGGCGTACACTTCAATGATTCGCATCTTCCGCATTACCGAACTAAATTGGCTGGTTATAGTTCCGACACGCTATTTCACGGACTCGGGCATTATCGGCACCAAGGCTTTCGTCGCCGAAAACTACCTGCGGTTCAAACACCTTTTCCAGTCGAAACCCGAAAAAAAGCCGAAACCGGTCACGGGAATCGATGGGATGTATTCTCTAAAAAGGCTATCCGAGACTATTTAAGCCCGTAATTGTAGAGTGTTTGTTTAATATCCCCAATATTAACCCAAAAATGTCACGTTATTTAACCCCCCGCGAAAATCCCCAGGTAGGTTAGATCGATAATAGTAAGGTATCAGAAGTCGAGATCGTTTGTAATACGGTTGGACGG
>JAZDPP010000047.1:0-2557 GCA_043797445.1 Pseudomonadota bacterium
CTACAACGCGACGAAATTTGCGGTCGAAGGTTTGTCCGAAGCACTCTGGCAGGAGGTGGAACCCCTGGGCATCAAAGTGATGCTCGTCGAGCCGAGTGGCTTTCGGACCGATTGGGCGGGGCGTTCTGCGAACGAAAGTAGGCTGCAAATTGACGATTATGCTGCGACGGCAGGCGCGTGGCGGATGCAAGTGCGCGCCATCTCCGGAAAACAGCCTGGGGACCCGATTCGTGCTGCATACGCCATCGTAAAAGCGCTTGAGTCCGAAAACCCGCCCCACCGTCTTCTTCTCGGTAACGATGCTTACGACGCCGCTACGGCAAAACTCGAAGACCTGCGAAAGGAGTTTTCTTCCTGGGAGGCGGTTTCTCGCGGGGCCGATTTCCCGTTGGCAACAATGTAAAAGGAAAACACTTCTTAGCAAAGGAGAGGTATGAACGGTAACAATTCCATTGTGGCAACCCACCTATCTCACACGGTTCCATGGATGACCCACCCTATGCCAAAGACATCCTCAATCGCACCGGGCCGGAGACATGGAGCACCCTCAATGATCGCTACCGGCAATAAACCACCTAAAGAATTGACGAGAACGCGTCAATGCGTCGGCCTCGCCGCCGACCATGGCGGATTTGAGTTGAAAGAACAACTCGCCGGAAGATTGCGCTCGGCCGGCCATGAGTTAGTTGACTTCGGCGACTGCCAACTCGACCCGGATGACGATTATCCGGATTTTGTCGTGCCGTTGGCCCGTGCAGTCGCCCGCGGAGAGGTGGATCGCGGGGTAGCCATTTGCGGCAGTGGTGTCGGAGCATGCATCGTTGCTAACAAGGTGCCGGGCGTAAGGGCCTGCTTGATCCATGACACATTTTCGGCGCGTCAGGGGGTCGAGGACGACTGGATGAACTTGATTTGCCTCGGCGGCCTTGTGGTCGGCCAAGCGCTCGCCTGGGAACTGGTCCAAACATTTCTCGCCTCACGATTCAGCGGCGCGGAACGTCATCGGCTTCGTCTCGCCAAAGTCGCGGGCCTGGAAAGCGGAGAGGCAAAAATATGAGAAACAATCCGCCCGCATAGCATTTTTTTTGCTCAAACCGACATCAAAAAGGCCCGCGGGCCGGAGCCGAAATGTAGTACCATTGGCACGTGCAGTTGCCCATTCAGACGAAGATAAGGAAATTGTGGCACAACTTGCAGAGCGAGGAGGAATTATTATGCAGACTTACACGACGTGATTGTCATTGGATCGGGAACCGGTGGTCAGACCGCTGCCTATGATTTGAAAGATGCCGGATTGAACGTTGCGCTGGTTGAAAATAGCGGGCGGCCCGGCGGAACCTGCGCTCTTTCGGGCTGTCAGCCTAAAAAGTGGTTTTACGAAGTGGCTGAAGTCATCGCCAAATCGCGGCATCTGGAAACAAAAGGCATCACCACCGCCGCTACCGGTGATTGGCATGCGGTATGGTAGCAAAAACAGAAGGTTACCCACACCATACCCGGAAACGTCGTCAACGGACTTGACAAGGCCGGTATCGATTTTTTGAAAGGCACCGCTGCGTTTAAGAACCTCCACACAGTGGAGGTGGGCGGACAAAAATTCGGCGCCGACTTTATCGTTGTGGCAACCGGGGCCAAGCCGCAGGCCATGCCGATTAAAGGGGCGGAGCATCTGGTTACCAGCACCGCGTGTCTGGAACGCGGCCATCTCCCGCGGCGGATCGTCTTTGTCGGCGGCGGTTTCATCTCATTTGAGTTTGCCCATTTTGCCGCCCGAATTGGACCGGAGGAACGGATCATCACCATTCCGGAAGTCAGCAACCGCCCCTTGGGCCTTTTGGATCGGGATATGGTCGATCTGGTGCTGAAAGCCTCAGCCGAGGACGGAATTGACGTGAGGTCCAAAACCCAAATTGCCTCTATCGATAAGCAGGGCGATGTTTTTTACGTTCGCACAAATTTGGGCCTGGTTTTTGAGGCCGACCTCGTAGTACACGGCGCCGGGCGTGTCCCGGAAATCCAAAGCCTCAAACTCGAACAGATCGGCGTTGGTCTCACGGACAAAGGTATTCGCGTCAATGCACAGATGCAAACCACGATACCCCATATCTTTGCCGTCGGTGACTGCGCTGCCACTCCGACCTTGGCCCGAGTGGCCGATTTTGAAGCTCACGTAGCGGCCAAAAACATTTTAGCCATCCGGAACGACACCGCGTTGATCACCGTCGATTATAAAGCAGTCCCCTTTGTAATTTTTACCTATCCCCAGCATGGAATGGTCGGCCAAACCGAAGAAGCCCTTAAAAGAGACGGAATCGTATATCGCAAAAGCTCGGCCGCTGATATTAAATGGCCCACCTACCGCCGGGTCGGCATTCAGCATGCGGGCTATAAAATTCTGGTAGCTGAAAACGACACCATTTTAGGGGCCCATGTCGTGTCCGACAATCCGGCCGGCCTGATCAACACTTTCAAACAGGCAATCATCGACGGCGCAACCGTTGAGAAACTCTACCGGGACAACATCATGAGCCCCTACCCTTCACGGGAAAGCGATATC
>JAZDPP010000048.1:0-8884 GCA_043797445.1 Pseudomonadota bacterium
ATGCGCACCGGTTGATTCGATGCCGCAAGGGAGAGCATCGATTCTTCATACTCGTAACTGATCGCATTGCCCGCGCCGTCCACGCTCCGGGTGATGCGGCCCTCGTTATCGTAAACCGCCTCGGAAGATTTTCCTTCCGGATCGGTCATGAGAGTGGCAAGATTATCCGTATTGTAGGTGGCGGCGATATACTTCGTGTACGGGTCTATCGCTTTGATGATATTGTTGTGATCATCATACTCAAACTCAAAGCGCTTGAGAAAAGCGTTAATGACGGCCGTGCGGTTGTTCGCACCGTCGTACTCGTAAGAGGTCCGGCTTAAAAGCGGATCTGTTTGGGAGGTGAGCCTGCCCATCGGGTCATAGTCAAATTGCCACTCATTGTTCCGGGGATCGACCATTCGCAGCAAATTGCCCATATTGTCGTATTGCGTTGAGAATGGTCACGATAAATGATGGAAAGATAGGGTAAAATTTGCAAGATAGGTGAGGGAACAAAAAGGAGTCCCCTCCCGTACCTTGCAAATACAAACGAAGGGACTCCTGCCCAATCACCCAAAAAGGAAGGGCAGGAATGATGTTATCAGAGCTTCTCCAGAAAAACAGTCTTTTTCGCACGCTTCATAAAATCGATTTAGATCTTTCGCAGTCGGCCCAAGAAAAGGGCTGCCCATTTTGCGGTGGGGTTCTTCACCAAGCCAACTATCCCCGCAAGCCCCGAGGGGGGCCAGCCATCATCCCGGAAGCGTACCGGATTCGTCAAAGCCTTTGCTGTGGACGGGAAGGATGCCGACGAAGAAGCCTTCCAAGCTCATGTTTGTTCATGGGCCGCCGGGTTTACTGGGGCGCTATCATTCTCGTGGTTATGTGCTTGCGTCAAGGCCGACTCAGCGGCAAAAGCATCTGTAGCCTTGAGCGACTGTTCGATATTTCCCGTCAAACGATCAAACGGTGGATCCTTTATTTTCGGGACGAGTTTCCCCAAAGCCCACAATGGAAAGCGCTTCGCGGGCGTGTTGTCTGCCTGGTTACCAATACCGGTCTGCCCGGAGCGCTCTTGTTACACTTTTTGAACCACTGCCCTTCTCCGGAGCAGGCTATCGTATCCTGCCTTTCTTTTTTCGCTTCCGGTTTGGTTTCCGGATACTCTTGAATGATGGGCGGTTATTCTCACGCAAAAGATGGCCGTTTAGAATTTTCGATGGTAGCGATAAGGGGCTCTTCCAGGTTGGTTAAACGAAAACTTTACCAAAAGATGGAAGGAGCTCGTGAAGATGCGAAAAAAGACATTGAAAAACTGGGGCATATTTCGATTTTCAGTGATCGGCGAACTGCTTGCGCGGCCCCCCGGGCCGGGGGAACTGCAAAAAGAACTGAACCGTTTGGCGGATCGGACATGGCGCCATCCGATTACCGACAATCCGGTAAAATTCGGTTTCTCCACACTGGAGCGCTGGTATTATCGAGCGCTCGGATCCGATGATCCGATTAAGGCGCTGACGCGAAAGCTTCGCTCGGATGCGGATCGTGGCCGGGCAATGAATTCAGCTCAGCTTTCAGAGATCCAAAAGCAGTACACCCAGTTTCCACACTGGAGTTATCAATTGCACTTTGACAATCTGGAGGCATTGATAGCTGAGCGGCCGGAGTTGGGGGTCTTGCCGTCCTATGCAACGCTAAGACGGCGCATGATTGAAAACTCGCTTCGCCCCAAGGCCGGCTGCAAGCGCACCCCGGGGATGGAAAGGGCGGCTCAACGGCTCGAAGCCCTTGAGGTGAGAAGCTTTGAGGCTGAATATGTTAACCAGCTCTGGCATCTGGATTTTCACCAGGCCTCCCGGCGGGTGATTGATGCGAGCGGTAACTGGCATGCCGCCATGGCCTTGTGTGTGCTCGATGATCGTTCCCGGTTATGCTGCCATCTTCAGTGGTTCATTAACGAAACGGCCGAAGCGTTGTTTCACGGCTTGATGCAGGCGTTTCACAAGCGGGGGCTTCCCCGGGGGCTGATGAGCGATAACGGCGCTGCCATGATCGCGCATGAAACGCAAAACGGTCTTACGCAACTTGGAATAAATCACGACCGGACCTTACCGTATAGCCCCTACCATTATGTGGCGCTCAAAAATATGTGGCGTCAAACCGCAAAATTGCCTCCCTTGGCCTAAATCAGACGGGGTTGCGCCACATAAAATTTTGTTCGATGATCGTCCTTCATCTTACCCTTTAACCTCAGAAAGGAGGCCGATCATGTTTGAGACTCTTTTCAAGCAACCCGCAGTCTTGGCCCGTTACCGTCAGGGGCCACTCCTGGAAGCCCGCGAGCAATTTCTCAGACAATGTGCGGAGAACGGTTACTCTCCATCGATGCTGCAAAAGATTGCCTGGATTCAGTTGTCCCTGGCGCACTGCCTCGACCTTAACCACGGCAAGGTTACAGTCCGAGACGTCGAACTGGCCATAGACGGCCGTAAACGTTTTAGGTATTCCCCCTCACAAAAATCCGATGGGTCTCGGCAATTGTTTATCCACGTTGCGACTGAGTGGGTCCGCAGTCTCGGCTGCTTTGAACCGTCCCGTGAGATGGAGAGTCCCTTTACCTTTCAGATTACCGCCTTCGCTCGTTATCTGCATGAGGAAAGGGGTTTGTCGCCGGTAACCATCTCTACCCGTTGCGAGCGATTGAAATGGTTTTTCGAGAGCCTGCAGCCACATCAGAACACACTGCGCAAGGTCTCGGTTATCGATTTGGACGCCTTCATTGAGAGGAAGGGTAACCAAGGCTGGAAGCGTTCGTCATTGTCCTGCTTGGCCAGCAGTTTGCGAAGCTTCTTTCGCTATGCTGAGGGTCAGGGCTGGTGTGCACCGAGCATCGCCGCTGTCATTGCATCTCCGCGGCTTTACGCCCGAGAAGGAATCCCGGAGGGGCCGAGTTGGGAAAATGTCCAGCGCTTGCTTGAAAGCACCAGCGGAAATCGCCCTGCCGATGTCCGAGACCATGCCATTTTGATGTTGCTTGCCGTCTACGGACTTCGTCGAGGGGAAGTCGCGGGGCTGCAGCTGAACGATCTTGACTGGGCTGGCGAAAGAATCGTGGTGCCTCGCCCCAAGCAGCGTCGCACCCAGTGTTACCCCCTGGTACCTCCAGTAGGGGAAGCCATTGTGCGCTACCTGCGGGAAGTGAGACCGCGGTGCGAGCATCGGAGCCTGTTCTTGACCATGGCAGCCCCCATCCGCCCGCTCTCAGCCATGAGTGTCTCCCCCATAGTTCGTTGGCGCCTGAAAGCTCTTGGGGTGGATTTGCCTTGACGAGGGGCCCACTCTCTTCGTCACGCTTGCGCCAGTCACCTCCTTGCCACAGGCTTTTCCTTGAAAGAGATCGGAGATTATCTCGGCCATCGCGCTGCCAACTCCACCCTCAGTTACACAAAGGTGGACCTTGCCGGACTGCGGCAGGTGGCCGAATTGGACCTGGGGGGGCTGCTATGAAGATCTCGAAAATAGTCTCCATGTATATCTTTCACAAGCGCGCCTTGGGTCAGCGGTTCCGATCCGAAGAGGCAATTTTGACATCTTTCTGCAAGGTTGTGGGCGATGGACCCATCTCGAACGTCGATGAGGAGACGGTACTGGCTTTCCTAAACGGCAACGGCCCGGTCACCGTCTACTGGGAGAAAAAGCATCGTGTGCTTTCCGGTCTCAACCGTTTCGCTCAGACACGTGGTTTGGCGGAAGGCCTGCCTTTGCCCCGGACCATTCCCAAGCCGACTATTGCTGCATTCGTGCCTTACATCTACTCCCATGAAGAGCTTAGGCGTCTGCTCGATGCTATCCCTGCTGCATGCTCCGGCCGCACTCCCATAGAGGAGGAGATATTGAGACCCCTTCTCCTGTTACTTTACGGTACAGGGCTACGCATCGGCGAAGCTCTGAGGCTTACCCTGGATGATGTGGATTTGAGACAAGCGTGTCTCCATATCCGTGGAACCAAGTTCTTCAAAAGTCGATTGGTGCCAATGGGCAAAGATTTGACTGGGGTATTGATGGGTTACGTCCTCAAACGTCATGGGCTTCAAGCCACATCTGCGGGGACGCCCCTCTTCTGCTTCAGGAACGAATTACCTCTGAGCCAATCCGCCGTGCGCAGCGCCTTTCGACGTGTGCGCTCGCATGCGGGTGTGATGCGGTATGACGGCCCCCGTCGTCAGCCACGGATTCATGACCTTCGGCATACGGCCGCAGTTCATCGTCTAATCTCCTGGTACCGGAGCGGTAAAGACCTCCAGGACTTGCTGCCCAAGCTGGCAACCTATCTGGGGCACAGGGACCTCTCTTCGACGCAACATTATTTGACCCTGACCCCGGAACTGCTGCAAGAGGCGAGCCAGCGTTTCGAACACTATGCAAAAGGAGAAACCCATGACTGATACGTCTTTGCTTGGCCCCTGGGTGCGACGTTTTCTTCTCGAGTATCTGGTGAGGGAGCGCAACCTTGCACTCAATACTCGCTCCAGTTATCGAGATATGCTGGTCCTGCTCCTACCCTACGCATCGGAGCATTTGAAAAAACCAGTCGACCGCCTGGAGGTCACAGACCTTTCCCCTGAGATAGTCCGCAAGTTCCTCACCCACTTGGAACAAGACCGGTTGTGTAGCGCCGCCACGCGCAACCAGCGTCTGGGCGGTATGCATGCCCTGGCCAGGTTCATCGGCGAAAACAGCCCCGAGCACGTCGAATGGTGCGGACAAATCCGCCTCATAGCATTCAAAAAAACTACTCAGAAGTGCATAACCTACCTGGAGAAGCCGGAGATGGATGCGCTTTTGGACGCTCCTGATCGCCGCACGCCTCAAGGCCGGCGAGACTATGTCTTGCTGCTTTTCCTTTACAACTCAGGGGCGCGGGCGAGCGAAGCGGCAGGGCTCAGGATCGCGGATGTTGATTGGCACGCCAAATGCGTCCGAATCATCGGCAAAGGCAGCAAGCACCGCACTTGCCCCTTGTGGACCGATACGACAGAACAGCTTCGCTGGATAACCGGCCAACGCGCACACGAGCAGTACGTATTTCTCAACCGCAATAAGCGACCCATCACTCGCTACGGCATTCATACCATGGTGGAGCGTTGCGCGCTGATAGCCTCAGCTAAATCGCCTTCGCTCAGCACAAAAAAGCTCAGCCCTCATGTGGTTCGGCACACCACCGCAACCCATCTGTTACGTGCGGGGGTTGATATCAACACTATCCGTGCCTGGCTGGGGCACGTTTCGATCAACACGACCAACATCTATGCAGAGACCGATCTCGAAACTAAAGCACGCGCCTTGGCCACTTGTGCCCCGGAAACAAGCGGTCCGAAGAGGAAGGCCTGGAGACTCCAACCTGATCTGATGGAGTTTCTGCGCGGGTTGTAGACCCAAAATTATGTGGCGTGTAACCGGTTTCCTTTCGCCGCCTACCTGGCTCTGGGAACCGGACACCACATATTTTTGAGCGCCACATAATGGTAGTTATGTGGTCGACCACATAACTACCAAAACGGGAAGCAGGAATCCTTTTGGGGGCAACTGGAAGGCCGGCTGCTATCCATGATGAGCCAAGTCAAACCGCTGTCATTATCGTTTTTGAACGAGGCCTCTCTGGCCTGGGCCGAACTGGAGTATAACCGCAAGGTCCATGATGAGATCGGTTGCTCTCCCATACAGCAGATGCTCAAAGGCCGGGATGTGAGCCGCCCCTCGCCGGACAGCGAAACACTACGGTTTGCCTTTTCCTTGCAGGAACGGCGCACTCAGCGTCGAAGCGATGGCACCATAACAATCAAGGGCGTTCGTTTTGAGCTGCCTTCATGCTTCAGTCACTTCGATCATGTGTTCGTGCGCTACCGGTCATGGGACCTATCGGTGGCCTGGCTTGTCGATTCTCGCACCGGAGATAAACTCGCCCGAATACTGCCCCAGGACAAAGTCAAAAATTCAAGCGCCATGAGACGGCGCCTCTCCCCCCTTTCCGATACGCCGATATCCGTACCCGCTGAGCCGATACCGCCGCTGTTGCGCAAAATTCTCTCCGATTATGCCGCCACCGGACTGCCTCCGGCCTACATTCCCCAGGAGGAAAAACAATGAATCCTAAAAAATTGCTTGCCCTATACGGGCTTAAATGGAATCCCTTCTTACCCGATATTCCCGTGGAGGCACTTTGGCGATCGGCTGCGATGGATCAGTTTTTCTTCCGGGTTGAAACCCTGGTCATGGACGGCGGCTTTGCCCTGATTTGCGCCGAACCCGGGTTGGGCAAATCCAAGACCCTGCAAATACTCGCTCATAAGCTCGGTGCACTCAGTGATGTGGTGGTCGGCGTCATGGAAAGGCCCCAAAGCTCTCTTTCTGATTTCTATCGTGAAATGGGCGAGCTTTTTGGCGTTAATCTCTCCCCGGCAAACCGTTACGGCGGCTTTAAGTCTTTGCGGGAAAAGTGGCGCAATCATATCCAGGGCACGCTCTTTAGACCGGTGCTCTTAATCGATGAAGCTCAGGAGATGCCCGGTTTGTGCCTGAATGAGGCCCGCCTTTTGGCCAGCGAACACTTCGACTCCAAATCCCTTCTCTCCACGGTCATTGCCGGCGATATGCGCTTACCCGAGCGATTTCGTTCCCCCCAACTGGCCTCTTTGGGAGGGCGGATTCAAACCCGCCTTTTGATCGAACCGTATGATAAAACCGCATTGCTCGAGTACTTGAACCACAGTCTTTCCCAGGCCGGAGCACCCCATCTTTTGACCAAGGAGCTTAAAGCCACTTTAGTCGATCATGCCGCCGGGAATCTCAGACTGCTTAATGCCATGGCCGCGCAACTGCTGGTCGTTGCGGCTGAAAAAGAACTATCCGTTCTGGACGAAAAATTGTTTTTAGAGGTCTTTTCCAGGCAGCCATCCAAATGAACTTTGATTTTAAAGAACTCAAATCGAAAATCGCTATCGATCAAGTCCTTCGGGCTTACGGGCTTGATCGATGGCTGCACCGGAAAAATGATTATCTATACGGCCCATGCCCCCTTCATCGCGGTGATAATATCACAGCCTTCCGGGTTCATCTCTCCCGGGGCGTATGGCATTGTTTTACCGGCTGCGGCGGGGGCGACATCGTGGAGTTAGTGCGCCATATTGAAAAATGCTCCTATGCCCAGGCGGGTCGGATCTTGAGCCGCCTGATTGAAAATGCCGGCCCGCAACCCCGCTTTCAACCGCCCTTGCTTGCCAAGCGTGCTTTTCGCCCCTACACTCAGAGGCTTTTCTTAAATCCCAATGTCCCATTTTTACAGGATCACAAAAAAATATCTGTCCATACGGCGTTCACCTATGAAGCCGGGACATCGGCAAAAAGCGCCTTTTTAAAAGATATGGTGGCCGTCAGGCTGTATGATCTTACGGGCAATCCGCTGGGCTATTGCGGCCGTCGCCTCGATCCGCTGGAAATCAAAAAACGGGGCAAATGGCGTTTCCCTCCAAACTTTCCCAAATCAACGGTGCTGTTCAATGCGCATCGGGCAATCCCCTATATTCATAAGGGTATCATTCTGGTCGAGTGCCCATGGGCCGCAATGCGATTTGCTCAAGCCAATGTGAAAAACACGGCGGCATTGCTCGGAACGGCGCTTTCTCCAATACAAATCCAATGGATAACAAAAGCGCCAAAAGTACTTCTTATGCTCGATGGTGATCCCGCCGGAAATAAAGCCGCAAACCATATCTTCGCGATGCTAAAAGGGCGTCTGGATGTTATCGTCTATCGATTGCCGGATGGGTTGGAACCTGAAGATCTGCCGGATGATAAAATCAAGTCGATTGCCTTGCACTATTCTTTTCTTTGAACCAGTCCGCTCAACCTAAAAAAGCAAACTGAAAACCGTTTCGCAAAATCTTCCAAAAATCTCGCCCCCTCAAATTACGAGAAAGCCAGTCCATCATTTATCGAGATCACGCTCATTGCGTAAGCCGGATCGTTTTTCCCTCGGGGTCGGTGATGGTCGAAAGATTTCCGGCGGCATCGTAGGTAAAAAGGGTGGTTACCGCCTCCCCAACAATGGTTGCGCTCAGAATCTGACCAAAGCCGTTATAGGCAAAAGTGGTTCTTCGTTCATCCGGTGTACCGAGCGCTTCCACCTTTTGCGTGAGGTTTCCGTAATCATCGTAAGATAGCTCGGTTACGCGACCCAGCGGGTCCACCACACGCTTGACCTTGTTGAACCTCAAATCATACTCGAAGCTCGCCTCATTTCCGTCCGGATAAACGATCCTTGTCAGGTTCTCCCGCTCATCGTACTCTTTCCGGGTGACCCTTCCCTTCTCATCGGTAATCAGATAATCGCGGCCGTCTTGCAGAATCTGTTGAATACGCCGGCCGTTTATCATCACCTTTTTGGTTTCGCCCTTCTCGGTGTGTTTGACGTTTTTTGCCGGAGCGCCGCAGTTCTTCCAGGTAAATACAGATGCCGTAATCCGGCTGGTTATCCGCCATGCATATTCCATTCCGGTCAACTATTTTACCGCGCACCGCCGGCAGACGGACACGACGGAGCGATTGCTGTTCCTGACTGACGCGGTAAAGGTTTCCCTGCCCAAGCTGAATAAACCACACGGCAAAGGCCAGCAGTCCAAGGCCGGCAAACATGATCAGGGCCAGAATATGCAGCCGGTTTTTTTCTTTTTCAGTTATCTGAATTATTGTCATCTGGAAAACGATGTAATACTCCGGCGCCGGTCAACAGTTCCAGCCTTTCCAACAAGGCATATATCACCGGGAAAAAGACCGCGCCGTAAATCATTGTGCCGATTATTTTAAGAAATATCATCCAAAGTTGAAAACCATAAGTGGTCTGACC
>JAZDPP010000049.1:0-5842 GCA_043797445.1 Pseudomonadota bacterium
TAAGGATGGGTTTCTTTCCCTTGATTTCGGCCTCGTTGAATTCGGTGTGCTGGATGAAACAGAGCGGTTACGGCGCTATCGCCGGTATGTATATGAAGCCGGCGCTGTGGCGAAACCGGGAAACAGCACCGCCGGCGTAATCGATGGAGAGATTCTGGAAAAAGAGCGTGCCAACAATTTCAACGTGGACAGAGTACGCCGGTTTCAGTGCCGGACACGCTATTTCACGGACTCGGGCATCATCGGCACCAAAGCTTTCGTCGCCGAAAATTATCAGCGTTTCAAGCACCTTTTTCAGTCGAAACACGAGAAAAAACCGAAACCCGTCACGGGGATCAATGGGTAGTATTCGCTTAAGCGGCTTTCCGGAATGTAACCCGAAACAAGGAAATTGAAAAATTTATGCAAATTCTCTCGGTTTGAACCCCTTCCGGTTTAAAAGCGCCGCACCGCCATCACGGGTTTGGGTGAGCACAAACAATCCGGCTTTTTCCGCATATCGCCCGACATCATCCTTTACCACCAACGCACCAATTCCGGCAAGTATCTTGCTGTCCCGATACTCCGGCAACAGGGCCTTGAAGCGGGGCAATTTCTTTTCCGTAAAATCATCCACCATCCGTCGGCTCAGCTTGTTCTTCACCTCGATCACCAATACCCGGCCCTTGTCGTCCGCTACAATGTCGTATTCTCCCAAGCCTTTTACCTTTACATTTCTGCGAATCCGCTTAAAGCTCAAATCCAGCGGGGTGAACAACCCTTTTACATTGCGGTAAAATAAATCTTCAGCCACTTCACCCTGAACCAACCCCAGTTCCCCCAAGGACTTTTGGGTAGCCCGGAATTCTTTTATTGTTTCATCCAACAACGCTTCGGTTTTCCGGTGCTGCTCACTCAACTCCCGTATCTGCGCATCAGTCCGATTTTGCTGCGCATCGGTCTTCATCTGGGCCTCTTTCAATGCCAACATACCTTTGGTAAATTCTTCGATATTTCTTTCAATCCGCTCTATCCGGGTTTCTGTCGTGTTTTTCATGTTCCTGTATCTCCAATCGCATGGGGACAAACCCTCATGGGGGATAGGGGAAAGGTATATAAAAAGATCTTATTCGCCAATCAAGCGGCCGATTATAGCCACCGACAAAATAATTGTCAAAATGTATAGCGCGTTTGACAGAGAAAAGAAACAGGTGGGTTTTCCATTGCTGCAATTCGTTCTTGTTAAAGTTATTCATCATTTTAATATGAAGGAGCCCCGCCATGCCCCGATCAACCCGGCTGATCATCCCCGCCGACCAGAGGGCGGTGTACCATGTCATGTCCGGAACCGCACTGGACGGATTTCCGTTTCAGGATGCCGATAAAGACCGGATGGTCGATCTGATTCGAAGATTCAGTTCGTTGTACTTCGCTGAAATACTGGGCTTTTGCATGATGGGAAATCATTTTGACATTCTGGTCCGAATGATCCCGGATCACCATTGTACCGATGGTGATATCAAAACGCGATTCGCCCGGTTTTTTTGGCCAGGACGTCCACTTCAATGAATCGCATCTTCCGCATTACCGAACTAAATGGGCCAATCTGTCGGAATTTTTAAAGGAACTGAAACAAAGCATTTCCCGCGATTACAACAAACGCCATCACCGCCGAGGCACCCTCTGGAGCGAGCGGTTTAAAAGCTGTATTGTTGAAAACGGCGAAACGCTGATCAACTGCCTATCCTATATCGATCTGAATCCGATCCGCGCCGGCATCGTTACCCGGCCGGAGGAATACCGTTGGAATTCGCTCGCTTACCATTTTCAGCAACATCATAAGGATGGGTTTCTTTCCCTTGATTTCGGCCTCGTTGAATTCGGTGTGCTGGATGACACAGAGCGGTTACGGCGCTATCGCCGGTATGTATATGAAGCCGGCGCTGTGGCGAAACCGGGAAACCGCACCGTCGGCGTAATCGATGAAGAGATTCTTGAAAAAGAGCGTGCCAATGATTTCAACGTGGATAGAATGCGCCGGTTTCAGTGCCGGACACGCTATTTCACGGACTCGGGCATTATCGGCACCAAGGCTTTCGTCGCCGAAAATTATCAGCGCTTCAAGCACCTTTTTCAGTCGAAACACGAAAAAAGCCGAAACCGGTCACGGGAATCGATGGGTTGTATTCCTTAAAGCGGCTTTCCGCGGCGGTGTAGCTGCCTGATCAAATAGCACGCCGATTCCTGACTGCGTATATCTTTGCAACTTAAAACAGTTGTATTCACCGGCCGGATTGAACTATAAGGAAGACTGAAGCGGATCAAAATCGAAAAAAATAGGAAAAATAGGGGCCAGGCAAATAATACTTTCGCCAAGAGACGCCGTTTTTAACAACCATAGATTCCGGTATCGTACACGCCACCTTACGGATTCGGGGATCATTGGAACAAACGCCTTCGTCGCTGAAAATTACCAGCGATTCAAACATCTATTCCAGTCAAAGAACGAAAAAAAACCAAAACCCGTCACGGGATCAATGGGGTGTATTCTTTGAAGCGGCTTTTCCGAGGCGATCTAAAGAAAGTACACGCAGAGGCAGTTTTTAGGCTACTCCCTTGTTGGCATCAAATTGAGCAGCAACTATATTTCAATTGACAGAGATCCACGTTGTGTTATTCTTACAATAAAGTAAGGAATTCTGATTAAATCATATGAGGCCCAAATGATAGCAAGCAAGATAACACAAAAAGGTCAGGTCACTATACCTAAAAAAATTAGAGAGTTTCTCAATATTGGAACCTCGGATAAAATTATATTCTTCCCGCTTGACGAAGGCCAGGTTCTGGTAACTACTGAACGCAAGTCGCCCGAGGCGCTATTTGGGTTGCTGAAACACCGTAAAAAGGAAAAATGTGTTTCTATACGGGAAATGGATATGGCTATCGGGGAAAATCGCCAAAAACGGAATTTATGATGATCTCCTTTGATACAAACGCGCTTGTAAGGATGCTGATCGAAGACAATGAAGATCAAGCAAAAATCGTAAAGGGGGCCGTTGCACTTTCTGAAAGCAATTCAACGCAGATTATCATACTCTTAGAAGTTCTTATCGAAACCGTATGGGTACTTGAGTCTGTATATAACTGCAGTAGAAAAGAGATATCTCTTTTCCTAGATATTTTGGCTTCAACACCCACCTTTTATATCCCCGACTCAACTGTCCTGCGCCCTGCCATTGGCCAATACAAGAGTGGCGGTGATTTTGCGGATCTAATAATCGTTGGGCAAGCTAAGCGCTTTCACGCTCAGAAATTGTTAAGCTTTGACAAAAAACTCCAAAAAAAATTCCCGTCTTTCGTTGTTGGGAAAGTCTTATGATAGCTCATATTCGGTGAGGAACGGGAGACATCCATGATAAGACTGAACATCCGGATCAAGGATCATCAAAAAGAGAACAGAGAACAGGGGACAGGCAAATAATACTTGGCATCAGATAATAATTTTGCCATTTAATTCAACATCCTATTTTATTTTCTATAAATTGGGAGGATACTTATGCCCAGGTCCTCACGTCTTCTAATCCCGGATCAACGAACGGGTTACCATGTCATGTCCAGGACCGCCCTGGATGGATTCCCATTTCAGGATACCGATAAAGACCGCATAGTTGATATGATCAAAAGGGTCAGCTTGTTGTATTTTGTCGAGATGTTGGGCTTTTGCATTATGGGAAATCATTTTCACATTCTGATCCGAATGATCCCGGATCACCATTTTACCGATGATGATATTAAAACGCGATTCGCCCGGTTTTTTGGCCAGAACATCCACTTCAATGAATCGCATCTTCCGCATTACAGAAATAAATGGGCCAGCCTGTCGGAATTTCTAAAGGAACTGAAACAAAGTATTTCCCGTGATTACAACAAACGCCATCACCGCCGAGGCACCCTCTGGAGCGAGCGGTTTAAAAGTTGTATTGTTGAAAACGGCGAAACGCTGATCAATTGCCTGGCCTATATGGATCTGAATCCGATCCGCGCCGGCATCGTCACCCGGCCGGAGGAGTACCGGTGGAATTCGTTGGGATATCACACCCAGCAGGATAATAAGGATGAGTTTCTTTCTCTCGATTTCGGCCTGACCGAATTCGGCGTTATGGACGCAGCAGAACGGCGCCGGCGCTATCGCCGGTAGGTGTATGAGGCAGGGGCGGTGAGCCTCGCAGACAAGACCGCGGGCTGTGTGATTGATGAAAAGGTGCTGGAAGAAGAACGCGCGAACGAGTTTAATATCGGCAGGGTGCAAAGATTCCGGTATCGCACCCGCTATTTTACGGACTCGGGGATTATTGGGACGAAAGGCTTTGTCGCCGAAAATTACCAGCGATTCAAGCATCTCTTTCAGTCAAAGCACCCCCAAAAGCCCAAACCCGTCACGGGGATCGACGGATTGTATTCGCTAAAGCGTCTTTCCTGCCTTGAACATCGTCTCGGCCAATTGCAATAGCGAATACGGCGCCGCCAAATCGGTTGGGAGAATTGAGGGGGAGTGAAATAACCACAACGGAACAAAGCGCTAAAGAAAAACGCAATTTATTCCCTCAAGTGGTTGACGCAATAGGCGCCGTTATTGCTCATTTAGCAAGCTTTCGATTTCCTTAATGTCCTTCGCGGTTTTGAGTACCTCTTTGATCGTTTCGAGGCGAGTGTAGTCCCCAATGGCTTGCAATCTCGGGATAAGCCGAAGAACATGGCTGCCGAACTTGATCTGCAACGCAAGCGCTATCCCCTCGCGAAGGCCTTCTAACCTTCCTTCCAGCTTGCCTGATAAAACCCCTCTTTGATATCCGATTTTTTCAACGCTCGTGACATAGGGCATGTGTTTATCCTCCTCGTATTGTTGGACCTCTTCCCAAAACGCCTTCTCCATATTGTCCGGGAGGTTCATCATCCAGTCGATGAACCGGAAAAGATTTAAAATATCTGCCTTGGGATACCCCTTCTCATACAGGGTCTTTATCAACAAAAGCTTCCAGGTTTTGCGCTGATTCAAATCCTTTCGCGTCTCCCGGGTCTTTAAATGCGCCATCACCGCAACGGCAAATGGATTTTGATGGTCTTTCAGATCTTCCCACTGATCGGCATAGTCGAGCAATTTGACTACCGGAAACCGAATGCCGGTTTCACAACCGAAAAGCTGGATAGAATAGTGATCCGGCCGCCATCCCACCTGGTTATCCGCCAGAACCGCCATGCTGGCAACTGCGCGCTCGTAGCGATCAAATATCCGGTAATTGTAAACATACATCCTTTTGGCAAAATCCGCATCTTTTTGCCCCTGAATTTCCACATCGAAAATGGGGACAGGCAAATAATACTTGGCATCAGATAATAATTTTGCCATTTAATTCACCATGCTATTTTATTTTCTACAAATTTGGAGGCTATCTATGCCCAGGTCCACTCGTCTTCTAATCCCGGATCAACGAACGGTTTACCATGTCATGTCCAGGACCGCCCTGGACGGATTCCCATTTCAGGATACCGATAAAGACCGCATAGCTGATATGCTCAAAAGGTTCAGTTTGTTGTATTTTGTCGAGGTGTTGGGCTTTTGCATTATGGGAAATCATTTTCACATTCTGGTCCGAATGATCCCGGATCACCATTTTACCGATGATGATATCAAAACGCGATTCGCCCGGTCTTTTTGGCCAGGACGTCCACTTCAATGAATCGCATCTTCCGCATTACCGAAATAAATGGGCCGGCCTGTCGGAATTTTTAGAGGAACTGAAACAAAGCATTTCCCGCGATTACAACAAACGCCATCACCGCCGAGGCACCCTCTGGAGCGAGC
>JAZDPP010000050.1:0-138184 GCA_043797445.1 Pseudomonadota bacterium
TTGTTTCCTGCGGCAACTAGCGGGAGCCGTCATGGGCGAGAATGGGCCACTCAAATGCTCGTCGGAGCCCATGACGACTCCCGCGGGTTACAGGCCACGATTTCCATTGGTCCCGCGGTCACTGGCAATCATTATGTCTAAAACATCTTTTTCTGCTCTTGAACACAAAGTCCCAAATGCCGATAAGCGGATTCCGCTGCTTTTCGCCCAGAGGAGGTACGAACAACGAGGCCGATCTTCAGTAAATACGGCTCCACCACATCCACCAGCGTGTCGGTTTCTTCCTGAAGCGTGGCGGCAATCGCTTCGATACCCACCGGGCCGCCATGGTAGAAATCGATAATGGTTTTGATATACCGCCGATCAAGGGGGGTAAGCCCTTTTTCATCGACACCTTCAAGGGAAAGCGCCGCCGCTACCGTATTCAGCGAGATGGTTCCATCACCGCGGACCTGAGAATAGTCCCGCACCCGTTTTAGAAGCCGGTTAACGATTCGGGGAGTCCCCCTGCAGCGCCGGGCAAGCTCTCCCGCGGCTGCGTTGTCAATTGTGGTCTCAAGAAGCGCCGCCGATCGAAGCGTTATTTTTACGAGATCTTTTTCTTCATAGAAATCAAGACTTCTGAAAATACCAAACCGATCCCGCAGGGGAGCCGATAACAATCCCACCCGGGTCGTTGCCCCCACGAGCGTAAACCGTTTGAGCTGGTAGCGGTGACTTCGGGCATGGACGCCTTTGTCGAAAATAAAATCGACGGCAAAATCTTCCATGGCCGGATATAAGAATTCCTCCACCGTTTTGGGGGTGCGATGAATCTCATCGACAAACAGAACGTCCCCCTCTTCCATATGCGTCAGGATGCCGATGAGATCCCCGCCTTTTTCAAGAGCCGGTCCCGAGGTGACGGTAAGTCGACCCCCCATCTCGTTGGCAATGATATGAGCCAGAGTGGTTTTCCCCAAACCCGGCGGGCCATGGAAAATAACATGGTCCAGCGGCTCCCCCCGTTTCAGAGCGGCCTCAATGGCAATTTTAAGCGTCTCAACAACAGTCTCCTGCCCGATATACTCGGAAAGCCGCTCGGGACGCAGGGATAAAATCTCCGGTTCCCTGTCCACTGGAAGGCTCTGGCTGGTGAGGATACCCGAATTATCTGAAGAGAAGGTAATAATGTCATCGCTCATGATGATTTCTCCCCGCGATAGATCTCATCAAACAGCGCCTCGGGGGTAAAAATGCCGTTGTTGCGACCAAAGGCATCGGCGATCATCTTTTTGGCGTCCGCCGGCCGATGGCCAAGCTGTTCCACCAGGACCGCCAGCACGGGTTCGACAATATTCGATGGACGCAGTGACGTCAAAACGTCCTGCGGAACCGCCACGGGTAGGGTAAATCGGTCTAATTTGCCCTGGAGGCTGGCAATGATTTTCTGAGCCGTTCGATTCCCAATACCTTTTAATTTGTGAAGTTGGGCCGTATCTTTTGTCTCGATGGCGCGGGCAATTTCTCCAACCGGCATCGTAAGCGCCTTTAACGCCTTCAAGGGTCCGATGTCTTCCACAGTGATAAAAATCTGAAAAAACTCCTTTTCAGTCTCATCGTTAAATCCAATGAGAACCGGTTTGGGCTGTCGCTCCGTTTGATGGTAATAAATAAAAAAGGAGAGCGAGTCATTTACCGTCTTATCTGAAATCGATTCCATCACCATGGGCGGTAACAAGATTTCATAGCCCACCTGTCCGGCCAGCAGCAAAATGCGGTCCGTTTCCTTTTTCAGCAAGGTTCCCTGAATATATCCGATCATGGCAGCCTATGTTGGTCCGTTCTGTTGATACCGATACAGTCCGATGAGCGCGATGGCCAGCGCGTCGGAGGCATGGAAAGGGCGAATCGGGGTTTGGCGGTTCAATGCATGCCTTACGGCGGTTTCCAGTTGCTCTTTACTGGCGCTCCCGTTACCTGTCAATATCTGCTTGATTTCCCGGACCGGCACCTCAACCACTGGTATAGCCGCCTGGCTGGCGCAAAGGAGTACGACGCCGGTCACCTTTCCCAGAGTAATGCCGGACTTTGGGTATCTTCCAAGGGAAAATATATCTTCCACAATCATGATATCCGGAGATTCTTTTTGAATGACATGTTGGAGCTTTGAAAAAATATCGTTCAACCGGTGGGCTATTGAATGAGACGCTTCCGTTGGAATACTGCCGAACGCATATCCGTCCACCTGAATTCCATGACCTCGGATAATTCCAATCCCGGTGGCGGCCAATCCCGGATCTATACCGATGATTTTTGTCATCTCATGCTTTTTAAGCGAAGAGGTGCTCAGGCGCCCTACTTCAGAGTGCTCAGCTTTTCCTTGGCAATTTTGGCTTCGTTGGATGTAGGATATTTCCGAACGATTTCCTGCAAAATGATCCGCGCATTGGGCTTTTCATTGAGGTTGAAAAAAGAAAGCCCCTGTTTCAACAATGCCGCTGGCACCTTGTTTCCGTCCGGGTAATTTTCGATGACCTTCTGATACTCCATAATGGCCTTCTCATACCATTTATCACGATAGTAAATTTCACCGATCCAGAATTGGGCATTGTTGGCATTCTTGGATTTTGGGAAACGCTTCAGGTATTCCAGGAACTGCTCCCGGGAATTTTCAGATTCGCCTTTGTCAAAAGCCAGCTTGGCCGACTCATACAGTTCCGTTTCAGGCAGTTCCTTTTTTGCGGGGGGCGCCGCGGCAGACGTCTGTGTTGATGTGGGTGATGGGGCCGAAGTGGAAGGTGACGCGGGTTTTTCCGGAAGATTAGCGGAGCGTTTCGAGGCATCGAAAGGAACTTCAAAATTGAGATATTGCTCTATCTTTGCAATACGTTCCATATTCTGACGGCTCACCTCTTCGACACGGTTCAGGCGGCTTTCTTTCTCCGGCGTCGAGTCGGAGGCATTGAGGCGGCTTTTTTCAAGCGAATGCCCCGTTTCTTCTACTTTTCCTCTAACATACCGTATTTCTTCACGCACTTCCTCTGTGGCCGCGTAAAGCCCCGCGGACTGGCCACGAAGTTCCTGATCCGCCTTTTTGAACTGGGCCAGATCCGTTGCCATTGCGGCATTTTGACGTTCCAGCTGTGCAACCCGTTGATCCAGGTAGGTCACCTGCCCGTTTGAAGGCATGCACCCAAATATCGCGGTAATACAGATGGAACTAATTAAATATGCTAATTTCATGGCATATCCCTATGGCCGGCGGTGACTGCGGATGGGCAAACGGGCCTATAACAAAAACCATTTGTGGAAAAATATCAGCTTTATTGACCGAAAAAGCGTACAGGCTGAACCGAACATCGTCATCAGCAACCAGAAAACCGCACCGCCTGAAGCCAACAGGCGGTACGGATTCCAGCCATGAATGAAAATTTATTTCAACACGAAATGGGCACGTCGATTTTTTGACCACGCCGCTTCGTTGTGTCCCGGATCAACGGGTTTTTCTTCACCGAAACTGACAGCGGACAACCGACTTGCGGAAACCCCAAGTTTAACCAGGAAATTCTTGGCGCTTTGTGCCCGCCGATCTCCCAGAGCCAGGTTGTAAGCATTGGTGCCCCGTTCATCACAGTGCCCCTCAATGGTAACCTGTCCGGCTGAATTTGCCAGAAGATATTGGCTTTTCTGATTCAATACGCCTTGCGCCGCGGTGCTCAGAGCCGCGCTGTCAAAATCATAATAAACGTCATCATTCAGGAAACTGTTTTTTGCTTTTTCAGCGGCTGCAAGCGCCGCTCTCCGCTGAGCTTCCAGCGCTTCTTCCCGCATCTGCTTTTCCTTGGCCAGACGTGCGGCTTCCCTGGCGGCGGCATCGTCGGTCACTGTCGAGGCGGCACTGTCCTTTACGTTCTTTTTGGAGCATGAAACCGTGCACAGCAGTGCGGGAATCATCAACGCGATAACCAGATACTTCCAAATACTTTTGTTCATTTTTTCCTCCTCCATTACAGGTGTTACAAGGGTGTAAGATGTGAATGTTACTTGGGTGTAAGACTCGGTGACCAGCTCGGGTTTGTCTGCTCCCCCGACAAAGTGAGCAAGCGTCGTTGTTCCATGCCATTTGCAGTCATAACGTAGATTCTCGATTGCCCCTCACGGGTGGAGCTGAAGGCGATGAGACTGCCATCCGGAGACCATGAAGGGGACTCGTTGTCTCCCGCGCCCTGAGTCAGTTGATACGGCCCTGTGCCGTCCACCCCAATGACGCGGATATTAAAATTGCCATCCCGGGACTCATAGGCGATCTTGTCCCCCCGGGGTGACCAGCTGGGAGAGGTATTGTATTTCCCCTCAAAAGTGATACGCCGCACCGCTTCACCATCAATGTCCTTTACATAGATTTGCGGCGTTCCGGACTGGTTTGAAACGAATGCGATTTGTCTGCCGTCCGGGGACCACGAAGGGGATACGGCAATCCCTCCCACGCTCGTAAGCTTTTTAATGATTTCTCCACTGCCGGTCAATAGATAAATTTCCTGATCACCTGAAAAAGATAGGGTTGCCGCCAATTTTAACTGTTTCGGCATCCAGGCCGGTGTAATATTGATTCCGTTTTTTGCTACGATGGCCCCCCTGTTTTCCGTGATGTGACGGATATAGAGATCCGGTTTCCCTTTGGCAAAGGAGGTGTAAGCAATCCAGTTGCCGTCCGAGGACCATGCCGGAGATAAAGTGATGGAATGAGTTTGGGTCAGCTGTACGGGGTCATATCCATCGAAATCACATGTAAAAATTTCCTTGTTTTTAGACCCGGTGGAGACGAAAGCAATTTTGCTTGAAAATATACCCATATTCCCGGTCAACTGAAACATGACTTCGCTGCAAAATCGAAGGATAATTTTTCGCATATCCGCCAAATAACCGGTATAGCGTTTGCCCACCAGAAGTTGCCCTTTAAACGTGTCATAGAGACGAAGCTCCATTTCCAGCAGATTATCTGAAACCGATATGCCGCCGGTCACCAGAAGTTCCGCACTGATGGCGGTCCAGTTGGAAAACTTCAGCGGCGGTGAAACAATTCCGGCGGTCCGGGGATCCTCAAGAAACGCTCCGCGGTCAAGGATCTTGAAATACCCCGTGAACGCAAGGGTATTCGATAGCAGGTCCGCACCCTCCTGAGCCATCTTATTTTCGGTATCATTGGGCGTCATACTCTTAAAAATGGGTACCGCCAAAGGAATCTGCCGTAACACCGGATTCGTAATATCGATATACTCATAATCGGCCTGGCAAAATCCCGGCAGTAACGTGACCGCAGCTGCTATAAGTAGCGCTTTTGCCCAACTGAAACGTTTCATTCAACCTTCCTTATGATCATTGTATCCCCGTTGGCGTAAACCGGAATCCCTGGTGAATGGAAGACTGCCGGATACCCGGAGGAAACGGCGGCAAAGGGTTTGACTTCTGAATGGCCCGGGCAACCGATTCATCCAGGTAGGCATTTCCGGATCGTTTTTCAAACCAGAAATCCCGGATTTTACCGTCCGGCATCACCTCTATCATCACCCAGGCCGTCAGATTCTTGTTTTTATCTGCCAATTGTTCCGAATATGCCCAATTTTCACGAATATAACTTGCAATTTGGCTACGGTAAATGATTTCCGGGCCTGATCCCGACCCAGCGCCACCGGTACCATCTCCGGCGGGGCCATTTCCGGAAGCGCCACTTCCAGCTCTGCTATCTCCAACGGCACCGCTGCCGGCACCGCTGCCGGCCTTGCCTTCTCCGGCCGAACCGCTTCCGGTTTTACCCGCTTCACCGGCTTCTCTTTTTTGGACAGCGGACCGCATTCGTTCAATGGAAGACTTTACCGAAGCAAGACCAGCGTCCGCCGCGTCCGAACGAGGCGTCACAGGATCAGGAGGAGACGTCTCCACTTTCTTTTCAATGCGCTTCAGCGCACTTTCAACAACAGTCTCGGGGTCAAACGTCTTTTTCTTCAAAGACTCTTTCGGCATAATCTTTTTCGGCGCCAGGGAGATAACTTCCTTCTCCGGCGTTACCGGTGGTGGCTCCTTGGCGACCGGTGTTTTCATTTCCGGCGGTTTGGGTTCCTTGGGTTCCGGCAACTTCGGCTCCGGGACTTTCGGCTCCGGGACTTTCGGCTCTGGGACTTTCGGCTCTGGTGTTTTCGGTTCCGGCCCTTTCGGTCCCGCCGCTTTTTCCTCCTTTGATGACGATGGCCCCTCTTTCTTAATTTTAGGCGCCGCCGCCATGCCCGGACCGCCTTTCACCACTCCGCCCCCCGGCCCTGCGGACATGGAAATAAGGCTTACATCAATTACCCTCGGCGTAAAATCCTTCTTAAATGAAAACTTAGGCCCGAAAATAAAAAGCCCCAAGAGAATCAGATGGGCGATAAGGGAAATCACCACCGCTGTCAGTGAATCGGAAATCTCGTTCGGCAATTCATCCGGCCGGCTATGTACAGGCTTTTGAGACTTCATGAACGCCCTGAAGTTACCTTTTTTTGGGCTTTTCCCCGTCCAGCGGCACTGTCAGCATCCCGAGTTTCTCGACACCGGCAGCTTTGACTTCCGACAAAACCCTTACGACAGCACCATAAGGGACGTCTTTGTCAGCCTTGATAAATACCGCCCGGTTGGTTCGGGTCTCGAGAACCTTAAAAAGCTTTTCTCTGAGAAAATCGATGCTAACTTTGAAGTCGTTAATATACACCTCCTGGCCGGCATCAATGCTGACCACAAGATGCTGCTCCTGCTCCGAGGACGGCAACGGTTCGCTGGTAGCCTGGGGCAAATTGACATTCAGCCCTTCAACCATCATGGGCGCCGTCACCATGAAAATAATCAATAATACCAGCATGACATCCACAAAGGGCGTCACATTGATCTCGGCCATCAGCTGGTCGCTTGAACCGACACCTGCCATGAGTTAGTCCCCTTTTCCCGTAAGAAAATCCCGTTCGATGATATTCAGAAAATCTGCCGAGAAGGATTGCATTTCCGATTCAATTACCCGAATCTTATTTAAAAAATAGTTAAAGGCTATGACCGCCGGTATCGCAACGGCAAGGCCTGCGGCTGTTGCCACCAGCGCTTCTGAAATACCGGGTGCAACAACCGCCAGACTGGCGGATCCCCGCGCTCCGATTCCGTGAAACGAGCTCATGATTCCCCACACCGTGCCGAAAAGCCCGATAAAGGGAGTGGTATTGCCGGTGGTGGCCAGGAACGGGACCAATTGGGTCATTTTGGTGATTTCCGTGACGGTGGAGCGCCTCAGTGCGCGCTTGATATTGTCGATGCCCACAAACTGGGTCGCCAGAGAAGCGGATTCCCCCCCCGGAAAATCAACGCTCTTGTGGTTTGGGGTGGTGCCGGATCGGTTGAGGCGCTTTAGCTCCACATAACCGATTCGAAAAACCCGCGCAATGGGGCTGCCATGCAGTTCTTTTGCTTTTGCATACGCCTCTGAAAAATCGCGGCTTTTCCAGAAAATGTCGGTAAAAAGGGCGGATTCTTTGTAAGCGGTTCGTATATAGCGGTATTTGATATAAATGATTGTCCAGGATGTCACTGAAAAAAACAATAATAATAACAGGACAAATTGAACCACGATGCTCGCATTTTGGATCATGTGGATTAAATCTAGGTCTTGCGGCATATAAAAACTCCACTTTATATTCCAGGCTTTCCGTCTTGCCTAAACGAAACAATCCTGATGCAGCTGAATCGCAAGTGCATTAGGATCGCGGGGGCAATGAGTTTACATTTTATCACTATCAGCAATCGTAACTTGTGCCTAAATACCTGCCAAATGTCGATTAGAATCTAAATTTTTTAGATTATAGATACTTATGAAAGCTGTCAAGATTTTTATTAATGGTTGCTATGAAAATAATAGGGGTTGCTTTTATTTACAGCAGTCGATAGAAATTCGCATGACAATCTGCCTATTTTTATTATTACATATCATTTCAGTGGGTCACCTGGTGTTTCGGGGCGGCTGATTCACAGAGACATGCCACGCTGAACGATTCCTTGCCATGGAGAGAAGATGGATCAAGCCATTGTGGATTTATTGTATGAGGCGAAAATGCTCAAGGGAATTCCCCGATCCGGATATCAATTCCTTGGCGTGGGTCGAGAATCCGTGGCCGAGCACACGTTTATGACTACCTTCATCGCGAATACCATGGCCATGCTTCAGCCGGATGCGGATGCACTCAAGCTGCTGCGAATGTGCCTGCTGCACGATTTGCCGGAAGCCAGAATCGGGGATCTGAATGCCGTTCAAAAAAAATATGTTACCGCCGATGAGCCCAAGGCCATCTCCGAGCTGACGAGGTCTCTTCCGTTTGGAAATGAAATTTCCAAGCTGCTGGCGGAGTTCCGCTCCGGCCAAACGCTGGAAGCACAACTCGCTCACGATGCCGACCAGCTTTCACTCCTGATTGATTTAAAATCCCTTCAGGATATCGGACACACCTCCCCCGCCAAATGGATACGCCATGTTCGGGAACGAATGATCACGGAGACCGGTCGAAAAATGGCCAAGGGGATACTTGAAACCGAATGGGATCAGTGGTGGCTGAAAGATTTTTAACCCTTCAATACTATATTACCAACGGCCGCCAATGAGATCGCACGGCGTTATCTCCTTGATATGGCTGCCGCCGGTTTTTTCTTCCGGCGGTGCACAAACCGGAATAGCTTAGCAGATCTCTTTTCTTTTTTTCTTGACACGACGTGTGATTTGATCAATTTTTCTATTTTTTATTGACAGGGGGCTGTAATTTGTTTAATTAGTTGTAACAATGTTACATTGAAATAGACAAATGCACATAGAACAAAACGTAACTATCTATAAACATACGCTTTATATTGCGATAACGTGTTTATGTTCGCCGTTTACCAAAAATCACTTCTATTGTTTGAAACCAATCTTTTTATAAAGTTGCAGCGAGGAATCGATCATGGAGAACGTCACTGAAACCAGCGTTCAGATGCTGTCGCGGCCTTTTCCATGACATAGCGCATAAAAAAACCGAGGCTACCCCAAACAGGACGTTTTCTTACGATGGCAATCCGGGTAATAAATGACCTTTTATGGAGGAAAAAAATGAATTGGTGGATAAGATCGTTAACCTCTTCGGTAGGTAAGAAATTGATGATGTCCATTACAGGGCTTTGCTTTATCGGCTTTCTGGTGATGCACCTGCTGGGAAACCTCACCCTGTTTGGAGGCGGGGACGCCTTTAATGCGTATGCCGCCAAACTCCATTCCCTGGGAGTGTTGCTGGTTGCAGCGGAATGGGGGCTGCTTCTGTTCGCGGTGGTTCACATCGTTACCGGCCTCACCCTTTTCTTTGAAAATTGGCACGCCCGTCCCGTTCGCTATACAGTAAAAAAACGCGCCGGCGGTCGCAGCATCGGATCCGCTACCATGCCTTATACAGGCCTAATCCTGTTCACCTTTGTGGCAATTCACCTGCTCAATTTTCACTTTGTCGACAAGTCTCAAACCGCCATTTTTCAGATCGTATCGACTGCTTTTCAAAACCCTTTGTATGTTGTGATCTATGTGGCGGCAATGATCGTTGCCGCCGTGCATGTCAGCCACGGGCTATGGAGTGCATTCCAAACCCTGGGAGCAAACCATCCCAAATACATGCCGCTCATTCGATTGATCAGTCTTGTGTTTTCAATAATCGTGGGGATCGGTTTTGGCAGTCTGCCGATCTATATTTCGCTCATTTCGTAGAAAGGACCCATAATGAAGCTGGATTCAAAAATACCCGGCGGCGCGCTGCCGGAAAAATGGGATCGTTACCGGTTTGATTTGAAGCTGGTCAATCCGGCCAACAAACGTAAGTTTAACATTATCGTGGTGGGTACCGGCCTGGCGGGCGGCTCCGCGGCCGCGTCTCTTGCGGAACTGGGCTATAACGTACAAAATTTCTGCATTCAGGACAGCCCCCGGCGCGCCCATAGCATTGCCGCTCAGGGAGGAATCAATGCCGCTAAAAATTACCAGAATGACGGCGACAGCATCTGGCGGCTCTTTTACGATACGGTAAAAGGCGGCGATTTCCGGGCACGGGAAGCCAATGTATATCGGCTCGCGCAGATCAGCAGCAATATCATCGACCAGTGCGTCGCCCAGGGGGTGCCTTTCGCGAGAGAATATGGCGGACTCCTGGCCAACCGGTCTTTTGGCGGCGCCCAGGTGTCCCGAACTTTTTACGCCCGGGGGCAAACCGGCCAGCAGTTGTTGCTGGGAGCCTACAGCGCCCTTTCCCGGCAGGTCGCCGCCGGCAAGGTCACCCTTTTCCCACGACAGGAAATGCTGGATGTCGTCGTAGTGGATGGCCGGGCGCGGGGCATTATCACCCGAAACCTGGTGACAGGTGAAATAGAACGCCACGCGGCCGATGCCGTGGTGCTGTGTACGGGGGGCTACGGAAATGTCTTTTTCCTTTCCACCAATGCCATGGCATCCAATGTGACCGCCTCCTACCGTGCCTATCGGCGGGGAGCGGCATTTGCCAACCCCTGTTTTACTCAGATTCATCCGACCTGTATTCCGGTTCACGGCGACTATCAGTCAAAACTGACGCTTATGAGTGAATCTCTCCGGAATGACGGTCGGGTCTGGGTTCCAAAAACGCCCGGAGATAAACGCGCCCCAAAAGATATTCCCGAATCCGACCGAGACTATTATCTTGAGAAAAAATATCCGAGCTTCGGCAACCTGGTACCCCGGGATGTGGCCTCCCGTAACGCCAAAGCCCAGTGTGACCTCGGCAAAGGCGTTGGTGAAACCCAGCTGGCGGTATACCTGGATTTTGCCGAAGCGATTAAGCGGGACGGGCGGGAAGTGATCGGGAAAAAATACGGGAATCTTTTTCAGATGTACGAAAAGATTACGGCCGATAATCCCTATGAAACGCCCATGATGATTTACCCGGCAGTGCATTACACCATGGGAGGACTATGGGTGGATTATAATCTCATGAGCACTTTGGAAGGGCTCTTTGTGCTGGGAGAAGCCAATTTCTCAGACCACGGGGCCAACCGGCTGGGCGCCAGCGCCTTGATGCAGGGGTTGGCGGATGGCTATTTCGTCATTCCCTATACCCTCGGCGGGTATCTGGCGGGCACCCCCCTGACGGCGGTTTCCAAAGACCATTCGGCGTTCAATGACGCAGAGGTTGCCTGCAGGCAAAAGATTGACCGCCTGCTCTCGATTCGGGGAAAAAGAACCGTTGATGATTTTCATCGGGAGCTGGGCCGCATCCTGTGGGATTATTGCGGCATGAGCCGCAGCAACGAGGGACTGGAAAAAGCCAGGTCTCTGATTCAGAATCTGCGGGCGGAATATTGGCAGAATGTCACCGTTCCGGGGTCCCCGGGCAGCTTCAACCAAAGCCTTGAACGAGCGGGACGCGTGGCCGATTTTCTTGAATTCGCGGAAATGATGGTGTTGGATGCCCGAGAACGACAGGAATCCTGCGGCGGTCATTTCAACGAAGGGTTTCAGACAGAGGAAAACGAGGCCCGGCGGGATGATGACAATTTCTGTCATGTAGCAGCCTGGGAGTATACCGGCGCGGATACGGCACCGGCATTTCACAAGGAGCCGCTGGTATTTGAAAACGTCCACCTTACCCAAAGGAGTTACAAGTGAGCAGCAAACAGTCTCTGAATCTTACCCTAAAAGTGTGGCGTCAGGACGGGCCGAATAATCGGGGGCACTTAGAGACCTACCCGGCTAACAATATCTCGCCGGATATGTCATTTCTGGAAATGCTCGATGTGGTCAATGAGGGTCTGACGTTGTCTGGAAAAGATCCCATCGCCTTTGATCATGACTGCCGGGAGGGGATCTGCGGCATGTGCGGCGCCATGGTCAACGGCCGGGCCCACGGACCGGAAAAAGGAACCACCCTTTGTCAGCTGCATATGCGGCATTTTTCCGATGGCGATACGATAGTGATCGAACCCTGGCGGGCCAGAGCCTTCAAGATCGTAAAAGACCTGGCCGTGGACCGCAGCGCCCTGGACAAGATTATCCAGGCCGGCGGCTTTATATCCACAAACACGGGGGGAGCGCCGGATGCCAATGCGATGCCCGTACCCCAGGAAGCGGCGGACAAGGCAATGGATGCCGCCGCCTGCATCGGTTGCGGCGCCTGTGTGGCGGCATGCCCGAATGCGGCTGCCATGCTCTTTGTCGGCGCCAAGATTTCCCATCTGGGACTTCTGCCTCAGGGGCGCCCCGAGGCCGCCCGCCGGGCACTTCAGATGGTCCGAACCATGGATTCGCTCGGATTCGGCAACTGCACCAACGAGGCCGAGTGCGAAGCCGATTGCCCAAAGGAGATCTCCATTGTCAATATCGCACGATTGAACAGAGAATTCCTGAAAGCAGCGGTACTGTCAGAAATCCGGTAGTACACAGTTCGAACCATGCGAGATAAGTCAAAGGCATCTGAAACTTGCTTTTTTTGGTGTTATGGCTCTATGCGCAGTGCAAGGATACTCAGTTCACAACGATGAACTGATTAAAGGGAGGATTTATGGATAAGAAAGTCACGGTGGTAGGAGCCGGTAATGTAGGGGCCACGACGGCACAGCGGCTGGCGGAAAAAGAACTGTGCGATGTGGTATTGGTTGACATCGTTGAAGGTGTCCCCCAGGGAAAGGCCTTGGATCTGATGGAGGCCGCTCCGGTCGAAAAACACGACGCCAAGCTGGTGGGTTCAAACGGCTATGAGGCGTCGGCCGGCTCCGACATCGTTATTATTACCGCGGGGATCCCCCGAAAACCCGGCATGAGCCGGGATGATTTAATCGCCACCAACGCCAGGATCATGCGGGAAGTGGTAAAGCAGGTATCCACCCTGTCCCCTGACGCGGTTCTCATCATCGTGAGTAATCCCCTGGACGCCATGTGCCATGTGGCACTGGACGCCAGCGGATTTCCCCGGGAGCGGGTGATCGGAATGGCCGGTGTTTTGGATTCGGCCCGATTTCGGACTTTTATCGCCATGGAACTCAATGTCTCCGTCGAAAATACGCACGCTTTCGTTCTGGGCGGACATGGCGACACGATGGTGCCCCTGCCGCGCTACTCCACAGTGGCCGGAATCCCCATCACCGAGCTGATGTCCAAGGACCGGATTGATGCCCTTGTCCAAAGGACCGCCAATGGCGGGGCTGAAATCGTCAGCCTCCTCAAGACCGGCAGTGCGTATTACGCACCGGCGTCTTCCGCCGTGGAGATGGCCGAAGCCATTCTCAAAGACAAGAAAAAAATTCTTCCCTGCGCTGTCTATTTGAAAGGGGAGTACGGCTTTCACGATCTGTTTATCGGCGTGCCGGTGAAATTGGGCCGTGGTGGCATGGAAGGGGTTATTGAAATAAAACTCACCGAAGAAGAAACCGAAGCCCTTAAAAAATCCGCTGCAGCTGTTCAGGGGTTAGTGGAAGTCTTGCAGAAGCTGGCTTAACGCTTTATCCGATAGCGCATTAACGACTAAAGACCTTTTGACAAGCGGTGACGTGTGCCCAAGGGCACCCATCGCAATACCTGAATACGGCCATCGCCAAGGAGATAACCAATGACCATCTCAAGAAAAATCGAATCCATTCTCACCCGGTCATCCTGGATTCGAAAAATGTTCGAAGAGGGCGCCCGGCTCAAGGCGCTTTACGGTAATGACAATGTGTTTGATTTCAGTCTCGGAAACCCGAACCTGCCCCCTCCTTCGGAATTTAGCGATGCGCTGATAAAAACGGTCCGGGAACTGGTGGCCGGCTGCCATGCATACATGCCAAACGCCGGATTACCCCTAGCACGCCAGGCGGTTGCCTGCCTTCTGGGGAAAGAACACGAACTGGAAGTTTCCGAAAACGATATCATCATGACTTGCGGCGCTGCCGGCGGTCTGAATGTGGTCTTGAAAACAATCCTCAACGAAGGGGAAGAGGTGATCGTGCCCGCACCCTATTTCGTGGAATACGATTTCTATGTGGACAATCACGGCGGGGTCCTGAAAACGGTTCCCACCCATGAAGATTTTACGCTCGATATCAACGCCATTGCGGCGGCCGTCACGGAAAAAACCCGGGCGATACTCATCAATTCGCCCAACAATCCCACCGGCCAAATCTATTCCAAAGAGAGCCTCGTCGAGCTTGGCAAGGTTCTAAAAGCCAAAAGCGATGCGCATGGCGCGACCATTTATCTTATTTCCGATGAGCCGTATCGGAAAATCGCCTATGATGGCGTCCAAGTGCCGAGCATCTGGACCGCCTATACGGAAAGCATTATCGTCACCTCATTTTCAAAGGATATTTCCATTCCGGGCGAGAGAATTGGATACATCGCCGTGGGCCCCCGTGCCGTTGATAAAAAAGCCCTGATCGACGGAATGACGCTTGCCAACCGGATACTGGGCTTTGTCAACGCGCCGAGCCTCATGCAACGAGTGGTGGCAGCGGTGCAGGGAGCAACCGTCGATATTACAGCCTATGCCAGAAAACGCGAACTGCTGTGCAATGGCCTCGCCGCCGCGGGATATCAATTTACGGCGCCGGCAGGCGCCTTTTATCTGTTTCCCAAGACGCCGATCGCCGATGATGTCCAATTTATCCGGGCTCTCCAGGAAGAAAAAATCCTGACCGTTCCGGGCAGCGGATTTGGCGGTCCGGGTCATTTCCGCATTGCCTTTTGTGTGGAGGACAATACCATTATTAATGCCATGCCCGGGTTTAAAAAGGTGATGCAACAATTTAAATAGGGGGTTCGGAGCAGCCCTTGGGGTTGCCCGGACCGCGTACCCTCGTAAAAGGAGAACAGGGATGAAAATTCTCAAAATTGACCATCTGGGTATTGCCGTAAAAAGCATCGACCAAAGCAGAAACTTCTGGACTGATATTCTGGGCCTATCCCTGGAAGGCACTGAAACGGTGGAAGAACAAAAGGTAACCACCGCCTTTCTGCCCGTGGGGGAAAGCGAGGTGGAACTGCTGGAATCAACTTCGCCCGATGGCCCCATTGCCAGACATCTTGACAAAAAGGGAGAAGGAATTCAGCACGTAGCCTTTCGAGTGGAAAACATCGAAGCCGCATTGGCGGAACTGAAAGAAAAGGGAGTTCGTTTGATCGATGAAACGCCGCGGAAAGGCGCCGGCGGCGCAAAAATTGCTTTTCTGCATCCCAAGGCAACCAATGGCATTTTGGTAGAGCTGTCCGAAAGATAAAATAGCGGCAAAGTCGGTAAAGTCCATTATTCGTGTTGATCTTTTTTTTGTTGACACCGGCGGTATTTTGTTCGATACAATGTAACATTGTTACATAATTGCATTGATATACACGCTTATTTATTTATAATTATCTGTATTTGATACATTAAAATACTGATAACGTATTTTTTAATTCCGGTCGATTTCTGCCCGGTTTTTTTTACGATCAACAGATGCGGTTCCAGACATCCGCTGTTTCGGGTCAAACAAAGCGCTGCGGCCCATACCCTAACCCCGATAAACGGGATAAGTGCCTTAGAAATAATTTTCTGCCGAAAATGCGCAGAAAATTATTTCTAAGGCACTAATAGCCGGCAATCTTTTTATGAAACCAGTCACTAAGATAGAAAATAACGACAAAATCGCACCCATGTTCAGCACCCTCAATCCAGCGGTTTATAAGCGACTTGAAGCGGCGGTCGAGGATATTTTTTCAAACTCCGATTTCCACAAAGCTAATATACGGGACGTCGCCAAGAAAGCGGGCATCAGCTTCAGCACCATTTATCACCACTTCGGCAACAAGGAAAAGCTCCTGTTTTCCTTCGTTGACATATGGCTGGGGAAACTGTGTGACCGAATCGTGGATCATCTTCAGGGGATTGAGGATCTGAAAGAAAAAATGCGAAAGGTATTCTGGCTTCAACTCGATTATTATGAGCGCAACCAGGGGCTGGGGCGAATTCTGTTTATGACGGTACCCATGAAAACCTGGATGGAAGACGAAACCTTTGTTCAAGAAAAAATGATACGCATTTATCTCGATGTGCTTAAGAAAGGGCAGGCCGAGGGAATTTTGAATCCAAAGATCGGAACTGAAGCCTTGCTCGATTTGATGATGGGGTTTGTCCAACGCACCTTTTTCATGTGGGTTTCCCGGGGAAAGACCAAGGGGCTTGCGGAACAGGCCAACGCCCTGTTTGAAATCGTGTGGCGGGGAATAACAAATCCCGAGATGGATAAGACTGCTTAGGATAGGGCCAATTTTATTAACACGGAAAACCGCGAAGGCAAAAATCCTATTTCGCGAAAAGGTGATATCGGCGCCCACTGCCATCCTTAGTGCCTTAGAAAAAATTTTCTGCGTTTTTTCTGCAGAAAATATTTTCGTGAGGGCACTTATACCCCTCAAGGGGGTACTGAAAATAGTCCCGTCAGGGGTTAGCGGTTGATGACGAATCCGCTTCGCGACAATCGACAAAAAGCCGGGAAGGAGTATCGAATGGGAGATCAGACGAAACATCAGAAATGGGCCGAACTGGCAACCAAAGAGCTTAAGGGCCAGTCTCTCGACGTGATCAACTGGATGACACCGGAAGGGATACGGGTCAAGCCGCTTTACACGGCCGAAGACCTGGAGGGCATGGAACATCTCGGTTCCCTGCCGGGTTTTGCTCCGTATGTCCGGGGCCCAAAAGCCACCATGTTCACCAATCGGCCCTGGACCATTCGCCAGTACGCCGGTTTTTCCACCGCAAAGGAATCCAACGCCTTTTACCGCCGGAATCTGGCGGCCGGGCAAAAGGGGCTTTCCGTCGCCTTTGATCTGGCCACCCACCGGGGCTACGATTCGGACCATCCCCGGGTTTCCGGCGATGTGGGAAAAGCCGGCGTTGCCATTGATTCGGTGGAGGACATGAAGATTCTCTTCGACCAGATTCCGCTTGAGCAAATGTCCGTTTCGATGACCATGAACGGCGCGGTATTGCCCATCCTGGCAGGTTATATTGTCGTCGCCGAGGAACAGGGCGTTTCGCCTCAAAAGTTAACCGGCACCATTCAAAACGATATCCTGAAAGAATACCTTACCCGCAACACCTATATCTATCCGCCCGAGCCGTCCATGCGAATCGTATCCGATATTATCGGGTATTGCTCAAAGAACATGCCAAAATTCAACACCATCAGCATCAGCGGTTACCATATGATGGAAGCCGGCGCCAACTCCGTTCTTCAAACGGCCTTTACGCTCGCGGACGGCATCGAGTATGTCCGGGCAGCGCTGAGGGCAGGGCTCGATATCGATGCCTTTGCGCCCCGGCTGTCCTTCTTTTTCGGTATCGGCATGAATTTTTTTATGGAAATCGCCATGCTTCGGGCCGCCCGGTTCCTGTGGCACCGCCTTATCTCCAGGTTCAATCCGAAAAACCCCCAATCGGTCATGCTGCGCACCCACTGTCAAACCTCCGGATGGTCGCTTACCGCTCAGGATCCCTACAACAACATCATTCGAACCACTTTGGAGTGCCTCTCCGCGGTTCTTGGGGGCACCCAGTCACTTCACACCAATTCCTTTGATGAAGCCGTGGGGCTACCCACCGATTTTTCCGCCCGGATTTCCCGCAATACCCAGATCATCGTCCAGGAAGAGTCCCATGTCTGCAAGACCGTGGACCCGCTCGGCGGCTCCTATTACGTTGAAGCCCTGACAGACGGGATTATCCGGGAGGCCACTAAAATTATCGACGAGGTTGAAGCGCTCGGCGGCATGGCCAAGGCCATTGAATCCGGCATGCCGAAAATGCGGATCGAAGAATCCGCCGCCCGGCGTCAGGCCCGCATCGATCAGGGACTCGATGTCATCGTCGGCGTCAATAAATACCAGCTGGAGAAGGAAGATGACCTTGAAGTGCTGGAAGTATCCGCAGCCATCCGCGATGAGCAGGTGGCGCGGTTAAAGGAGATCCGGTCAAAACGGAACGCCGCGGACGTCCAGAGTTGCCTTGAAGCGATCACCCGTTGCACCGAATCCAACGGGAATCTTCTGGAGGTCTGCATCTCCGCGGTCCGGGCGAGAGCCACGGTCGGGGAAATATCCGATGCCATCGAAAAAGTGGCCGGCCGTTACGTTGCCACCACCCAGTGTATCTCGGGCATTTACGCGGCGGAGTATGGAGACAGCGAAGTCTTTGCGGCCATTCGAAAACGGACCGATCTTTTTCTGGAAAAAGAGGGCCGACGGCCTCGAATCCTTTTGGCGAAAATGGGACAGGATGGACATGACCGGGGAATCAAAGTGGTGGCAACCGCCTTTTCGGATCTGGGATTTGACGTTGATCTCGGCCCCATGTTCCAAACGCCTGAAGAAGCCGCCCGCATGGCCGTTGAAAATGATGCCCATGTGGTGGGCGTTTCCACTCTTGCCGCCGGCCACAAGGTCTTGCTGCCGGCCCTGGTGGCCGCCCTTAGGGCCGAAGGCGCGGAAGATATCAAAGTCGTCGTGGGGGGTGTCATTCCGCCCAAGGACTACCAATTCCTGTATGATGCCGGCGCGGTTGCGGTATTCGGTCCGGGCACCATTATCACCGATGCCGCCAACAAGGTACTGAACGCGCTTGAGAAACACGGCTGACAATGATGGAAGATTCAACATTCTATGTTCAGGGCGTCCTGAACGGCGACCGTCGCGTCCTGGCAAAAACCATCACCTTGATCGAAAGCACCCGGCTGGATCATCAGCGATTGGCTCAGACGGTAATTGACAGGCTTCTGCCGCATACCGGCAAAGCGGTTCGCCTCGGTATCAGCGGGGTCCCCGGGGTCGGTAAAAGCACCTTTGTCGAAAGTCTGGGAACCCTGCTGGTAGGAAAAAATCATCAGGTGGCGGTGCTGGCGGTTGACCCCAGCAGCAACCGTTCCGGCGGCAGCATTATGGCCGATAAGACCCGAATGGAAAAGCTGGCCGCAAACAGGCGAGCCTTTATCCGACCTTCCCCCTCCGGCGGGAATTTAGGAGGCGTCGCCCGAAAAACCCGTGAATCGATGCTTGTTTGCGAGGCAGCCGGATTCGATGTGGTGCTGGTGGAAACGGTGGGGGTGGGACAATCGGAAATAACGGTGGCCTCCATGGTCGATTTTTTCCTGATGCTGATGCTGGCGGGCGCGGGAGATGAACTTCAAGGTATTAAAAAAGGGGTCCTGGAACTGGCCGATGCCTTGGCCATCAACAAGGCGGACGGCGATAATGTGGAGAAAGCCGATCGGGCGAAGCGGTCCTACGAAAACGCGTTGCAGCTATTGGCGCCTGCCACCAAAACATGGTCGCCGCCGGTGCTGACCTGCAGTGCACTCGAAATGACCGGAATCGAAGCAATCTGGCAAACCGTTCTGGACCATCGGCAACGACTGAACGATACCGGTGAATTGGCGGTTCGGCGCCGGACACAGGCACTTGACTGGATGGGGGCCTTGATTGACGAGGGGCTAAGAGCCAGATTCTACGCCAAACCGGCCGTTCGGGCGATGCTTCCGGATCTTCGCCGGTCCGTCCTTCAGGGAACCCTTGATGCCACGGCCGCAGCCGAAAAATTGCTTTTTTTTCTTGACAAAAATATTGCATCCGATTGACAGTGCAAACTTTAACCATTTGCAAGCGTCCGTTCCATGGCGGCCTTTTACGACAGCAGGGTCGGGCGGTTTTACCGAATGAAATCAATCTTGCGGCAAATGTCCAGACGCTGTTGGATTTCAAATTTTTCGATGACGGGAAATTAAGGCACAGGAGAAAGGAATGTTATAATGGGTAGAGTGGATGATAAAATTAAGGAGTTGATCGCCCGTGAGGCAACGGTGTGCCAAATGGGCGGTAAAAAGATGGTTGCCTCGCATAAAGAAAAAGGGAAACTAACAGCCCGGGAGCGCCTGAACCTTCTGTTTGATTCAGGGACCTTCCGGGAAATCGATATGTTCGTCAGTCACCGCTGCGTTAATTTTGGAATGGAGGAAGTGGATATCCCCGCGGATGGGGTCGTAACCGGCCATGGGCTCGTGGAAGGCCGCCCCGTATTTGCCTTTGCCCAGGATTTTACCGCCCGGGCCGGAAGCCTCGGAGAGATGCACGCCAGGAAAATCTGCAAGGTGATGGATATGGCCTTGAAATCAGGGGTCCCTTTCGTCGGGTTAAATGATTCCGGTGGCGCGCGAATTCAGGAGGGCGTGGATGCCCTGTGCGGATTCGGTGAAATCTTTTTCCGCAATTCCCTCGGGTCTGGCGTCATCCCGCAGATTTCCGCCATCATGGGACCCTGCGCCGGTGGCGCTGTCTATTCTCCCGCCATGACAGATTTTATTTTCATGGTTAAAAATTCGGCTCACATGTTTATTACCGGACCGGATGTCATCAAGGCCGTCACCGGCGAAGAGATCAGCTTTGAGGCGCTTGGCGGCGCCATGGCGCATAATGAAAAAAGCGGCGTCGCTCATTTCGCCTGTGAAAATGACGAAGATGCGTTAAACCAGATCAAAACGCTTCTCTCCTATTTGCCTTCCAATAACATGGACGAGCCGCCCCGTGTCGACACGGGGGATGACCCGAGGCGAATGGACACGAGCCTCGACACCGTTATTCCGGATAGCCCCAATCAGGGTTACGATATGAAGGATGTCATCCGCGCCATCGTGGATAACGGAGCGTTCTTTGAACCTCATCAGTATTTTGCACCCAATATTCTCGTCTGTTTTGCACGGCTTAACGGCCGGAGCATCGGCATTATCGCCAACCAGCCGAATGTGATGGCCGGCTGCCTTGACACCAACGCCTCCGACAAGGCAACCCGGTTCATTCGATTCTGCGATGCGTTTAATATCCCCATTCTTACCATTGCGGACGTGCCCGGATATTTGCCCGGCAGCGACCAGGAGTGGGGGGGCATCATTCGACACGGCGCAAAACTTCTCTGGTGCTATTCAGAGGCAACGGTGCCGAAACTTCTTCTGATTACCCGAAAAGACTATGGGGGGGCTTATATCGCCATGTCATCGAGACATTTAGGGGCCGATATGGCCTTTGCCTGGCCCATGGCTGAAATCGCGGTGATGGGGGCGCAAGGGGCCGCCAATATTATCCACCGAAAAGAGATCACCAGTGCGGCCAACCCGGTTGAAAAGCGAAAAGAAATGATAGCGGCATACGAGGATCTTTTCTCCAACCCCTATTGCGCCGCCAGAAGAGGCTATGTGGATGCGGTGATTCGGCCGAGTGAAACCCGGCCCCGCCTGATTGATGCATTGGAGATTCTCTGTACGAAGCGGGAACTGCGGCCACCCAAAAAACACGGTAATATTCCTGTTTAAAACGGTATGACGGAACCCGAATCAATACCCGTTCAGGGATGAGGCGGCAGCCCGGCACCTGGCAAGCAAGAGGGAAGAGCATATGGATAATACGAAGAAGATCACCGCGGCCGTTTCGGCGGTCATCAGTTATATACAGGAGGAAGAGGCGGCCGTTTATATGCAGTCGATGATGGCTGCGGCCGCAGCTCCAGCGATGATAACGCCGACACCGGAAGAGCTTTCGGTGCAGCCGGCACCGATGCGAGATCCGGCAGCCCCAACGCTGATCCCGCTGAGTTTGGCCACTTCAGTCAGTCTCTGGGGAGCAAGTGGTCGACAGTCTCAGATGCAGCTTCGCAACCTGATGCAGTTAAGAGCCTTTAACAGAATTTAAAATGAGAAATCATAAACGGATTTTTGAAGGAGAAGATGAATATGGGCGTTCATGACCAATTAAAGATGACCGAGATGAATTACAGCAAGGACCGGCCGAAAGCCAAGAATCCGGTGAAGGTCGAAGATCTCTCCCTTCGCGACGGCCATCAGTCCCTGTTTGCGACCCGGGGACGTACAGAAGACATGATTCCGGTGGCTGAAATGATGGATGAAGTGGGCTTCTGGGCGGTTGAGACTTGGGGGGGGGCCACCTTCGACACCATGCATCGGTTTTTAAACGAAGACCCTTGGGAGCGAATTCGGACCCTGAAACGGTATTTCAAAAAGACCCCGTTTTCCATGCTGCTTCGGGGGCAGAATCTGGTCGGCTACCGCAATTACGCGGATGACGTGGCCAAAGCCTTTGTGGAACGATCCGCTGCAAACGGTATGGATATCTTTCGAACCTTCGATGCGCTCAACGACTATCGGAATTTCGAGACCGTGGTGCCGGCCATAAAGTCTTGCGGAAAGCATTTCCAGGGCTGCATGTGTTACACCATGACGGAACCACGAATGGGGGGGGAAGTCTATAAGATTGACTACTACGTCAATAAGGCAAAGGCGCTTGAGGCTATGGGCGCCGACAGTATCTGCATCAAGGATATGGCCGGTCTACTCTCACCCTACGATGCCTATGATCTGGTCAAGGCCTTGAAAGCAGCCGTAAAACCTCCCATCCATCTTCACAGCCATTTTACTTCGGGTATGTCTTCCATGACCCATCTTAAGGCCATTGAGGCCGGTGTGGACATAATTGACACCTGCATGACACCCTACGCCTACCGCACCTCTCATGCCGCTATCGAGCCACTGGTCATGACGCTGCTCGGCACGGATCGGGATACGGGCTTTGATATCAAACTGTTGGCCGAGATCAACCTAATCCTTGAAAAAGACGTGATGCCGAAATACAAACACCTCCTGGACGATTCCAAGGTTTCCATCATCGACATCAATGTGCTTCTCCACCAGACCCCGGGCGGCATGCTGTCGAACCTGGTCAATCAGCTCCGTGAAATGGATGCCCTCGACAAAATCAACGCGGTTTACGCGGAGCTTCCCCGGGTACGAAAAGAGCTCGGCCAAATACCGCTTGTCACGCCCACCAGCCAGATCGTCGGGGTTCAAGCTGTCAATAATGTCCTGAACGATACACCGGACGAACGCTATAAGATGATTACCGCCCAGGTAAAAGATCTTTGTTATGGCCTTTATGGAAAGACCGCTGTCCCCATTGATCCGGAAGTACAGAAAAAAGCCTTAAAAAATTACCCGAGAGGCGAAAAACCGATAACCTGCCGTCCAGCCCAGGTATTGGAACCTGAACTTGAAAAGGCCAAAGCGGAGATCAAGGATCTATCCAAGGGGATCGACGACGATATCCTTTACGCGATATATCCCGTTACCGGAAAACGCTTTCTTAAATGGAAATATGGCAAAGAGCAACCCCCCCAGGAGGTAATGCCGAGAACCCTTGCGGAAGTCGCCGCCGCGGATGAATGGGTACGAAAGGCAAAGGCCGGCCTGCTGGTGGAAAAGGGTGAAAAGAAGGAGGCGCCCGCCAAGGGCGAAAACCTCAGGACCTTCAATGTCTATGTCGATGATGACTACTTTGAAGTGGGGGTTGAGTCCAAAGACGGCGCTCCCATGATCAGCTATGTGCAGCCCTTGTCCAGTCAAGCTAGCCCCGCGCCCGTTTCCGCCCCGGCCCCGGCTCCAGCTCCGACTCCAACTCCGGCCTTATCACCCGTATCTGCTGAAGACGCCACACCGCTTTCGGCGCCCATGCCTGGAATGATCGTGAGCGTTACCAAGAAAGTCGGGGATGAGGTTAAAAAGGGCGATTGTGTCGTCGTGCTGGAAGCCATGAAGATGGAAAACGCCTTGCCGGCCCCGGTTGACGGCACCATTCTGGCAATCAATGTACGTTCTGGAGATTCGGTGGCGAAGGGTGCTGCGGTTTGCATCATTGGGACAGTCGGCAATCCGAAGCCCATGGCCGGAAAAGTTTCGCCGGTGGCACCCGCTCCGGTTTCCACTCCGGCCCCTGCCCCGGCCCGTTCGGCCGCACCTGTCGCCGCACCGGTTGCCGCACGGGTTGCCACGGCACCTGCCGCCGCTCCCGCGAAATCCGCGACGACTGAAACTTCTGCTGCTGCCGGAAAAGGAACCCCCCTGATGGCGCCCATGCCCGGAATGATTGTGAGCGTCGCAAAGAAAGTGGGAGATGTGGTTAAAAAAGGCGATTGCGTCGTTGTCCTGGAGGCCATGAAGATGGAAAACGCCTTACCGGCTCCGATTGGCGGCACCATACTGGCAATCAATGTGGGTTCGGGAGATTCTGTGGCCAGAGGAGCCGTGCTCTGCATGATCGGATAGCACCTTGTAACTCCATTTCTATTTCATAGAATGCCCATGCGCATATTCGGGAGGGGCAGAGTGATTTCTGCCCCTTTTTTTTTCGATTCACAACAAACCTGTGTTGTGAGCGGTGCAACTGCTGATTACTGAAGGGTTTACGTGACGTTCCGGCGCCTCTCATTTTTATAACTTGAGCCTCGAATTTTGATTTTCACCGAGGCATTTTTAAACTTTTGAGAGCCTCGCCTCAACCGGCTCACAGAGGGGGAAATTATGAAAATTCATGAGTATCAAGCGAAAGAATTGTTTAGGAAGTACAACATCGCCGTCCCGAAGGGGGCTGTGGCCAGCACACCGGTGGACGCCTGCAAGGTGGCCAAAACGCTGGGAGGATATCCGGTGGTGGTAAAAGCGCAAATCCACGCGGGCGGTCGTGGAAAGGGGGGGGGCGTTATACTAGCCAACTCCGAAAATGAAGTGGCCAAAGCGGCCGGCAAAATTCTGGGCATGACGTTGATAACCCATCAAACCGGCCCCGAAGGAAGGCTCGTCAAAAAAGTGCTGGTGGAACAGGGACTCCATATCTCCAAGGAGCTTTACTTAAGCATACTCCCGGACCGCGCAACCGGCAAAAATGTCATTATGGTTTCCCAGGCAGGCGGCATGGATATCGAAGCGGTGGCGGAAAAAACGCCGGAAAAAATAATCAAAGTATATGTGGACCCGACGGTGGGACTGTACCCCTATCATTGCCGCCGGGCGTCGTTCGGACTCGAGTTGTCTCCCGCGGAGATGAAACCGTTTATTACCATGCTGCAGCAACTCTATAACGTGTTTGAAGAATATGACTGCGGACTTCTGGAAATAAACCCGCTGGTGATTACAAAAGAAAACGAAGTCCTGGCGTTGGATGCGAAAGTGGTTTTTGATGACAGCGCCTTATTTCGTCATGCGGATGTGCTTGATTTTCGTGATCTGGACGAGGAAGATCCGCTGGAAGTGGAAGCTTCCAAATTCAATATCAACTATATCAAGTTGGATGGTAATGTCGGAAACATGGTAAACGGCGCCGGTCTTGCGATGGCGACAATGGATATAATCAAGCAGGCCGGAGCGGAACCGGCGAATTTTCTCGACGTCGGGGGCGGGGCCAGCGCGGAAATGGTGGAAAACGGCTTTCGGATTATCTTGAGCGATAAAAATGTCAAAGGTATTTTGATCAATATCTTCGGCGGCATTCTTCGATGCGATATTCTGGCCAATGGCGTGGTGAAAGCAGCGCAAAAAACTGGCATCATGATCCCGGTGGTGATTCGCATGGAAGGAACCAATGTGGAAGAAGGGAGAAAAATACTGAATGAATCCGGTTTAAATTTTATTACGGCGGTGGATTTAAACGACGCGGCAAAAAAAGTGGCCGAACTGGTGGCGTAAAGACAACGGGACGTAGCCGACTCTATTAATATGATAATGAGGTAAAAAATGAGCATTTTTATCGATAGGAATACCAAACTTCTGGTTCAGGGAATCACGGGCCGGGAAGGGCAGTTTCATACCCGCCAGTGCGTGGCATACGGCACCCAGGTGGTAGGCGGCATCACCCCCGGAAAGGGTGGCCAGGAAATGGACGGAATTCCGATTTTTAATACGGTTGAGTCCGCCGTGGAAAAGACGGGCGCAAACTGCACCATTATTTTTGTGCCTCCTCCCTTTGCATCCGATGCCATCATGGAAGCCGCAGACGCTGGTGTCGAATTGATCGTCGCCATTACCGAGGGAATTCCGGTTATGGACATGATGGTCGTGAAACAGTTTCTGGAGGGAAAACCTTCCCGCCTGATAGGACCCAATTGCCCGGGAATTATTACGCCGGGGCAATGCAAGGTGGGCATCATGCCCGCCCCGATTCACCTGCCGGGAGGGCCGGTGGGAGTGGTTTCCCGATCCGGGACCTTAACCTACGAAGTGGTGCATCAGCTCACGGGTGTGGGGCTGGGTCAAACAACTTGCGTGGGAATCGGCGGTGATCCGGTTAACGGCACCAGTTTCATCGATTGTCTATCAGCCTTTGAAGCGGACGCGGAAACAAAAGCCATTGTGATGGTGGGTGAAATCGGCGCCACGGCTGAAGAAAAGGCCGCCGCGTTTATTAAATCGAACGTTACCAAACCGGTGGTCGGATTTGTGGCCGGGTTTACCGCCCCCCCGGGACGTCGAATGGGCCATGCCGGCGCCATCATCAGCGGCGCTAGCGGCACTGCCCAAGCTAAGGTGGCAGCCATGAGAGCTGCCGGCATTCATGTATGCGACAATCTCGGGACGCTGGGAAAGTTGTGCCTTGAGGTATTTAAATAGCCTTCCACTATTGCCCCACGCTTTGCGAGCAATCGAAACGGTTGCGAACGGCCATGAAAGCAGCTATAAAATCGATGCTCATTCGCATGAAACCGAATGGGCATCGACTTGGCAGAGCTTTCTTTTTTCGGACATACCGGCACAACCGATAACCCTGTTCTGCCCCACCCTGAAAGGAAAAGCCGTGCATGAAATGGGAATCGCAATGCAGATCATTGAAATCGCTACAAACGCCATACCAAAGCAGGATAATAAGGTTCGTGTCGAACGGGTAAATCTTAAAGTGGGAAAACTTTCCGCCGTGGTTCCCGCCAGCCTCGGATTCTGTTTTGACATCGCCATTCAGAACACGCCTCTTTCCGGCGCCAGGCTCATAATAGAAGAAATTCCCGTAACGGCCCGTTGCAAGGTCTGCGAAAACGAGTGGACAATAGAAGAAGCGGTTTTTTACTGCCCCACGTGCGATAATGGGGATATCCAGATCCTTTCAGGCCAGGAACTGAATATCGAATCAATTGAAATCGCGGATTGACGATAGTCTAAAAATTAATGGAGCCCATTTTATGGAAATCAAGGTGGTTAAAAAAGTGCTGGATGTCAACGACACCCTGGCCATGCGAAACCGGGAAATCTTTAAGGCCGCCGGTGTTTTTGTCCTGAACGTGATGAGCGCCCCAGGGTCCGGAAAAACCACCCTGCTGGAAAAAACACTGGTCCGGATCATGCCGCAACTCAAATGCGCCGTCATCGTGGGCGACATCTGCACGACCAACGATGCCGACCGGCTGGCAAGATCCGGTGCACCGGTACTTCAGATCAATACGGACCAATTCGGCGGGGAATGCCATCTGTCGGCAAAGGTGATTGGAGAAGCCGCCGGAAAATTTGATTTGAAGAACCTTGATCTTCTCATTGTCGAAAATGTCGGGAATCTGGTCTGCCCTGCGGAGTTTGATATCGGCGAGGATGCCCGGGTGGTCGTTCTGAGCGTCACCGAAGGAGAAGATAAACCGGTGAAATACCCCCTTATGTTCCGTCAATGTGATGCGGCGCTGCTGAACAAAACCGATCTTCTTCCCCACCTTGATTATAACAAGGATACCGCGGTTGCCTATATTCATCAGGTCCATCCGAATATGCCGGTGTTTGAAGTGGCGGCGACAACCGAAGCGGGGTTCGGGCCTTGGATTAACTGGCTGACCGGGAAAGTCAAGGAAAAAAACAATACGATCTAACCCCGTAACAGGGCTATTTTCAGTTCCTGCTTGAGGGGTAAATAAAGCAGAATTTTTTTCTTCTAAGACACCGATACGGAGTTAAGCTGGATGAAAGCAGATATCTTTGCAAAGCCCATTCTGGTAGTCGGATGCGGGAATCCGCTTATGGGCGATGATGGATTCGGGTCGGAAGTCATAGCACGTCTCAGCACTCATTACCTTCTTCCTCCCTCGGTCCATGCGGAGGATGTCGGAACAGGCATCCTTGATCTGCTTTTCAACCTTATACAGCTACCCCAAAGACCAACACACCTATTTATTGTTGACACGGTTTCAGTCCCCGATCGGATTCCGGGAGAACTCTTTGAAATTGATCTTGATCATATGTCCCCCCAGAATCAAACTGAATTTTCTCTTCATCAATTTCCATCGACAACTCTTTTTCGGGAAATGAACAAAGAAGCGGGAATTCTGGTGAGAATTCTGGTGGTTCAGGCCAAACATATCCCTGACTGTATTCAGCCGGGGCTTTCGGGCGAAGTCCAAAATGCCCTTGACCCGGCATGTAACTGGATCGCTCGCGAAGTAAAAGAATTAATTTAAAGACAGTAAAGATGTCACTTCAATAAAAACCGTTAGAAAATCTATAAAAAATGGGGCATCGACGCCCCTTCGCTTCTCCCGCCTCTTTTCGAAAAAAATGACTATGATTTTATGCCGAATATCAAGCGACAAATAACGCCTAATCGGTAATCTTGGCGTTTTCGTTGTACAATAAAATACTGATCCTTCTGTTTTTTGGATCATACGGATCTGATGGGTTCAGCGGTTTGGAAGAAGCGCAGCCTGAAACCCTTAGAATTCGATCCACATTCACGCCATTTTGCTGCAAAATTCTTCTGGCCATGGAGGCCCTGTCGGTTGAAAGCTCCCAGTTTGTGTATTTATCACCACTGAATTTAACCGCATCGGTATGGCCTTCGATGGCGATTTTATCCTTTAAATCTTTTATCCCAAGCCCAATTTCCGATAAAATTTTCTGTCCAACGGCCGTTGGCGCCGAGCTTCCCGACGGAAAGAGCGGTTGCCCTTCCTTGTGCCTAGCCTCGATTCTCACCCCTTTATCAAATATTTCAATCGTAATCTGGTCCTTCAATTCTTCCAGCTTTCTCTCAATGCGCTGGGTAAGCACACTAACGAGTTGCTCGCTCGTCATCGTTTCTTTCATGTCGCTGGGGAGAGACTCTTCTGTCGCGCTACTCCGCGGGGCTTCCCCCGGTCCCGTCATGGAACTGGTGGGCATATCTCCTATCGTTGCACTCTGGTGCTCCGGAGGAGCCATTTGGGAAGTCCCGGGCACGTCGGAGGCGCCTTTCCAGTCGAACAGGGTATACTCTTTGAAATACCCGGCCAAGTGCTCTTTTTGCTGTTGAGACGCAGCCGAGATCAGCCACATCAATAGGAAAAAAGCCATCATCGCTGTAACGAAATCAGCATAGGCGACTTTCCAGCTGCCACCATGATGTCCGCCATGGCCGCCTTTTTTCACTTTTTTGATGATGATCGAATTCTTTTCATTTTTTGGCACTTTTCAACGCTCCTTCCATTTCGCTGAACGAAGGTCTTGCCCCGGCGGGAATCGCCCGCCTGGCCGCCTCCACCACCAGGGAGGGATGCCAATTATGGGAGAAAGCCACCAACGCAGCTTTAATGACCTCAAAAATGATACTTTTGTCGTGATTCAGGTGTTCCATATGCGTTGCGATGGGCCCCAGAAACCCATAGCAGCCGAGAATTCCCAGAAACGTTCCGACAAGCGCGGCCCCAATACTGTGTCCCAGAACTTCCGGCGGCTCACTGATTTTGCCCATGGTGATCACAATCCCCAATACAGCCGCAACAATCCCAAGGCCCGGCAGTGAATCGGCCATATTGGTAATGGCCTTGGGATAGGCCTCCTCATCCTTGTGAAGGGCTTCCATATCAATTTCCATTAAATTTTCAAACACATGGGGCTCAGGGGAGGCGGATATATAGATTTTGAAATTATCACAAATAAAATCCAATACATGATGATCTTTCGTGACGTTTGGATATTTGGTGAAAATTTTGCTTTTTTCGGGATGGTTGATATCCTCCTCCAGACTGAGTAACCCATCCTTTCTCGCTACCACAAGGAGTTCATTGAAAAGCATTAACACGTTAAGATAATAATCCTTCGCTTTTGTTTTGGCGGTAAAAATACTGCTCACTTTTTTTAAAGCGCCGATAGCCGTTTTTTGAGGGTTTGAAATTAAAAAGGCCCCTACGGCAGCGCCTCCGATGATTACAAGCTCGGCCGGCTGAATAAGAACGGAGAGATTTCCATGCTCCATAAGATACCCGCCGAGTATCATCCCAATAACAACGACAATCCCAATGATAGCAAACATCTTTTTGGTTTCCTTGTTTTAATTTAAAAAGAGACGGGGCTGCTATTCGACAACTCGTCTACTGGGCCCCGTTAAAAGGAAAAGTATCTGCAAACATGCTCCCATAAACGCGGCGCCCGAATTCCTCCTCTGTCACTAACAGAATACAAAACGGAATACAAGAAGCGCCCCCATCCAATAAGGCGAGAGCAAACTGATTTTCATACTATTTCGTTCCTCGGACAACCTTGTGGAAACAAGCCGAATGGTTTTTTTCCGAGAAACTTCTGCTTGAAGTAGGTTCGGTTTTTAGCGTTATGAACTCTGATAAAACAGGCTGCATGCATATCGTCCGAACCGTGCCCGGTAACGGACTTGCATATTGACCCGCATGATGTTTTGCGGCATAGTCATCGCGAAATCAATCGATAACAATCCGCTGGCAGCGCCACAATTGCCGGACAGGTGTTTCGGGGGTGATGGGAGCGGATTGTCACAGTTACAGACACCGGCCATAACACCAAACGGTTCCATGGAGGATAACATGGGGAAAAGGGAAGTGTTGCAAATTAAAAAAACAGGGGGGAACATCTTATTGTCTCTGGCAATCGTTCTGCTGGCCGGAACCGGTGCTCTCGCCTTTCCAGATGGAAAAATAACGGCCTTCACGGCGGATCAGGTGCACATGGATCCGAACGGAAAGATCGTCAGCACCGGGAAACTATATGTGACCCCCGAAAAAATGGCCATGGCCGGTATGCCGGCTGGTCCGGAGGGACAGACGCTATCCATCATATACTTTAAAAATGACAAACGTCAGTGCACTCTCAATGCCCAAAAAAAGCTCTATTTTGAAGGACCGTTAGATGAGCAAAAACTGATGCAAGATATGAAAGCTACAAAAACCGATGAAACGGAAAAAATCTTGGGAACGGAAACCATCGCCGGACTTAAGTGCACTAAAAAGGAGAGAGGATCGACCGTGGAATTCATGGGAATGAAAAGAAAAATCAAGCAAATTGTCTGGGTGACGGATATGCTGGATATGCCGATTCGAATCCAAACCGAAGACGGCAGTATTACGGAACTCAGAAACCTTGAAAAAGGGGTGCCGGCGGCCAAGTATTTCGAGATTCCCAAAGACTATAAAAAAGTGCCGAACATGATGGCGGTAATGGGAATGGACTTTTCAGAAGATGAGGGAGAAGATGCGGATATGGAACAGGAAGATGCAAACCCTGAAAATCGATCGTTTGACCTGCCAAAGGACATGAAAAATTTTAAGCTACCCCCGGGTCAACAGAAATAAGGGTTCAGGACTATTTTGAAGTTATTTGACAGCCATTGCCATCTGAATGACAACATTTTTGCTGGAGATATGGACGCGGTTATAAGCCGATTTAACATTGCCGGCGGCTTGGGAATCATGATTGCGGGAATTGACGAGGCGAGCTGCCGGAGAGCCGTGACGCTGGCCGACACAACCGATATTTGCCATGTCTCACTGGGAGTTCACCCGCACCATGCCGCCGAGTGTTCGGAGGCGACTCTCACATCGTTAAAAACGCTTGCGGCGCACCCGAAGGTCCGGGCGTGGGGGGAAATCGGTCTCGATTATAACCGCATGTACTCACCCATGGAAAGTCAGGAGAAATGGTTCATCCGCCAGATTGAAACGGCTGACACCCTGGATCTCCCCATCATCTTCCACGAACGGGACACCCATGGGCGATTTCTTCAAATTTTGCAGCATCATACCAACTCCGACAGAAAAGGCGTAATCCATTGTTTCAGCGGCAACCGCAAGGAACTGGAGGCCTACCTTGAGCTGGGGTTATCAATTGGAATTACCGGCATTATCACCCTGAAGTCGCGTGGCGACCTGCTTCGAGAGCTTGTTTCCCTGATCCCGGCGAATCGGCTCCTTGTCGAAACGGATGCCCCTTGGCTGACCCCATCGCCGGAGAGAAACCGACAGAGTCGAAATGAACCGGCCTTCGTCGGGAGCGTACTGCTCAAATTGGCGGCTATCCGGAATGAAGATCCGGAAATTTTATCTGAAACCGTGTATCAAAATACGTGTCGGCTATTTCAGGTTCGATAATTAAACGGGGGGTTTTCCCTTGTAAAGCGCCTCCCATTTATATAGATTACGCTATATGGGACATATATTTGATTTCCAGGATGCTAAAATCTTTCAAGACTGGTGGGACCTACCCGAAAATCAGGCTGCCCTTCATCGCGAAAACCAGCTGATGGAGACACTCCTCGAGCCGGTTCGGGGAAGAAGCGTCCTTGATATCGGATGCGGCACCGGGCTCGGGTTACAATTTTTCATGGAACTGGGCCTGTCCGTTACCGGCTTGGATCCTTCCCCTTACATGCTGGATGCAGCGGCAGCCGCACTCGGGAATCGTGCGGATTTACACCGCGGGGTCGCCGAAGATCTTCCCTTTGATGACAATTCTTTTCACTATGTTTGCCTGGCAAAAACCCTGGAGTTTGTGGATAATCCCAAAGCGGCCATTGCGGAGGCATGCAGGGTCGCCAAGGACCGCGTTTACATCGGCATGACAAACCGCCATGCCGTTAGAAAAATTCAGCGGCGCTTCAAAGACATGCCGCCCGATTCCTTTTTGAACAAAGCTCATTTTTACAGCATATGGGAAATAAAGGACACCGTTTACCAATTACTGGGAGATGTGCCGGTCGTCTGGCGATCATTGCCCGATATTCCCATGGCTTCCGGGAAACTTGCCAGACGGCTTGAACAATCCCGGCTTTTGCAGCGATGCCCCTTTGGTGACTACACTGGTATGGTCATCACTCCCATCCCCCGGTTCAAAACCCGGCCATTGCAGCTTCCCTGCACCGCAAACCCAAGACCCGGCGGAGTAATTGGATAGCCCCTCGAAACGCCCTGTTTTTGCAAAGGAGAAAATGGTATGGAAGCGTCCCTGTATGAGCGCATGGAGGATTCAAAAGTCAACTGCAATCTCTGCAACCATCGCTGCGTGATAAAAAATGGCCGAAGAGGTATTTGCGGCGTCCGTGAAAACAGGGAGGGGACACTGATCAGTCTGGTTTATGGCAAGATTATTGCCGAGCACATTGATCCCATAGAAAAAAAGCCCCTCTTTCATTTGGCCCCGGGCAGCCTCTCCTACTCAATCGCAACAGCCGGATGCAATTTCAAGTGCCGGTTCTGCCAGAATGCCGATATCGCCCAAATGCCCGCGGATCGCGAGGGGCTCATCATCGGCAATCCCCGAAGCCCTGAAGAAATCGTTGCGGCTGCTTTAAGCGCGGGGTGTCAAAGCATCGCCTACACCTATACAGAGCCAACCATTTACTTTGAATTCGCATATGATACGGCTAAGTTGGCCCAAAAAGCCGGCCTTAAAAACGTATTCGTAACCAACGGCTACATGTCTTCCGAAGCGCTCCACAGGATTCACCCCTATCTCGACGCCGCCAATGTGGACTTAAAATCCTTTAGCGAGGATTTCTATAAAACCTACTGCGGGGCAAAATTGAATGCGGTCAAGGAAACGCTGGTATTGATGAAACGGCTCGGGATCCTTGTCGAGGTCACGACGTTGTTGATTCCAGGCCTCAATACGGATTCCGGAGAGTTAAAACAACTGGCCTCCTTTATCGCTGGATCCCTCGGCACGGATACCCCGTGGCATATCAGCCGATTTCATCCCACCTACCGGTTGACGGATCGTCCGCCGACCCCGGTGGACACATTAATAAAGGTCCGAAAAATCGGTATTGAAGCCGGACTCAAATATGTTTATATGGGAAATGTTCCCGGTGAAAACGGAGAGAACACGAGCTGTCCCGCATGCGGCAAAAACCTGATTGACCGGTGGGGATTCCGGGTGAAAAAAAACAGAATAAAAAATGGCGCATGCCCGGCCTGCGGGCACGTCATCGTGGGAATTGATATGGATTCGAGGGAAAACAAATGAATTTCAGTTCCAATACCGGGCGACCTCTTATTTCCGTCGGCACCTGGGAAAAGGTTGTAACCTATGCCCGAATGGTCAAACTCTCCCATACGGTCTTTGCCCTTCCTTTTGCCCTCTGCGCGGCGGTGCTGGCCCAGCGAACCCGGCCCCTGACGCTCTGGGACATATTCTGGCTCCTTCTCGCCATGGTAGGGGCTCGCTCGGCCGCGATGGGGGTTAACCGCATCGTCGATGCCGCAATCGACGCCCAAAACCCGAGAACCGCCACCCGGGAAATTCCCGCGGGCCGGCTGACACCCCAATCCGCCACGGGCTTTGTTCTCTTTTTTTCAGGTCTCTTTATTCTCTCTGCGGCCATGCTCGGAAAGCTCTGCCTCTATCTTTCCGTCCCCATTTTAATCATTCTCTTTTCCTATTCCTACACCAAGCGATTCACCGTTTTATGCCATCTCTATCTCGGCTCGGTTATTTCGCTCGCGCCACTCGGCGCATGGATCGCACTCACCGGCTCGTTTGCCTGGCCCATCACCCTTTTCTCAGCCGCGCTCATGACCTATATCGCCGGATTTGACATCCTCTATGCGTGTCAGGATGTGGCCTTTGACAGGCAAAAAGGTCTTTTTTCAATTCCGGCCCGCTTCGGTGTCCCGATAGCACTAAAAATCGCGGCCCTCCTTCATGTTTTTGCGTTCGCTTTCTTCGTTTCGATCCATTTCGCTTTCGATATGGGAAACATATACCTTGGAACCGCGGGGGCCATCGGCATTTTAATGATTGCCGAACACCGCTTGGTAAAACCGGACGACCTCAGCCGGGTCAACATCGCCTTTTTTCACATCAATAGTGTTATATCCCTATCTCTTTTTGCCGGTGTCCTGCTGGATGAGGTGGCAAGGAAATTTATGTAAAAAAATTATTGAGTTCTAACCCCGGCGACGGGATAAGTGCCTTAAGGCACTAACGATCCCTGACTGGAGAAAAGTCAATATCTTCTCTGGGACGAATTACCTCCTTATGATGTAATGATGAGATAAAAACCGTGTATAAAAATCTGCAAGAATTCCTGAACCGGCTCGATAAGGCCGGTGAGCTGAAACATATTCGCTACGAAGTATCCACTTATCTTGAAATCAGCAAACTGACAAACGGCGAATCGAAAAGCCCCAATGGGGGCGCCGGACTTCTTTTTGAAAATGTCAAAAACAGCGAATTTCCAGTAGCCACCAACCTCTTTGGCAGCCCCAAACGCATCTGCATGGCATTGGGAGTAAACCACCTGGATGAGCTGGGAGAACGGATCCGAACCTATATTGAACTGGACCCACCGAAAAGTCTAAAAGAGATGCTGGGAATGCTGCCGCTCGCAATGGGCCTCACCCGGTTTTTCCCTCGAACTTTCAAGGGAAAAACCGCGCCATGCCAGGAAGTCGTCCATACGGGCGATGCGGTGGATTTAACCAAACTCCCGGTACTCCATTGCTGGCCGAGAGATGCGGGCCCCTTCATCACCCTGCCCCTTGTTTTCACCAGAAGCCTTGAAACCGGCCGGCAAAACCTCGGCATGTATCGGATGCAGGTATTTGACCGAAACACCACCGGCATGCACTGGCATATCCATAAGGACGGGTCTCACTATTTGAATGAATACCGGCGCGCTAACCGGCGCATGCCCGTTTCCGTTGCCATCGGTGCGGATCCGGCCACCATATACGCCGCCACCGCCCCCATGCCCAGAGGAATCGACGAAATTCTGCTGGCGGGCTTTATCCGGCAAAAGCCGGTAGTCATGACCCGGTGCATCACAAACGATTTGAGGGTTCCGGCTGAAGCCGAATTCGTTCTGGAGGGATATGTCGACCCAGGTGAATTGCGGTGGGAAGGCCCTTTTGGAGATCATACCGGCTATTACTCCCTGGCAGATGATTACCCAGTGTTTCATGTCACCGCCGTCACGCATCGAAAAAAACCCATCTATAGCACCACCCTGGTGGGGCCGCCTCCCATGGAAGATTGCTACCTCGCCAAGGCCACTGAGCGCCTGTGCCTTCCCCTGCTTCAAACGGTGATGCCGGAGGTTATCGACTACTGGCTTCCGTGGGAAGGCGTATTTCATAATATCGTCATCGTATCTATCGACAAGGAATACCCCGGCCATGCCCAAAAGATCATGAGTGGTCTCTGGGGCCAGGGACAAATGAGCTTTTGCAAGGTGATCACCGTCGTTGACCGGGATGTAAGTCCCGAGGACACCCATACGCTCATCGATCTTCTCCTGAACCGGTTCGATATTACCACCGACACGACGCAAACCAAAGGGGTTCTGGACGTTCTCGACCACAGCTCCCCCTTAGTGAACTTCGGCGCCAAACTCGGCATCGATCTCACCCGGCGTTTCCCGCGAGAACCGGCACGACGGACATCTCCGTTACCGCCACTGCCCGAGGATGCTGTAAATCTGTCCGCCATTCAGTCCCATGTGAACGAGGTTGTCGATTGCCGCCATCTCTTTTCGGATCATCCCGAAAACAACGCTCCCCTCAACCGTATTCTGGCGGTGTCCGTGGCCAAGGATACCCATCAACGCAGCGGTGAAATCGGTAAACGGCTTTCAGCCATTCCGGTTATTTCTGCGTTTAATCTTATTATTTTATTTGATAAAAATGTGAACCTTTCGAATGGCAGCCATATGCTCTGGAAAGTATTTAATAATGTAGACCCGGAAAGAGATATAATCCCTTGCGGCCAGCGGGTGGTAATCGACGCCTGCAAAAAAGGACCCGCGGAAGGACACGAGCGCCCGTGGCCGGAAGATCTATCGTTTTAACACCCAACCGCGATAAACAGGAAAAGAACAGGTACGAGATGATCCTTTTTTTAACCCGTTACCCCGTATCGCGGGGGAGTCAAATCAACAATTGAATTTTGGGGGAGCGCCCCTTTCTAAACCCATATCCAAGTCACGGCCGATGATCCAAAGCAAAACCGTCAGTGTCATTATTCCCACCCACAACAGGGGCTGGGCGATCCGTGAGGCCATAGATTCGGTTCTCGCCCAGGATTACCCCGACTTCGAACTTCTTGTGGTTGATGACGGTTCAACAGACAATACCCACCAGATTTTGCTGGAATACGGTAGCCGGCTGACCTCCATCCGCCAGTATAACCGGGGCGTCAGCGCCGCCCGGAACCGGGGAATAAAAGAAACGTCCGGAGAGCTAATCGCCTTTTTAGACTCGGACGATCGATGGCTGCCTGGAAAACTCACCCGCCAAGTCAACTTTTTTGAAAGCCACCCCGATGCCCTTATCTGCCAGACCGATGAAATCTGGATCAGAAACGGCATCCGGGTCAATCCGAAAAACAGGCATAAAAAGCCTATCGGAAGCATTTTTGAGCCCTCCTTGCACCTTTGCCTGGTGAGCCCTTCGGCCGTAATGATGAAACGGGAGTTGTTCGATCGGGTGGGGTTGTTTGACGAAAACCTGCCGGCCTGTGAAGACTACGACCTGTGGCTCAGAGTTGCCTGCCGGTATCCGGTGCATCTAATCGATGCCCCCCTGGTCATTAAAACCGGCGGCCATTCAGACCAGTTGTCCAGGATGCCGGCCCTTGACCAGTACCGCATTCAAGCCCTCATCCACCTGATGCAAAGCGGCGCTCTCTCCAATGAGCAGTTTGCGGCGGCATCAGCGGTTTTAAAAGAAAAATGCCGGATTTTTGCAGCGGGCTGCAACAAACGAAACCGCCCTGAGGAAGCAGCCCTGTATGAAAATATCATCGGCCGTTATGCTTGACTCCGGCCAGGCTTCGCAGGAGGGTAATAGCCTGAAGGTAATGGAGGAGAATGATTTACTTGTAACAAACACGGTGTTTCGTGTATGTTTCTATCAAAAGGTATATTCAATCATGCATTGCAATTGTTACGGACACTAAAAAACCCATGTAACTGGAGGATTCGAATGATGAAATCTCTTTTTCCCACCGCGTATCGCCTTTCCGCTCTTTTGGCCTTATTCCTTCTAATCGGCTGCATCACCCCCGGCCCGACGGCAACGGTAACTTCCGGTCAAAGCAGTCCCTCCATTGCCCAGGCCCAAGCCGAAGCTTACAACGGTCCCAAGGCCCGCATTGCCGTTTCCCAATTTAAGGATAAAACCGGCGCCGGCCAGAGATGGTGGAACAACCAAATCGGGGACGGCATGGCCGATCAGCTTACCACGGCCCTCTTTAACAGTAATCGTTTCATCGTCCTGGAACGGCAAACACTGGGAGATGTGCTTCAGGAACAGGATTTGGGAGCCTCCGGCCGCGTTCGGCAGGATACGGCCGCACCCATCGGCAAGATTGAGGGTGCCGAACTTCTGGTGGTCGCAGCCGTTACGGAATTCGAAGGCGCTGCATCGGGCGGTGGTGGTGGAATAGGGGGCATCGGCGGCGGGTTGATCGGATCGATTGCCAGCGGGTTTAAACAATCCCATATGGCTATCGATTTACGAATCATTGATGCAAAAACCTCCCGCGTCCTTGCCGCAACCAGTGTTGAAGGAACCGCCACGGATGTCAATCTCGGAGGACTTCTGGGGGGATATGGGAGCGCCGGGACATTGGTTGGGTCACTGGGCGGATGGAAAAACACCCCCACTGAAAAAGCGCTTCGCATCTGTATTCAGAAGGCGGTCGAGTTTATCTCTACAAAAACGCCTGCGACATATTATCACTAAGGAAAGAAAATCCCGCGGCACCGATAAACGCCGCGGGATTATAATTTCTATTGTTTTTATATCGTACTACTTCTTGTCGTCCTTAACCTCTTCAAAATCGGCATCCACCACATCATCGTCCGCCGCAGCCGATCCGCCCATATCCGGACCGCCCTCACCCGGGGCGCCCTGAGCCCCCGCCTTGGACGCTTCCTGATACATCGCCTCGGCCAATTTGTGGGAAGCCTGGGTCAATTCCTCACTCTTCTGCTTTATCGCGTCCGCGTTATCCCCTTCCATTGCTTTCTTCAGCGCCGCGACAGCAGCCTCAATCTGGGTCTTGGTCGCGGCGTCCACCTTTTCGCCCAGATCCTTGATCGATTTCTCCGTCGAATATATCAAGCCATCCGCCATATTTCTGGCTTCCACCAGCTCTTTTTTCTTCTTGTCTTCCTCGGCATGAAGCTCGGCATCCTTGATCAGATTTTTAATTTCAGCCTCGGATAACCCACTGGAGGCCGTAATCTTAATGGATTGCTCCTTGGCTGTCGCCAGATCCTTCGCGGAAACATTGACGATCCCATTGGCATCAATGTCAAAGGTGACCTCGATCTGGGGAATCCCTCTCGGAGCCGGTGGAATACCGACCAGTTCAAAACGGCCAAGCGTCTTGTTATTAGCGGCCATCTCCCGCTCCCCCTGGAGGACATGAATGGAGACCGCCGGTTGACTATCCGCCGCGGTGGAAAAAGTCTGGCTCTTTTTGGTGGGAATGGTAGTGTTTTTTTCGATCAATTTGGTAAACACCCCCCCCAGAGTTTCAATGCCAAGAGAAAGCGGTGTCACATCCAGCAATAAAACATCCTTTACATCCCCTTTGAGCACGCCGGCCTGAATAGCGGCGCCAATGGCCACCACCTCATCCGGGTTCACCCCCCGATGGGGCTCCTTGCCGAAAATCTTACGCACCCGATCCTGAACCGCGGGCATCCGCGTCATGCCACCCACCAGAATAACCTCATGGATTTCATCGGCGGCAAGACCGGCGTCCTTCATCGCCATGCGACAAGGCGCCTCAAGTTTATCGAGCAAATTACCCACCAGGCTTTCCAGTTTTGCTCTCGAAATCTTGATATTGAGATGCTTCGGCCCGCTGGCATCCGCTGTAATAAACGGCAGGTTCACGTCCGTTTCCATGGAGGTGGACAGCTCCATCTTTGCTTTCTCCGCAGCTTCCTTGAGCCGCTGAAGCGCCATTTTGTCAGAGCGCAAATTGATGCCTTGATCTTTAAGAAACTCATCGGCAAGATAGTCGATCAGGCGCAGGTCAAAATCCTCGCCCCCCAAATGGGTGTCCCCATTCGTTGCCTTGACTTCAAAAACACCTTCACCAATCTCAAGAACCGAAATATCAAAGGTGCCGCCGCCGAGATCGAACACCGCGATCTTCTCTTCTTTCTTCTTGTCAAGCCCATATGCCAGAGAAGCCGCCGTTGGCTCATTGATGATCCGAAGAACGTTGAGGCCGGCAATCTTTCCGGCATCCTTGGTGGACTGACGCTGGCTGTCATTGAAATAGGCCGGCACGGTAATGACGGCATCAGTTACGGTTTCCCCGAGATAATCCTCGGCGGTTTTTTTCAGGTTGGCCAGAATGAAAGAGGAGACCTCGGCGGGACTGTGTTGCTTCCCCTGTATATTGATCCTCGTATCACCGTTCGACGCCTGTTCAATCTTGTAAGGAAGCACTTTAATATCGTTTTGAACTTCCGGAGAACTGAACTTCCTCCCGATGAGGCGCTTCACGGCGAACACGGTGTTTTCGGGATTGGTTATCGCCTGGCGTTTGGCAATCTGCCCAACCAGACGCTCACCACTGCTCGATATTGCAACAATGGACGGCGTGGTCCGCCCACCTTCCGCATTGGTAATAACAGTCGGATCACCGCCTTCCATAATGGCAACGCATGAATTGGTGGTACCGAGATCGATCCCGATTATCTTGCCCATTTTTTTCCTCCTTACGTAAAAGCCTTATCGATAATTCTATTATGAATCCAGTTGTGAATATTCACGATATCATTCAGTATCCGACTCTGTTTTTTCCGTTTCAGCCCCATTGAAAGACGCCGCCGCCTTGGAGACAACCACCATGGCGGGCCGCAGCAGTCGATCGTGTATCATATACCCCCGCTGCATCTCTTTTAGAACCGTGTTTTCAGGATGCGCCATCGTCTCTTCCTGCAAAATCGCCTGATGGAAGGTAGGGTCAAATGATTTACCTAACGATTCTATAGGCTTAACGCCAAACTTATCAAATATCTTCAGTATTTCCTGCAACGTCATCCGGACGCCTTCGCGCACGCAAACATTGGAATTGGAATCGTCGTTGACGGAATCTATCGCCCGCTCAAGGTTATCCACCACCGTCAATAGCTCCCTAAGCAAAGCCTCATTGGCATATTTACGAAACTCTTCACTCTCACGAATGGCGCGCTTCTTATAATTTTCAAATTCAGCGGCTAATCGCAATAGCTGATCATGTTTCGCCTTGGACTCAGCTTCAACGGCCGTAAGCTTTTCCTGAATAACCTGAATCTCCTCTACCGGTGCGGGTGGTGTTTCTATCTGTTCCTTATTATCTTTATTTTCCTTTTCCCGGGAGGAATCCATCTCCGCCGTCGCCTTTTCGGCTTCTTCATACTTCCTGATTTTATCCTTCACGCTCATTCGCTTCTACTTCCCCTGATTCAATCCAAAAATAATAGCTAACTGTTTATCAAGAAAACCAAAAAAAGCAGCATTACCACCTGCCGCCGCTGACGTTGCTCAAAAAAATAAGTCTATTTGTTTCGATGTCAAGGACACCGTTTCCCGATATTGCTAAAAACCGCGAAGGAACGGCACACTTCAGCCCGTTAACGGGGAAAGGAGGGGGGATTGGTTGTGCACCCCCCGTCGAATTTTCCCTTGGCAACAGAAACCACAAGCATAACCGGGATCGATCCACGACACAGCCTGAGTCACTTATCGCTGCTTCCTTCCGGACCTGACGAGGTTCATGACCGCCTGTTGCGTGGCGGCCGGTCAGTATGGTCTCCGAGCGACTAGGGAAAAACCCTTCGGGGGGAATTCAGCCCCGCATTTAGCGGATTTCGGGTATAGGGCACCGCCAGCTCCCCGCCTAGCACAACCAAGCCCATGCTATAGAAGAAAGCGAGAGACATTTCAAGGGAAAAAGGTTTTTTCCACCCGGCAGTGGTTGTTATTGACTTAGATGAAGAGCTGACATACTTTCCCGCTGAAGTGCGCCAATAACCGACGTAACTTGGCCGGCTGGTTTTCATCAGCGGACCCGACATCATAAAATCGGCTTAAACCGGCACACGGCCATGAATATGAAAGCATCCGAAAACCACATAGCGCATTTTCTTCGAACCGTCGAGAAAACCATTTCCGATAATCGAATGTTCGGGATGCAAGATGCCGTATTGGTGGGACTCTCTGGCGGTCCCGATTCCGTGGCGCTGCTGTGGAGCCTGCACCTGCTTGCCCAAAAGGGAGGGTTTCGAATCGCCGCGGCCCATCTCAATCATGGATTGCGTGGTAAGGATGCCGATGCCGATGCCGCATTTGCCGCCGGGCTTGCAGCCCGATTGAATATTCCGATCACGGTTCAAACTGCTGATGTCAGGGGGTTACAAAAAACTCACAAGCTGTGCCGCGAAGAGGCCGCCCGCAATGTGCGCTATGATTTTCTTCATCACGTATCGCAATCGAAAGGATATTCCAAAATCGCTCTCGGCCACCACGCGGATGACAATGCCGAGCTTGTCTTAATGAATTTTCTTCGAGGCAGCGGTCTCGCGGGCTTATCCGGTATCCCGGCCTTAAGGCCCTTAAAGCCGATCCGACACCCCCAATCACCACCTGACTCGCCCATGATTGTCCGGCCGTTGATCCGACTGACCCAAAAAGAGATTTATGCTTTTTTAGAGGCCAATGATCTTACCTGGCAAACAGATCACAGCAACAGTGACACTCGTTATCTTCGTAACCGGATACGCCAGGAACTCATACCGACGCTTAAAAAAGACTACAATCTCAATATCGTTGAGACGTTGAACCGGTTGGCGGAAGTGGCCGGAAACGAAAACCGGTGGATCACCGACATACTGGCCCCGATCCTGGATTCGCTTATTCTGAAGGAGGACGGGCAAGGCATTGTTCTATCCGTTCCCCGACTTCGAAAACAACCCCGGCCCGCGGCAAGACGGATTCTTCGGATGGTGCTCATGAGAGTGAAAGAGGAATTGCGCCGCATCACCTTCCAGCATGTGGAATCGATCCTTGATCTGTGCCACAATGACCGATGCGGCGGGAGGTTGGATCTGCCGGACCGGGTGCGGGTCGAACTTAATTCTGATCAACTGATAATCTCCCGCGGCAAAACGGCGTTGCGGAACGTACCGTCCCGTATCCATCGACAACCCGCTCCTGACATCCGGTATCAATTGGATCAACCCGGAGCTTATTTCTTGGGCGACTTGGGTATGACCGTAACCGCGGAGATTTTACCTCAGGGCACCTTTCCGGATTTTCGCAATAGTGGTCAACCCGTGGGATTTTTTGATATGGATACCCTATGCTTTCCCCTGACGGCCCGCTGCCCTCAGCCAGGAGATAAATTCAACCCCCTGGGAACCGGCGGAACCCAAAAATTGAAAAAATTCTTTATCGATCACAAAATACCCCTTTCCCGGCGAGCCAAATGCCCGGTCCTCTTAAGCGCGGGCAGAATTATCTGGGTGATGGGCCTTCGCATTGATGAGCGATTTAAAGTCACCCCTTCAACAAAAAAAATACTTAAAATTGAACTAAGACTTGCCGAACCCGTTGAAGGTAATTAATATTAAAAGGTTATAAACATTAACCCCGGCGACAATCCTATTGGAGGTAATTTCATTTGAATCCTTTGTATAAAAACGTAGCCTTATGGCTCGTCATCACGCTAATGATGATCATGCTCTACAATCTTTTCAATCAACAGCAGCTGGTCGAATCCACCGTCAGCTATTCCGAATTTCTGGGGATGGTCGATTCCGAACGGGTTGCGGATGTCGTTATCCAAGGTCAACAACTCATCGTCACCGATACGAATCGAAAGCGTTTCAAAGTGTATGCGCCCCAGGATGCGGACCTTATCAGAATCCTGAGAGAGAAAGGGGTCGCCATTCAGGCCAAACCCCCCGCTGAAACCCCCTGGTACATGACGATACTGGTCTCATGGTTCCCCATGCTCATCCTGATAGGCGTATGGATTTTTTTCATGCGCCAAATGCAATCGGGCGGTGGGAAAGCCCTTTCCTTTGGAAAGAGCAGGGCGCGATTGATGACCGACAACGCGGCCAAGGTAACTTTCGAGGACGTGGCCGGTATTGATGAGGCAAAAGAAGAGCTGGAAGAAATCGTTGAATTCCTGAAGGACCCTAAAAAATTTACACGCCTGGGAGGCCGTATTCCCAAAGGGGTACTATTAACCGGTCCGCCGGGCACCGGTAAAACGCTCCTGGCTCGCGCCATCGCGGGGGAAGCAGGTGTCCCCTTTTTCAGCATCAGCGGATCAGACTTCGTTGAAATGTTTGTCGGCGTTGGTGCTTCGCGCGTCCGGGATCTTTTCGTGCAAGGTAAAAAGAATGCGCCCTGCATCATCTTCATAGACGAAATCGATGCCGTGGGCCGGCATCGCGGTGCCGGCCTGGGAGGCGGGCATGATGAACGGGAGCAGACCCTGAACCAGCTCCTGGTGGAAATGGACGGATTTGAATCCAATGAAGGCGTCATTCTGATTTCGGCCACCAACCGTCCCGATGTTCTCGATCCGGCACTGCTCCGCCCCGGCCGCTTTGACCGCCAGGTTGTGGTGTCACTGCCGGATATCAAAGGTCGGGAAAAAATTCTCAGCGTTCACATGAAAAAAACCCCGTTGGCCGCCGATGTGGATGTGCTGGTTCTGGCTAAGGGAACCCCCGGTTTTTCAGGTGCCGACCTTGAAAACCTCGTGAATGAAGCGGCGCTGCTGGGTGCCAAGCGGAATAAAGAAAAGATCGACATGCAGGACTTTGAAGATTCAAAAGACAAGGTTTATATGGGCCTTGAACGTAAATCCAAGGTCGTCAAGGAAGACGACCGGAAAACAACCGCCTATCACGAAGGCGGCCATGCGCTGGTGGCGAAATTCATCCCCGGTACCGATGCGTTGAATAAAATTACCATCATCCCCAGAGGACGGGCCGCGGGTGTCACCTGGTTTTTACCGGAAGAACGGGATTTCAAATACAAAGACCAGCTGGAAAGCGAGTTGTCTGTGGCATTCGGCGGCCGGGTGGCCGAAGAGATTGTTTTTAAACGGATCAGCACGGGCGCCTCAAATGATATCAAACAAGCCACCGCCCTCGCGCAGAAGATGGTAAAAACCTGGGGAATGAGTGACGTACTGGGCCCCCTCTCCTATGACCCGGGAGAAGAACAAATATTTCTCGGCCGGGAAATCGCACAGCATCGGGATTATTCGGAAGCCACGGCCCAAAAAATAGATAGTGAAGTCAACAAGCTGATTGAAAAGACTTATAACCATGCCAAGGAAATTCTCGAAGTCAATCTCGATATATTGCATAAGCTATCGGAGTTGCTACTTGAAAAAGAGACGGTCATGGGAAAGGAACTGGATGAGCTCATTCAGATCATGCGACCCGATTCAAATCCGGAGATAAAGCCTGCTGATACTGAAGAGAAAAAACCGGTGGAAGCATAGTCAAGACAAGATAAACAGGCTTTTGTTGGACCTTGGAAATGGGAAAACACATCATGGGGTGGAGCGGCAGGTGCCTTGAATTCGGAGAAAAACCGCTCATCATGGGAATCGTCAATATCACCCCCGATTCCTTTTCGGATGGGGGTGTATTTTTCGATCCTGAAGCTGCCATCGCACACGGTATAACTCTGGCCGCGCAAGGTGCGGATATTCTCGATATCGGCGGAGAATCGACCCGGCCATTTGCGGAAACGGTAACGGTAGCAGAAGAACTGAGGCGTGTCATTCCGGTAATAGAAGCGTTGGTCAAACGCGTTTCCATCCCCATTTCCATTGACACCACCAAATCGGAAGTCGCCCGCCGGGCCCTTGAAGCGGGCGCCGCCATCGTTAACGACATCAGCGCCTTTCGCATGGATGAAAAACTGGCCGATATTGTCCGGGATTACGGGGTTCCCGTCATTATCATGCACATGCTGGGAACCCCTAAAACCATGCAAATCGCCCCGGCCTATAAAAATCTCATTGAAGAAATCCGGGTTTTTCTCGAAAACGCCATAAAATATGCTGAAAAAAAAGGCATTGGGCGCGACCGGATTATTATTGATCCGGGAATTGGTTTCGGAAAAACACCCATTCATAATCTTCAACTTATCAAACACGTTGATAAACTGAAGTCCATCGGTTGCCCCATATTGATCGGACCTTCCCGAAAAGCCTTTATCCGTCATTTATTAAAAGAACCGGGGGGGACGGATCTATCACCGGACGCACCGATTGTGGAAACCGGCACCCAGGCCGTGATTGCGATTGCGGCATTGAATGGCGCTGATATCCTCAGAGTTCATAACGTGGCCGGCACCCGCGCCACCCTGAAATTGATTACGGCAATTCAAACGGCATCATTGAATTTAGAGGCATAATCCAGGCCTTGATCATCATATCGGCCACGCCAGGGTATTTTTTCCAGACCGGCAAGAACTCGCTGTCGCTCAAACAGCCTGCCGCTCTTCCAAAAACACCCTGGCGCGGCCTGCCTGCCGTGGGAAATCGACCGAAACGATGATCAAGGCCATAATCCATTATTGTTATAACAAGTAAAAAGAGGAACAGACCAATATGCTTTTAGTAATCGATGTGGGCAACACCAATGTCGTTCTCGGCATCTACGACAGGGAGCGGCTGGTAAGGGATTGGCGAATCCGCACGGAACGAAATACCACTGAGGATGAATTCAGCGTCCTGATGGCCGGACTTTTTTCGGCCGGCGGAATTCGATTCGATGAGATTACAAAAACCATCATCTCCTGCGTCGTGCCGCCCATGGTTCCGATTCTGGATCCTTTTTGCAAGAAATATTTAAAGCATGCCGCGCACTGGGTCGATGCCCAATCCGTAACGGATATGCCCAATCTTTACGGTAACCCGGCTGAAGTCGGCGCGGATAGAATCGTCAACGCCGTGGGTGCATATCACAAATACCGGACCAGTCTGATCGTCATCGATTTTGGAACCGCCACCACCTTTGACGCAATATCCGCGGCGGGTGAATATCTGGGGGGCGCCATCAGCCCGGGTATCGGTATCGCCGCCGAAGCACTATATACCCATGCGTCTAAACTCCCGCGGGTTGAAATTTTCAAACCACCGGCAAAGGTCATCGGCCGGGACACCATCAGCAGTATTCAATCCGGGATTATTTTGGGCTATGCCGGTTTGGTGGATGGTATTGTCAGTCGAATGAAAAAAGAGATGGACACTACCCCACAGGTGATTGCCACCGGGGGGCTCGCACCTCTCATGAAGGGGGTGGCCGAAAGCATTGAGGCGGTGGAACAGACCCTTACGCTTGAGGGACTACGACTTATCAGTCAGAAACTCTAACCAAAACTATTTGAAATTTATCGTTTTCGAGAATCCAACCCCGTGACGGGATAAGTACTTTCCGGAAAAAATTTTCTGAAAAAAACGCAGAATTTTTTTCCTACGGCGCTAAATACCCCAGAAATCCTTTTACGCTATTGATCAGAAAAAAAGTTTCCCGTTTCTGTTGGTCCGGGGTCAGCCCGTCATAGGCCGCCAGTTCCGGGTCTTGTGAAAAAAGAGCTGTAAGGCAGTTGCCAATACGCTTCTCGGGCGGGCTGCTTTTTATGCATTCAATGATTACCTGTTCCCATAGCAGCAGTTGCTTCCGATGACGGGAAAGATAACGACCGGCCTCTTTTTGAATCCCAAAATGAGCATAACAAATCGTATCGGGGAAAACGGCCATCAGCGCGTCGAGGCTCTTGAGAGCAATCGTCAAAATATGCTGAGGCGGCGTGGCGGGCCTGAGCCAGGACCGTCCATCCGGCAACCCGATACATACCCCGCCGGCTTCCCCGACAAAGAGGCCGTCGGAGGTGAGATAACTTACGTGATGGGGAGAATGACCCGGGGTCGGTACGGGCTTCACCACATCCGAATCAAACTGCTCCGCATCCACCAGTAACGGCTCCGGCACTGCACTCATCGGGCCGTAGGCCCTTGCGGTATCCCCCAGGGTTTTTAAAGAGCCGGCCAAAAGGCGGCTTGGATCGATGAGATGGGGAAGCCCGCTTCCATGACAAACAATGGGTGTTTTAGGAAAATGAGCGGACAGATGCCCTACACCACCGGCGTGATCCATATGGATATGGGTCAAAAATATATAATCCAAATGGGTTACCTGCAGCGACGAGAGCGCCTGCAACAACATCGGCAAGGTTGCGGCAGGCCCGACATCAACCAGAAAAGTGATCTCTCCTTTATACAACCAGGCACCGATAAAGTGATCAAAACCCGGTACCGGCGGGGTCAGTTCAATGAGAAATAACTTTGAGGAATAGGAATATATTCTTGATTTCAAAACAGACCGTGGATCCGCGTCGGTTGGCGTTTTTCCAAAATAAATCCCGCTTATCGGGGTCAATTCATCTCCATTTCTTCTTCGAGTCTTTTAATCTCTTTTGCCAATTGTTTTTTTTCGGGTTCGGACAGGTTTCCGGATGTTAATTGTTTTTTGAGCCCGACCAACCGCATCTCCTGGCGGTATTCACTACAGGTATATTTCGGCATTCATATGCTCCTGCCTCGCCGGCACGAATCGGCGTGACGTCATTTAACCAAAACAGGTCATATCCGACCGATTTTTTTCATGGTTTCCTTGAATATGCGATAAAATGCTTCTTTTTGTTTTATTGCACGCGTCAGTATCTTTTCCAACTCGTTCAGATTTTCGAGATTTATGATCAAATCGACACTTTTATTAAAAGCCGTCATCTGGTCCATGGTCCGGAATCGGGAGCTGAGCAGCGCTACGAAAATATTCCGGCGAACCGCCATTCCCATCCGCTCCATGAAAATAAGAATACCGTTTGAATTCGGATCATTGGCGCCAAAAACCTCATTGACGACAATCAGATCGTAGACATGATACCGCATGTTCTTTAACGCCATCCGGGGATCCATGGCCTCGGTAATCTGATACCCCATCTGGGTAAGCGCCGGCCTTATTCGGTTCTTTATTAGCTCATCGGGTTCACAAATCATCGCGGTTTGAATATCCTCATCGACATAGCCAAAAGGCCGTTCTTCCGAATCATCCAACGCTCTTTCAGCAAGGTCTTCGGCGGATAACGCCCCCTGCCCCGGATCCAAGGTAACCGGCGGAACCGACACAGAGATCCGGTTATCACATTTGGGGCATTTCAGTGTGACCGTTTTGCCCGCGGGAATTTTATCCGCCGGAATACTAAATTTGCTCTGGCATTGATCGCATACGATGTTCACGCTGTCCCCTCTCTCCACCCGACCGGCTTCGTGTCGGTGTATGCCTTATCTGCGAACGGTTTTTTTATAATCCCGATCGATTTCAAGGGAATCAATATCAGTGGTGGCTTCCCCCCGCGCACTTTTCACAGAATCGATACTCCGACCCATAACAGCCTTTCGGGATGAATACGCCATTGCCGTCTCTTGCGTAATCAACCCTCTGACATAGAGATCCGCAATGTACTCATCGAATGTCGTCATGCCAAACGGTTTTCCCGCCTGCATCATCTCATAGAAGGTCTTGCCCTCGGACTCCCCATGAAGGATCGATTCTTTAACCCTCAGGTTCGTGCCGAGAATTTCAAACGCCGCAACACGTCCTCCTCCTACCTTCGGTAGCAGGCGTTGCCCTACGAGCCAGCGAACCGTATCGGCAAGACGAATCCGAACCTGATTTTCCTCTTCGGTGGAAAACATACCCAGTACGCGGTTGATCGTCTGCCCGGCATCCACCGTATGCAATGTGGTCAAAACCAGGTGGCCTGTTTCCGCGGCACTCAACCCGATTTCAACAGTTTCCCTGTCCCGCATCTCTCCCACCAGAATTACTTTGGGCGCCTGCCGAAGGGCCGCACGCAGTCCGGAAGCAAAAGTACTGAAATCCGCTCCGAGTTCCCGCTGGTTAAAGGTCGATTTTTTATGCGGGTGCTGATACTCGATCGGATCTTCCAGGGTCACCACGTGAACCGATTTTTTCTCATTGATCTGGTCGAGTATAGCCGCCAGAGAGGTGGATTTCCCGGACCCGGTGGCGCCGGTAACAAATACGATTCCATTTTTTTCTTCAGCAATTTTATAAAATACTTCCGGCAGTTCAAGCTCACGAATGGTGGGAATTTTGGTTTCAAGTTTCCGTAAGACAATCGAGTAATTATTGGATTGGGAAAAGACATTGACCCGGAAACGGGCCTTTCCCGCCAAATGATAGGACAGATCGCACGAACCATCCGTCAGGAGATTCCTCGTCAATCGGTGGTCCTGGTTAACGAGATTCAGGGCAAAAATCTCCGTCTGGAAGGGTGTCAACCGACTAAAAGGCGGATCCATTGTTACCGGAATCAACTCTCCCGCACTTTCCACCTGCAGTGGTTTTCCAGCGGTGAAATTCAAGTCGGACACGTTGCGGTGCGCATCCAGCATGCGCGTCAAAATATGGTCGATTTCCTGTTTTTTCATAATCAGGTCCTTGCGGATTTACCATAACTTGGTTTGGTTTTTTCATTTACCCGGCATGAGCAGCCATTTTAAATTATGCCTCTGTGAAATCAGCGGGCGGCGCTTTAATGAACGGCCGGAATCTGGCCTTGTCGTTTGCCTTTGCGTATGCATCATCGGCGCTGATCCATCCCTTCTGATACAGGTCCATGATGGCATCATCCAGGAGCAGCATGCCATATTTTTTCCCGGTCTGAATCGAGGAGGGAATCTGATAGGTTTTTGCCTCGCGAATCAGGTTTCGGACCGCCGGGGTGGCAATTAAAATTTCAAGAGCCGCGCAACGCCCCACTTTATCGATCCGCTTAAACAGCACCTGGGCCACAACCGCCCGAAGACCATCGGCAAGGGTGGAACGAATCTGGGCCTGCTCACTGGAAGGAAACACCTCAATAACACGGTCAACCGTTTTGGCGGCACTGGAGGTATGCAACGTTCCGAAAACCAGGTGCCCTGTGGAGGCGGCTTCGATGGCAAGCGAAATGGTTTCGATATCCCGCATTTCCCCCACCAGAATAATGTCCGGATCCTCACGCAGTGCACCGCGAAGCGCCGCGCTAAAGGTCTGAGTATGAAGCCCCACTTCCCGATGGCTGACAATGCACCCCTGACTCTGGTGCACGAACTCGATCGGGTCTTCCACCGTAATGATGTGATCCTTGCGCGTTCGGTTGGCCACATCAACGATAGCGGCCAATGTTGTCGACTTGCCGCTGCCGGTGGGGCCCGTTACCAGGACCAGTCCGCGTGGCAAAGCCGCCAATTTGGGAATAACCGGCGGTAATCCTAATTGTTCGGCCGTCATAATCTGGCTTGGAATCTGCCGAAATACGGCGGCAACTCCATTTTTCTGCATAAAAAAATTGGCCCGATATCTGGCCAGTCCGGGAATCTCATAGCCGAAATCAATATCCCCGGTCTCTTCAAATATTTTTATTTTTTGCTCAGGCGCTATCTCGTAGAGCATTGCCCGAAGCCCATCGCTGTCCAGTGTTTTGTATTTGATCCGTTCAATGTCTCCCCGAAGCCGCAGTGCGGGAGGCTGCCCGGATGCCAGATGAAGGTCGGATGCGCCCTGATCGTGCATGAGTTTGAAAAAGGCATCAATTTTGGCCATAGCTTATTCCCTGGATTTTCTCTGTAGTTATCTTTTGATATTTTACGTTTTGGCTATTTTTTTAGGACCTTTAACTTACTGTCTTCTTCATCCATTGCATCGAGATCCTCTTTGCCGATATCGAGCAGCTTGGAATGAGCCTCCAGAATGGAGCGAATTTGGACCTCAATCTGGGCCCGCTGGCGCTTGAGCTCGGCCATGTCCGCATGGAGCTGGGATAACCGGTTATGAGCGCGGTTCAGGATCTTTTCGGCTTTCACTTCAGCGTCGGCAATGATCAACTCCGCCTCTTTATGTGCATTTTCTTTCATCTGTTCGATGGTTTGCTGTGAGCTTAACATGGCGTGTTTAAAAGACTCCTCACGTTCCTTATGCCCCCGCATCTCCATATTCAAGCGACGGATTTCCTCGCGAAGCCCGTTGCCTTCAGCTTCCGTCGCTTCCAGGGAACTGGCCACCTGCTCCAGAAAAACATCCACCTCACGAATGTCAAACCCTCTGAACTTTATTCGGAACTGATGTTGCTGGATATCAAGAGGTGTAATTTTTGTCATATTTACCTGCCTTTCTTAGGGGTCAGAATAACGTTCTGGACAACTCCAACAGACTGTTGACCAAAAATTCCCTTAAAAACACGATACCCAAAAAAACAACAATGGGCGAAAAATCAATGCCGCCAAAGGCCATGGGAATAATGCGGCGAATACGATAAAGCACCGGTTCTGTGACACTATGAATAAAACGGACTATTGGGTTATAAGGATCCGGACTTACCCACGATAGAACGGCACGGGCAAGGATAACCAACATAAAGAAGAGGAGCACATAGTCTAATACCCTTGCTACCGCCATTAAAAAGTAGCCTAAAATAAACATCCCGTAACGGTCTCCTTTCCACCCCTCAAAGGGGCCATGCTTCATGCAAAATAAAAAACTCGGATACCCCCCTGCGCCGACAGCCGCATTCTACAAAAAGCATGTAACGTTAACTGTCGGACCGTTTTTTTTTAAAATCAGGTCAGATATTCCAAGAAAATTAAATACATCCTATAAAATAAGTCAAGCTTTTTCAACCAAATTGATTGACATGCCGGTTACCGTTTGGATAAGTGGGGACAATGCGATGGAATGTAAGAGATTGAAAACGGGCTTGAATGCCGTATCGTGACATTAACCGATCCTTTCGGATCACGAATATCGAATTACCTCTCATTCAATTAAGGACGACGAAAATGGAACAAAAAATCGGGTTTATCGGCGGAGGGAATATGGCCGAAGCGATCATCGGCGCTATCGTTCGCTCGGCATTGGTTTTGCCCCGAAATGTTTGCGCCAGCGACATTAGCAGGGAGCGACTGGATTATTTAAAGGCAACTTACGGCATTACGACATCCACGGATAATGCATCTCTCTTCTCAAACGCCGGCATTATCTTTCTGGCTGTCAAGCCGCAACAGATGGAAAAAGTCCTTTCCGGCATTACCGCCGGGCCATCCTATGGCATTCCGGAAAAGAAACTGGTTGTTTCCATTGCAGCCGGCGTGAGAATACAAAAAATAGAATCTGCGCTGTATGCATCGCTCACGCCCGAGGCTCGATCAAAGCTCGCGATTATTCGCGTTATGCCGAATACTCCCGCGTTAGTGTTGAAAGGCATGTCCGGCATGAGCCCAAACGCCAACACTTCCCCGCAAGACCTCGCCAATGCCAGACTAATTTTAGAATCCATGGGCAAAGTAATTGAATTTGCGGAAGAGGATCTGGATGCGGTTACCGCTCTTTCGGGTTCAGGTCCCGCCTATGTCTTTTTCCTGGCGGAACTCATGATCAGCGCGGGAATAGAACTTGGGCTTGCTCCTGACAATGCGAAGACACTGACCATTACAACTCTGGAAGGGGCGGTGGCCTTGATGACACAGGCGAAGGAATCACCTGAAAGCCTTCGGGCTAAAGTCACTTCCCCGGGAGGCACAACGGAAGCGGCCCTTAGGTGGATGACGGACAATCGGGTACAAGCGCATGTGGTCAATGCGATTATAGCCGCGGCCAATCGATCCCGGGAATTGAGCCGGTAGCACCGGAATGCCGTTGCGGCAGTCCCGCGATGCCTGGAAGACACCGCCGGGTGACTGATTCATATTGCTTTTTCAAATTTGGTAACCATATTTATGCTGCTTCGCAAAAACGCTGTCGTTTCTGGGGTTCAGGATACACCTCTATACGGATTTTAGGATAGCTCTATGTTTTTAGATCCAGTGTCATATTGGGCAGCTTTTATTGCAGGGTTGTTATCCTTTTTCTCACCCTGTGTGCTACCGCTTATCCCGGCCTACTTTACGTTCATATCGGGCTTCTCCTTGGAGGAACTGACAACCCTCAAGGGGAAAGATGTACGAAAAAAAGTTATGCTTTCAACCTGTTCTTATGTTCTTGGCTTTTCTCTCATTTTCATCCTTATGGGTGCTTCGGCCTCCTATCTGGGGAATCTGCTTTACCGGTATGTGGATTATATCCGTATCGGCGGCGGCGTCATGATTATCATTTTAGGGGTCCATCTCACCGGCCTTTTTCGATTCAGGGCGCTTGATTTTGAAAAACGCTTGCACCTCGAAAAAAAGCCGCTCCATTTTTTCGGAACCTTTCTGGTGGGCATGGCATTTGCCGCCGGATGGAGCCCTTGCATTGGCCCCTTGCTGGGATCCATTCTGATTATCGCCAGCAGCAAAGAAACGGTTCTCCAGGGAATTACGCTTTTAGGGTTGTATTCGGCGGGATTGGCCATTCCGTTTTTAATCCTCTCCTGTTTTGTCAACCTTCTGCTGTTTTTTATAAAAAAAGCCGTCAAGGCATTGAAATATTTAAACCCCGCAGCGGGGGTTCTCTTGGTTCTGATCGGAGTAATGCTGATATTTAATAAACTTAATTTTTTTTCCAGCCAGATGTAAGGAGTAACCGACATGTTTAAAAAGATGCTGATATTTGCCATCTCCTGTTTTGCTTTCGTTGTGCTGTGTAATCCGGCGACAGGGTCCGCAGCGGATGATCAGATCAAGTGGTATTCGTATGATGAGGGGATGGCGTTGGGTAAGAAAGAGGGGAAAAAGATCTTTCTTCATTTCTATGCGGATTGGTGCCATTTTTGTACGGAAATGAAAAAAAATACCTTTACGAATAAGGACGCGATCAACTATTTGAACCAGAACTTCATTTGCATCCTCGTTAATTCCGACAAGGAACGAAAAATTGCAGGTGATTACTTCGTGCGGGGGCTTCCAGCGACCTTTTTCCTAACGGCGGAAGGGAATAAAATCCAGCTGCCGGTAGAAGAAAACCGCAAAATGAGCGATATCCCCGGATTCATCACCCATGAAATGCTTTTAAAGTTGCTCCGGTATGTCCAGTCTGAAAACTACAATAGCATGACGTTTAAGGCATACACCGAAAAAGCGCCCGCCAAACCATGAAAAGGGGTGATCATACTTTCCTGATTCTACAAGCTCGCATTTTAATTTTGATGGCCTTACTAATGGTAACCATCACCACCGGGGGATGTTCGGGACGATTGAAAAATCCCATGATCAATGAAACCGCAACATCATTTCAACCGGGGAGTATCATTTCCGGTAAGACCGGGATTTTGGTTTCTTTCGAAACGTTAATGGCGGATCTCGAAACCGTTCAGGTTATTTATATCGGTGAATCTCATACCAATGCGGAACATCATCAGATCCAGCTGAAAATTCTTGAATCCCTTTTCAGCCGTTTTCCGGCATTAACAGTGGGAATGGAAATGTTCGATCATACCTACCAGCCGCGGTTAAACGAATGGGCGGCCGGGAACCTGGAAGAGACGATATTCCTGCAAAAAGTCCACTGGTATGCCAACTGGCGCTATGATTTCGGTCTTTACCGGAATATCTTAACGTTTATAAAGACAAATCATATTTCACTGATAGGCCTGAACCTTCCCTTTCACATTCCCCCCAAGATTTCCGTTGGTGGTCTCGAATCGCTTTCCGAAGAGGACAAGGAACATTTACCCGAGGAAATAGACACCTCGGACGATGCTCACCGGGAATATGTCCGCGACATCTTTTCCCACCACCATATTCCCGGCAGAGATAATTTCGACTATTTTTATGAGGCCCAGTGCGTTTGGGAAGACACCATGGCCGATGCCATCGCCCGTCACCTATCTTCCGGGAAAATGCTGGTCCTCGCCGGAAATGGACATATCCTGCGGAAATTCGGAATCCCCAATCGCGCCTACAATCGAACAAAAGCCGAATATCGCACCCTGTATATGGCGGAGGCCGGGGGGGATATCGAGCTTTCGGCCGCTGACTATATATGGGTAACCGCTCCTTTGGAAAATTCCGGATTTCGACCCCACTCCAGCCATGGTGTCGAGTTAAAATAAGCGGGATCCCCCATGAAATACTGTTATCTGTTGTAATTCCGGGATTTTTCATTTTTTACAGCGAACCCAACATGTTGATTTTTCCTGTTGACAGATAACAACATATTGGATATGTTCGTCTCCGTTGTCGAGGTCAACTACCATCAAACCGAGTAGCATCGCGTCAGGTGACTTTCGGCCACGGGTCGGCCACGGGATTTCCTCCCTATCCAGCGGACCACTTTGGTTCGCTTAAACAATCCAGATAGCTGAACGATAACCCCCTAACCAAAGGAATCGTAGAGGTGCCGCCAGTGATTGAAGAGATAAAAAAGCGAGATGGACGGATTGTTGAATTTGATTCATCCAAGATCACCGAAGCCATTGCCAAGGCCGGAAAAGCAACCGGCGAGTTTTCCGGGCGGGATGCTAAAAAACTGACGCTTCGGGTGCTGACCCTGGCACACGAGTTGAGACTCGGTCCCGTTCCCGAAGTGGAAGAAATTCAGGACATCGTGGAACGGGTGCTCCTGGATTCGACTTATTATAAAACCGCAAAAGCGTATATCATCTATCGGGAGCAACACGCCCAGATTCGAAACATTGCCACCATGGTCAACGTGGATCTGGTAGAGCACTATATCAAAAAACTGGATTGGAAAATAAAAGAAAACAGCAATATGTGTTATTCGCTTCAGGGGCTCAACAACTACATCTCATCCGATGTAACCTCTGAATACTGGCTGAATAAAATCTACCCCCCGCAAATCCGGAACGCGCATAAAAGCGGGGATCTGCACATTCACGATCTGAGCCTTCTATCGGTCTATTGTGTCGGCTGGGATTTGAAAGATCTGCTGCGGCAAGGATTCAGAGGGGTTGAAGGAAAAGTGGAAAGCGCGCCGCCTAAACACCTGCGCTCAGCTCTCGGACAAATCGTTAATTTTTTCTATACGCTCCAAGGGGAGGCCGCCGGCGCCCAAGCCCTGTCCAATTTCGATACCCTGCTGGCGCCCTTTGTCCGCTTTGACCAACTCACCTATAACGAAGTCAAGCAGGCACTCCAAGAATTTGTTTTCAACATCAACATCCCCACACGGGTCGGCTTTCAAACCCCTTTCACCAACATTACCATGGATCTTTTTGTATCCCCTCTCCTGAAAGACCAGCCCGTGGTGCATGGCGGGATCGAGAATCATGACTGTACGTACAGCGATTTCCAACCGGAAATGGACCTGCTGAACAAGGCCTTTGCCGAGGTGATGATGGCGGGAGACTCAAAGGGCCGCGTGTTTACCTTTCCCATTCCCACGTACAACATCACGGCTGATTTCGACTGGGACAACCCCAATCTCGATTTAATCTGGCAAATGACCGGGAAATACGGAATTCCCTACTTCTCGAACTTTGTCAATTCGGACATGAAGCCTGAAGACGCCCGATCCATGTGCTGTCGGCTCCGGTTGGACAACCGCGAATTGCTGAAGCGCGGGGGGGGCTTGTTTGGTGCAAATCCCCTGACTGGCTCCATCGGCGTTGTCACCCTTAATTTGCCCAGAATCGGATATGAAGCGACAACCAAAGAAGAATTTTTCAGGATTTTAAAAGAAAGAACCATGTTAGCCATCGAAAGCCTGACCATTAAACGCAAAGTCCTCGAAAAATTTACGGAAAGAAACCTCTATCCCTATTCCAAACATTATCTGAGTGAAATCAAGAAAGGCAGCGGCCTGTACTGGAAAAACCATTTTTCCACCATCGGTATCGTGGGAATGAACGAAGCCTGCCTGAACTTCATGGGAGAGGACATCGCAAGTGAGGATGGCCGGGCGTTCGCCCTCGAAGTAATGGATTATCTCAGGGCTTTTCTCACCGAGGAACAGGAACAGTCAGGCGATATTTTTAATCTGGAAGCCACACCGGCCGAGGGAACCTCCTATCGGCTTTGTTTGCTGGATAAAAAGCGATATCCTGACATCATCTGCTCCAATGAGGCCGACTACCACGACGGCGCGGCCCCCTATTACACCAATTCGACTCATTTGCCGGTTAACTATACACAGGACATCTTCAAAACCTTACAGCTTCAGGACGATTTGCAAACAAAATACACCGGCGGAACCGTTCTTCATATTTTTCTCGGTGAACAGGTAACGGATATCAATACTATAAAAGGCTTCATCCGAAAGACCGCCAACAATTTCCGGCTTCCCTATTTTACCCTTTCCCCCACCTTCAGCGTCTGCCCCTCTCACGGATACTTGAAGGGCGAGCAGAAAACCTGTGAGCACTGCAACCAGGAAACAGAGGTCTATGCTCGCGTCGTCGGCTACTTAAGACCCGTCAAACAATGGAATGACGGGAAGCAGGCGGAATTTCGCATGCGAAAGATGTTCAAAGTATCCGGCAAACCGGTGCTCCCAAAGGCACAGGAAGTTCCGAAAGAATCCCCATCTCCTCCGCGGATTCCGGCTGTAACCATATGTGCATGATATGCCACTTGGCTAATTCATTAAAACGCGCAAGACACGGTGAGCAACCTCCGCCATGTCTTGCGCTTTAGCGCCAAAAAAAAATTTCCGCTTTTTTTTTACCCCTCAAGGGGGTACTGAAAATAGTCCCCTTACGGGGTTGGCGCATCTTGAAAAGGGAAGGGAAGAGGCGGAATGAATCGGGTCAATTTACAAAAGTGATTTTCGGCGGTATTCAAGAAAATTCCATGATTGATTTTCCGGGGAAACTCGCCTGTGTGCTATTTGTTCCCGGCTGTAATTTTCGATGCCCCTACTGTCACAACCCGTCACTGGCCCTGAACCAAATTGATCCGGAAAATACCCTGACGATACAAGAGGCAATTGACTTTTTACGTGAACGCCTGGGATTTCTGGACGGTGTCGTAATAAGCGGGGGAGAACCAACGCTTCAGCCGGAACTTTTGTCCGTCTGCCAAAAGATTAAACGGCTCGGCTATCCTATAAAAATTGACACCAACGGCAGTCGCCCGAAAACAATTGAAGCGCTATTTGCCGCCGGTGTAATCGACTATATCGCCATGGACGTCAAGGGTGATCCGGAACACTATGCCCCACAAATTTGGCCGAAGGGGGATACGGCTTCCATTCTCTCCAGTATCGAGCTGATTCTCGCGTCGGGGGTGGCGCATGAATTTCGAACAACCTGCATCAACCCCTTGGTAAATCTACCGGTTATTAAAAAAATCAGCCGGCTCCTGAAAGGGGCGGATCTGTACGTGCTGCAACAATTCCAGATAACACAGGTGCTTGACTCCCATTATTGTCAGGAAAAAGATCGCCGCTTCGATGAGCAAACACTGGAAATGTTTCGATACGTCGCCGCACCATGGGTTAAAAGGTGCCTTATCCGGTAAAGCAACAACGGAATCAGGCTCGGCGCATTCGGGACGAGATGGCGCACCCGATCTTATCGAGTTAGCCGCTTATACAATCGCTTTGGTAGCTTCGGGTCAACATTTTGGGAAAGATATTCCCGAAATTCTTTCAGCGCGTTCAAACGGCCTTTGGCAAAAAACTTTTCCCCCGTTCCATCTTCAGCTTTTTCATATGCCGCTGTCACCAATTTCAGTTGTTCCTCAATAAAATTGTGGATAGCGAACAAATAGTTATGGGACATCGAACCTGTTCCTTTTCGTCATGCTCAACAAAAGTATTTCCCACATAAGGCACTCAGAAAAATACTAAAATACCGGCCATACCGCTCCTCTTGCTCTTGCTCTTGCTCTTGATCATAATCTTTCTCTTGTTGATTAGAGCAAGAGCAAGATAAACGGTATATTTGAAAATTCGGTGTCCCTAAGAGTGAACCCTTAATAAACTTGGGTGGCCAAATTAAAATTTTCACTCAAAAAGCGACGAATCTGTAATAATTCACGTAGGTTGCCGCTATAATACCGCTCCGTCACCCTGTCACCTTCACTCTCAGCCGATTTTATTCCCTTTTCACTTTCCTTTATTTGCTCAGATAAAAAATTATGTATAATTACTAAATATGCATTGGCCATAACACATTCCTCCAGAAGAAATGGGCATTAACCCGGCCAAAAAAGTCTACAGCCGCCATTAATCCGATTCTCCTCCTTTAAGGATTTTATCGCGGACCATATCTATTTCTTTACGAATCTGATCAATGGATTGTAAAGATTCGCACACCTTGCAAAGGAAACTGCTCTCTCCTTGAGGATTCTGGCCACATTTCAAACACACCCCAATTTCAGCGTGTGCTTTTTCGGTTTTATTCCACCGTATCCTTTCCATGGAAGGCATTTTTTCCCTTCCCTTACCCGCCGTGAGAAGATCCAAATAATTCATGTCAATTCCCCCCTATAATTGGAACCGGAAATTTTTCAGGCCGAGGATGGTTTTATTTAAGATCGGTATTCGTATCGACATCAATTTTCGGCAGTCGATTCCGGGGTAACCAGATCCTGAATAGCGTCCCCTTCCCTGGCTCGGACTCAAGATCAATACGCCCACCATGTTCATGAATTATTTTTTTGGTCATTAAAAGCCCCAGCCCGGACCCACCAAGTCCCTTGGTTGTAAAAAAAGTAGTAAACACCTTCTTTTTGATTTCGTAATCCATACCGCACCCATTATCCACAACCTCATAGACAAGCGCACCCCCATCCTCAAAACCCCTGACTTTAACACAAAGCGCGGATTCATTTTCGCTCACCTGGCAGGCATCAATGGCATTGCCCACCAGGTTCGTCAAACACTCGTGCATGCTTTCATAATCAAGAGCCGCCGGTGCGACATCGCCAATTTGCTCGGTTTCTAACTGAATATGCAACGCGGCCGCCTTCGTGGCATACATCTCAACAACCTCCTTGGCGATAGCCATTGGATCCGTCAGACTTGCCCGAATTTCCCGGCCTTTCGAAAAGCTCAGAAAAGCCTTCACAAAGGTGGCAATTCGATGAATATTCCGATCCAGCATGTCCATCCCCTTCTGGATACGCTCAATATTCCCCTTATTCATTCCGGTGCTCATCATATACATGCCGCCCTCAAGAGCAGTCGTGAGGTTCTTGATGCCATGAGCAAGCCCGGCTACCGTCTGTCCAACCGCCGCCAACCGCTCGGCCTCCAGTTTTTCACCTTCTAGACGCTTTAATGCACTCAAATCCTGAACCGAAAAAGCCATCCCTAGCGATTTACCGTTCGCTACCAACTCATTTCCCACTATACGTACAGGCGTTTCTTCCCCGGCTTTGTTTACAATCGTGGTATCCGGTAAAAAAACATGCCCACCTCTCGCCGGAACTTTCTCGAAGAGCCCTCCGGGAAGCATTTCTTTCAATTCCGCCAAGGTTAATTGTTGACCACTTCCGAGCCTGAAAAAACGCATTGCGGCATCGTTAATAATTGTCACTTTTCCATCCGCGCCGACTGCAAATATCCCGTCCATGGAAGTTGCGATCATGGTCTCAAGAAAGGTATGCGCAAACCGGAGGCCATCCTCAAGTTTGATGGTTTGCGTGACATCCACCGCCATCTCCATGACCATGTCGAATCTGTCGTTGGTCAACATCAGTGGAACGGTCACGACATGGAGATGAATCGTGTCGCCACCCCTTGCCCGCCAGACATGGTGCCCGGTATGAAGGGTACCGTCTTTAAACGTTTCACTTGCGGTGCATTCAGCGCATTGCTGATCTAATCCTTTGAGCCCCTTATAACAGTGACATCCTTCCAGATCCCCAAGTATCTGGCGCGCTTTCGCATTTGCTTTAACAATACGAAAGTTCCGATCAATAATCAAAATACTGCAAGGAACCTGATCAAATAGAAGCTGATACTCGCGTCGAATTTGCTCGGTTTCCGTGACATCTGTGCACATTTCGATGAGATACGGAATTTGCCCCGTCTCATCCACTATTGGAATGGTGTGTTTAACATATATAGTCAACACCCCTTCCGGGTTATAACCCACTTCCCGGTTGACCTGCGATAGACCATCCTCAAAAGCTTTTGAGCCCTTGCAGAAAGGGCACAGGGAATCCCGATCTTTGTAAACGCTGTAACATTTCTGGTTACGCCAGTTTCCAAACATTTTTTCAAAAGCCGCATTGGCATATACCACGTTGTATTCACGATCAATCATGGCAATCGCCATTGGAACCGCCTGAAACAACTTATCCTTTATCCAATTATCCAGTTCTTTAGGAGGGTTCGGCAAGATTAGTCTCCTTATAGCTAAATAGCAGCTTTTTGATAAGTCCTAACAGGGCAAGGAGATCGATAGGCTTTTCCACAAACCCGTCAGGAGGCTCTATGGACAGGTCATCAACATACATGCGAAATCCATTGCCCATGAATTCGATTCCAGGTGTGACCCCGGTTATCAGGGCAACCGGGATATCGATTAATGCCGGAACGCCCCGCAATTCTTTATAAATAGAAATCCCAGATCGTTTTGGCATCATGATATCCAGTATGACCATATCGGGCTTGTGGCGTTCCATGGCTTCTGGAACCGGTTCATATTCCGCAATGCAGCAGGTTTTATACCCATTATCCTCTAACACTGCCATCAGGTAATCGCGGATATCTATTTCATCTTCGATAATCATTATAGTTTTGGCCATCAACTGCCACCTTATCTCTCCCCGATAAACGGGGAAGGTACCGCAAGGAACATAAAAAAATCCCGAAAATAAAAAATTTTTATTTCATATTTTTTAATCTATATTATAATAGTATTGTATAATTTGACAGCAATATTTAGTTGAAGTCACCTCGGATGAAATCCGAGGCGACCTTTTTTTAGCTTTATGCGCCGCAGCCTCGTTTTTATACCGGCTAAAGCAATGCAATAAAGGACGGTTACAATCACAACAGCATCCCACATAAACCGTGTGGAACATCGTGTTAAGTCGCGAAAGAAGTCGAAAAGAGGAGGAGTTCATGAAAAAGATTTTGATTTTGGGGTCAGGCGCCGGAGGAACAATGGTTGCAGCTAAACTTCGGCGTCATCTGAATGAACGGGAATGGCAAATCACCATTATCGACAATGATGAAATGCACCACTACCAGCCGGGATGGCTGTTTATCCCCTTTGGCATCTATACCCCGGCGGATTGCATGAAACCAAAACGCAACTTCATCCCGAAAGGCGTCAATTTCGTACTGGATGAAATTGTGGCCGTCGATACCGAGAAAAACCAGGTGGAAGCGAAAAAGGGCCGGTACGATTATGATTGGCTGGTGATTGCCACCGGATGCCGCATGGCACCCGAAGAAGTTGAGGGCCTCGAAAGCTGGAAACCGGACCCGCAATCTAGCGTCCACTCTTTTTTCACTCTTGAAAGCGCCGTCGCCCTTTACAAAAAGCTAAAATACTTCAAAAAAGGGAAATTGATTTTCAACATCGCCGAAATGCCGCATAAATGCCCCGTGGTGCCGATGGAGTTTATATTTATGGCCGACTGGTTTTTTGCCGTCAATGGCGTCAGAGACAGCGTTGAAATAGAATTTGTCACTCCCAATACCGGTATTTTCACCAAGCCCATAGCCACAAAGGTGCTGAGTGTGGCGGCCGAGGAAAAAGAGATCAAGGTCACTCCGAACTTTCACCTGGTGAGTGTCAATCAGGAGGAAAAGTATTTGGAATCCGCCACCGGCGATCAGATCAATTATGATCTTCTGGTATCCACGATGCCCAACCTCGGCGCAAATTATGTTGAAGAATCGGGGCTGGGCGATGGAATGGGGTATGTGCTGACCAACAACTATACCCTCAAAGGCGAAAAGTGGGACAATATTTATGTGGTTGGTGATGCCACCAATGTCCCGACCTCCAAAGCCGGTTCCGTGGCCCACTACGAAGCTGAAATCGTGGTTGACAATCTGCTTCTTGAACTTGATGGTCAGGAGCCAAAACCCGTTTTTGACGGTCATTCAACCTGCTTTATCGTATCCGGCTATGATAAGGCATATTTGTTCGATTTTAATTATAAAACGGAACCGCTGCCGGGCAAGTTTCCCTTCCCGGGCCTGGGGCCTTTCGATCTGGTGGGCGAAAGCAACATAAATTACTGGGGGAAAATGATGTTCAAATGGGTCTATTGGAATCTGCTGCTGTCCGGGCAGGATCTGCCGTTAGAGCCCCAAATGAACATGGCCGGGAAATCGTGGCCATCCATTGAATCAAAATAGGGGGCCATCATGACAAATGAAGAATTAATTTTAAAAAAGCTTGAAGATCTGGAAGCAAAAATAGATCCGATCGTTAAATCCAGGGAATCCTTTATGGAGCTTAAAGAGGATCTTCTGCCGCTGCAACATCAAGCCATCCAACTGATCATTCGAGAACTCCAGGAAGTCGAGGCGGGCTTCCAGCTCGACGATGTGCTTTTGTTGATAAAGCAAGCCATGCGGAGCATGCGCAATTTTGTTTTCGCTATGAAAATAATGGACAATGTGGTTGAGTTTATTACCGACATGGAACCGTTGCTGAAATCGGCCGTTCCCAAGATAATCGAATCTCTGGATGAAATGGAACGTCAGGGCGTTTTCAGAATTCTTAAAGCAACCCTTAATCTTCGCTCCAAAATAGCGACCCAGTACGATTCCGAGGATATTGAGAAAATCGGCGATGGGATGGTTGCAATGCTGGGTCTGGCTAAAAAAATGGCTGACCCCAAAGCCTTGGCGTTTCTGGAGAAAGTAGCCGCACTTCCGGGAAATGTCGATCTCTCCAAGAGCCGTGAGATTGGCCCCTTGGGATTAATCTCCGCGGGTTTTAACAGTGAATTGAAACAAGGGCTCGGGGTACTGATGGAACTCACCAAAGCCATGGGGAAAATGAAAGATAATGGTCACCGGGTTTCGCCTGCCCCAATTGCGACACCACACACTCACGGCTAAGCAATATCAATGAGAACTGCTCGATTTCGGGCAGTGGACCGATAAAAATGGAGTATCTTTTTACGATGGTGATACCTGAAAGGTGAGCTATTTCGCTCTCCCGGCCGAGATGAATAGCTCGGCTGCATGGTATCCTGGCTAATTATAATCTGCAAAGGAGGTTGCCATGGCGAATGCTCAGGATAAGAAAATCTTAGTTGTGGATGACGAACCCGATGTCCGCAATTTCCTGGCTGCCTGTATCGAAGATGCTGGATTCCAGGTCAGCACGGCAGTGGATGGCGTTGATGCATTGGAAAAGATTGAAAGCTATTCACCTGACCTGATAACACTTGACATGGTGATGCCGAGAAAATCAGGCATCAATGTAATTCGAACCTTGCGGGCCGATGAAAGGTGGGCCAATCTACCGGTCATTGTGATTACCGCCCATGCCCATGATGAGTTCGGTAGTGAAGATATAAGGATCTTTAATGCCTTTGCTTCGGGGCAACGGCCCAAATACACGATGGAAAAACCGATCACCCCCAAAAAAATAATCGCCGCTATTTGCGCAATCTTAGATGTTCAATTATCTGAAGAGGATGCGGCCCCCCCGCAATCCGATCGCGAAAAACTGATACGATTGATTAGCGAAAGCGGCCCTGAAACGTTGAAAAAGATTCAATCCGCTTTAAACAAAAGATAGAGGAGGTTCAGCTATATGGGATTATCTACCCCCGATAAACGGGTCTTTTTTTTATTACCTCCCTGAGAGGCGCAATCATCTTCACGAAATAATTTTCCGCCATTTTTTTCAGTACCCCCTTTTAGGGAAAGAATGCGCGGAAAATTATTTCAAGGTGCTTAAGCCAGCCACCACGGAACCTTGTTAGCGATGGAATGGCCTATCTTTTTGGGGGAAAAACAACTTTCGGAAAGTTGGATGCATTATCTTTTCGGATTTTTTGGCTACGCGGGTAAATAACAAGTCCATCATCCTCCCGCCAGCAATTCTCCGGGTTTCCAGAAAAATCCACCGATTCGGCTGTGCTCAAAGATACTTCAGCGGGATTGGTCTGCCTAACATCCTCAATTGTCGTGGCATCCAAAATCTCATAAAGCGCTTCAGTTGCCTTCATCCATGCCAAACGGACCCGGCAATCATCGGACATATTGCATTTCTCAGGCTCACTGATACAAACAACGAGCTCCGTTTGCCCCTCAAAAAGCCGAACCAGTTGCCCAAGGGTGATCTCGGAGGGGCGTTTGGCCATTATATGCCCCCCTTTGGGCCCCCGCACACTGGTTACAAGCCCGGCTTGTTTTAATACTCGAATCAACTGCTCCAAGTATTTGACGGGAATTCCCTGATTTTTTGAAATTTCGCTCACTTGAACCGGTTTTTCCGCACCCCGGCGGGCGAGTTCCAATAATATGCGCGTGCCGTATCGGCTTCTAGTAGACAACTTCATGGCAGATAGATAGCGTATCTGCTTTATGCCGTCAACAATACAAGCTACAGTCATCTTGCTTTTTTAAATTCATATGGTAGCTTATTAACAAATAACCTTTCAGAAAGTTGTGCATCCAAAAGTTGTGCATCCAAAAAGTTCAATGGGGATCTAATCTTAACGGGTGGTGCTTTCAAACGACAGCCAACCACAAAATGCCTGCCTACATTGTTGGAGAATACCGATATGGATAAAAAAGCATTTCAGGATTACTATACCGCAGATCACAGCCATTGCTATGGCTGCGGGCGTCTAAACGATCAGGGGCTTAAGATTAAGAGCTACTGGGATGGTGATGAAACCTTCACCGTTTTTCACCCTCAAAAATGCCATATGGCCATGCCGGGATTTGTTTACGGCGGGTTGATCGCATCAATTATAGACTGCCATTGCACGGGCAGCGCTGCCGCTGCAGCATACCAAGCGGAGGGACGCGAAATGGACACAGAACCCCCTTTACGCTTTGTCACCGCCTCTCTGCACGTCGATTACCTGCGGCCTACGCCTATGGGAGTCGAACTGGAGGTGCGGGGGAAAATCATGGAAGTGAAAGGGAGAAAAGTTGTGGTCACCGCCACGCTGTCAGCAAAGGGAGAGGTATGCGCAAAAGGCCAGGTCGTTGCGGTGAGAGTACCGGAGCAGATGTTATAATTGTTTATTTTCTATGGCCTATTCACGAGGACTGAATGGAAATTAAAAAAGAAGCGGTCACCTCCGGGATAAAACAGCTCGACCTTTTGCTGGATGGCGGCATTATCATCGGTGACAATGTTCTCTGGTATGACGATGCCGGCAGCCTGGCACAGATTTTCTGTTACAGTCTCATCCAGGCGTCCATTGGTCAAAAAAAATCGGTGATCTATATCAATTTTGACAATAGCCCCAAAACACTGCTGGAAAAACTGGGGCCGTTGGCAAAATACCCGTCCCTGACCATTCTGGATTGCTTCACCAACGGCAAGGGGCAGGGCTCGGAGATATTCCAGAAATTTTATGCCCAAAAGAAAACGGATCAGGCCTGCCAGGTCATACGGATCGAGGAGCCGCAAAATCCGGATCATGTCATGGGCGCCTTCTATGGCCTTCACAAAACCATGAAAGGGGATGTCCGATTCATCTTTGACAGTTTGACCGGAATGCAGGAAGTTTGGGGCGGCGAAGAAAAAATTCAAAAATTCTACTCCCACTCTTGCCCCCGGCTTTATGAACTCAATACCATTGCCTACTGGATTGTGGAAAAAGAAGCGCATTCGCATCGGCTCAAGGCTCATCTTAATAAAATCACCCAGGTCGCCATCGACCTATCGCTAAAGCGGGGGAAAACCTCCCTGACCGTCATAAAAGCGGATAGACGGGATTTGAATATCCTCAATAAAATCTCAAATTACCGCAGCAGGGGCATGGAAATCGTGTTTGAAGGAGAAGAGGGGCACCCCGATGATATCATTATCGGCGTGCGCCTTAAAGAACTTCGCATCAAAAAAGGGCTTTCTCAGACGGAGCTCGCCAAACTGGTGGGCGTAACTCCCAGCACCATATCCCAAGTGGAAAACAATCAGATTTTCCCCTCCTTGCCGGCGCTATTTAAGATGTCCGAAATTCTATCCGTGGAACCAAGCGCTTTTTTCCAAAAAACAGAACTGTTCGCCCATCAGGTGATATTCAAGTCCGAAGATGCCATTGAAGTTCAGCTGCCGAGAATACCGAAGGAATCGGTTCACGTATCCCTTTTAACAAAGGTGGGCCTTGATTCCAAAATGGAACCCTATCTCTTCGACATTTTACCGGGAACTAAACTTTCCCCTCACTTTTTCATGCACAAAGGGGAAGAGATGGGGTATCTGCTTTCCGGTGAAATGAAAGTTAAGCTGGATCAGGGGGTTCAAACGCTTCATGCCGGGGATGTGGTTCATCTCAAATCCGCCATTCCGCTTCAATGGGAAAATCCCGGCCCGGAACCAGTTAAGCTTTTATGGATTAAAATCAAGTAATTCTTGATTACCATTCACCGTCACAGGTCATGTTCACTATTCGCTGTTCACCAAATCAAAAGGCCCTCCGGAACATTCCGAAAGGCCTTTTCTTACCATCGGGGGCTATGATTTAAGAATTTTCTTTGCACTCTCATCATTCATCTTGGAAATATGGGTAATGCCGGTTTCTTCAGCCGTTTCCCTGTTGGCGGCAAAGATATCGTTTCGGGTCAGCTGACCAAGGGAGAACTTCCGTGCACCGGCCAGGAGCTGTTGCGTACCGCAGGCAAGTTTGTCTGCCAGCGTATAGAAAGCAATAGCGCTGTAGGGAATATTCTTCATCTCATCAGCACCCACTTTCTTCTGAACATCATAGTAATTTGCAAAAATCTCCTCTGCCTTTGTGCCGATGGTGCTTACGGTCTTCGGCAACTCATCCCAGTTGCCATTTACCGCGGCTTTACGATTTGGATGCAACGCCCCTTCAATATTGGCGCCCAGGAATCCGGGAACCATGATGGCGCGCCCCATACAAATCAGTTTGGTATACGGAGCCCCCATCGCCATCGCTTTAACAATATGATCTTCAGTTGCAAAACCGCCCGCAAAAGACAGATCCACCACTTTTTCGCCCTTGGCGGCGATAATGCTTGCATACTCATAGGCCTTTGCGTGGAGATTGATGGATGGCACACCCCAGCTCTGCATCATGTTCCAGGGGCTCATACCGGTACCACCTCCGGATCCGTCGATGGTCAAAAGATCAAGCTTTGCATCGGAGGCAAATTTTATCGCCATCGCCAGCTCTTCCATGCCGTAGGAACCGGTTTTCAGGGAAATCCGCTTGAACCCGAGGCTTCTCAGATAATCAACGCTCTTCATGAAATCTTCACGAACCAGCGCCACCGTATCGAGATTGGTTCCCCCCAGTCGGCTATGGCGGGCAAAAGATCGAATCGCGCCGGCCCGGAAAGCTTCCTGAACTTCCGGTGACGTCGGGTCCGGATCGACTACATAGCCACGCTCCTTGAGGAAAGTCGCATAGTCGAGACTCGTAACCTGTATTTCACCGCCGATGTCTTTTGCACCCTGCCCCCATTTGAGTTCGATGATGCATTTGTTACCATATTTGCCGGCTACATACTGGGCAACACCGTTTCGCGTATCCTCAACGTTCATTTGAACAATGATGGCGCCATAGCCGTCATGATACCGCAAATACGTATCAATCCGCCTGTCCAACTCCGGCGCCTTAAGGATTTTGCCGTTTCTGATGACGGATTCCCGATCAACCCCCACCACGTTCTCGCCGATGACAACCGGAATTCCGACCAGTGCGCCGCCAATGGCGAATCCGTCCCAGTACTTGGCCGCCACAAACGTGGATCCCAAAGCGCCGGTCATCAGCGGAATACGGGCCTTGGTCTTTATCTCGTTGCCGAATTCCGTCTCCAAATTCACGTTCGGGAAAATACAATCATCCGGATCCTTACTCAAACCGGCTTTCAAACCCAATGCGCCGTATGCGTATCCCTGAATCCGCAGGGAATTGTAAGAAACACCGATATGGGTGGTGTTATTGGCGCCGGCGGTTACCATGCCAAAGTCCCGGGGATACAGGAGCTTTCTCCCCACCATGCTCGTAAGCCAGGTTTCACACTTCCCCTGGCAATCCGCCCGGCAAAGGGTACAAAGACCGGATTCCGCGGGGTTTCCACGGTTAGCTGTTCCGAGCACATCATTGCTTTTTGCAAATCGCATCGTATTCCTCCATATATCTTATGTCTTTTGATGAGTTACGCAAACCATACGGGGCCAACCGCAAGAGGCGCGTTCCGGAGACTCACTGCATCGCACCCTCTTTTTCAACCTTCGCCCCAACCTGAAACAATATGGTATCCATGCCGAAAAGGAATCAGACGCCGTTGTCCGCCCTGCTGTTTGACTCATTCCTGCGCACACCATTGTGCCATCGGAATGAAAGGGAAAAGCTGAGTGTTACTAAATTTGAGAACCGTTTTTTTTCGTAACCCGGGTTGAATTTTACAACGATAACTATATGATAATAAAAATTTTTTATTAAACAAAGAGAGAGCCGTTACCAAAAAAAAGGCGCCTACTTCCCCTACTGGGAAGCAGACGCCGTTGTCTGCCCTATGCCGCTATTGATAACCCAATTCCATTGCACGCCGTTGTGCAACGAAAAAAGGATGCGATACGTCGGATTAATCGTTACTGCAGCATTAGCAGACTATTTAGTTAAACTTCATTTTTTTGTCAATATTTTATTTTAAACGGTTCCCGTTTTTTAGTATCACTAACATTATCCCCAACGCCAAAATGAAAACCATGGCGAAAACCATTCCATCGCTATTCCGAATGATGGAGGAAAAGAGGTTAACCGTAAGAAGAGACGCTTGCTGTAACGAGGAAGGCAAATGGCGCGGATGCGAATGTCACCCTTCCGAGCCGGCCGTCCGACCCGTTTCGCGGGCGTGCCGGCTATTTAACCACAACGACGGGACATTCGCAGTTCAAAATGATGAATTGGGCCGTAGAGCCCATGAGAAACTTCCCTACCCTGGATCTTTTTTTAACGCCAATGATGATTTCATCCACTTTGTGAACATGTGTGAGATTCACCAGATCTTCCCCTTGCGTGAGACTCCGGATCACCAAATGAGTTTCACAGGGGATGCCCTCTTCAGTCAGGCGCACTTTAATATCTTTTAGCCGGGCCTCTGCGGCCTCGACCTCGGGCGCATTGAGTTCAGGGCTATGCGGAGTTAATGTAAAAACATGAATCTCGGCATTAAATACCCGTGCGTGGGCTTCAGCCATTTTAAGTGCCATTTTTGAAAGATCAGAGCCATCAAACCCAACAGCAATTTTCATATCAACACCCAATCGACGCGTTAAAAACGATTATTTTTTCGTCCTGAACACAGTTAACTATTATCCATGCTTATAAGAATTGATACCCATGTATGTCAAGCAGGAACTCGTCTTTTTAGGACCGCGCCGGAAGCGACGCCCCCCCCTATTTGCCTAATAATAGCATTTACCCATCACTAAGCCCTCGTTCATTCCCCATTGAAATCCGCTCAAAAGGACATATCATTCTCACAACAGCATTCGGGAACTTGAATCCGAAATAGCCGTTAACCATCCTAACCCCGATAAACGGGACTTATTTCAGTACCCCCTTGAGGGGTATATGTACCTTTACGAACTTACTCCACGGAGGTAACGATATGGACAGATCACAAGATTATTTTGAAAACGATACGGAAAGAGAAGAGGGACACGCGAACACGCGGTCATGGAATTTTGAGTGTGACAATCCGGACGTATCTTTGGGATGCGACCTGGGGATTGATGTCGCCGGTTAACTGAAAAAGGCGGTGTTTAGGTCGAAGGAAATAAAGTTACAGGGTCTCTCGGGAGGCCCTGTATTTTTGGATCGTGGTTTTCGTTTCGTGACGAAAGCATTATACAAATCGATGCAAACGGGAAAATTCTGCGCTACAACGCCCCTAAAACATCGGATGCCGTGGAATGCATCACCAAATCCGCCATGGTATCCAAGGGGGTTGGCTCTCTATTGACAATGACCACCTTTGCCCGATTTCGCTTCGCCATTACCGGTAAACCCGCAGCCGGCTGGACGACCAGAGAACTGCCCACCACCAGGAAAAGATCGCATGCTTCTGTTTCCTTGACCGCCTCATCCAAGACAGCCGCCGGAAGCGATTCGCCAAAAAAAACGACACCGGGCCTCAAGGCGCCCCCGCATTCACCACATTTGGGTGGAAGCTGCGTCGAAAGCATCGTAAAAACCGAAGTCATGGTGTAATCAATCCCGCAATTGAGGCAAAAAATACGTCGGGTGTTACCGTGAAGCTCCAATACCTTTCCAGCGCCCGCCTCCTGATGCAGCCCATCGATATTTTGAGTAATTATAGCGGAAAGCGTCCCTTTTTCCTGAAGCCGGGCAAGCACCTCATGCGCCTTGTTGGGACGCGCATTTTGAATAACAGGATATCGGACCTCCTGAAAAAAGTGCCAGTAATAGGACGAATCCTGTTGAAAATGGGTGAAATCGGCATATTTTGAGGGATCATAGCTATGCCACAGGCCGTCATCCCCCCGATAGGTGGGGATACCGCTCTCGGCGGAAATCCCGGCGCCGGTAAAAACGACAAAGCGCTGCGAGCCGGCAATCATTTCATTCAATTTTTGCACTTGGGAGTGGATGCTCACAGTAATTTTCCAACCTCCTTTTCCATCAGCACGTCCGTGCCCCCCCGTTAGCGCCCCCCATAAATCAGAGAGTTCTGAATGGGGCGATGATCTTTCCGGGGGTCTTGAAAAGCAATTAAGCGGGATGCCTCGAATTGTCAAGAATGGTTCCCGTTCCTGCTCTCATCGAATCCCCTTTCCCCGCCTAATTATGACATGGCCCTTTGCACCCGGTCTTCTTTCATGCGGTGCGCAGCCTGCTTGACACTTGGCCCCTCTCTATCCTATGGTACGGCGACCAAGTTTGTATCGATACGTGCCGGCAATTGAAACCTTTTCGAAGCAGGGAAAGCCGCTCTTACTAAGGAAACCGCATGCCTGAACGATTAGCAATCCCGAAAAACGTGACGACGATTCTCGTCTATTTACGCCCCCCCCTGGTATTCTGTGGCATGCTTTGCGCGGTGGCCGTCATGTGGACCCGCAATCCGGCATTTTATACCTTTGGCGTGTTGCTGCTGTTCATCTCCATGAGCTTTGATGTAGTGGACGGGTGGTTTGCGGCGCGCTTTCATCCGTATCCCACGCTCGCCCGACTTGCCGATCGTATCATGGACAAGGTCGTCTATTCCATAATCTTTCCCTTGATCGCCGTGGGAGTCATGTGGCGGCTGGTCTTCATCACGCCCAATTACACGAAAACGGAACTGCTCCATGCGATCTTTATCCTGTTTCTCTGCGTAACCGTTTTAATTCGAGATAATTTCGCCCATTTCATGCGGGGGTTCGCTATCCGCCAGGGACAGGAACCGGAGGCCGTCGAGTTGAATCGACTGCGGACAATGGTGGCCGCGCCGGTGGGCGCACTCCTGTACGCCTACGCTTTTTATGTCCCCGAAGGTCCCCCCTCGCAAATCTATTTCTGGATTTCCTGGCTGAGCAATATCCCGCTGCAGGGTCTTTTTCTGATTGAAATCATCTTCCTGATCATTAATTTTGGCTCCATCGCCGGCTATTTCCGTAAATATGGCACCTATTGCCTGGAAGAAGTTTCCCTGGGGGACGAGGTACTGCGACGCCATATCCTCACCTTTTTCCCGAATGCTTTAACCGTGATGAACGCCATGATGGGACTGCTGTCTGTCTTTTTCGCTTACCAGGGGCGCATCCGTGAGGCGTATATGCTCCTTATCGGGGCGGCCATGTTTGACAAACTCGACGGGGCGCTTGCCCGCAAACTCGGGCTGACGGCCCCCCCCAATCCCGAAAAGAAGCCGAAGAAAATCAATATGGGAAATGTTCTTGATGACGTCTCCGATGCTGTCAGTTTCTGTATCGCTCCGGCCTGGATTTTCTATCTGTGTTTATCCGACGCCACCGATCCCGTTCTGAAAGACCTGCCCGTCAGCCTCATTGCCTGGCTCTATTTCCTCCTCGGCATCACCCGCCTGATTTACTTCACGCTGGACAAAAATCCTGTTCCGGGCTTTTTCAAAGGATTACCGACACCGGCGGCGGCGCTTCTGGGGATTGCACCGCTTATCATGTTCGGGCAGGCCGCCGCCGGCGCCGCGGAAGAACTCCGATTCTGGGGGATCTTCTGTTTTGCCGTGATGGTTCTCTCATCTCTGCTGATGAATATTTATCCGATTCGTTATTTTCATTACGGTCGGTTCATGAGTCGCCACCCTGTTTTTGTCAGCCTTACCTTTCTCGTGAGCCTCCTTCTCGCCTTCACACCGTATTTTGGGCATTTTGCGCTGTTCTGCATGCTTATTTATACATTTTCGCCGCTGTGGACATGGCGCATTTCTCCAGAGGTTGCCGCAAGAGAAACTCGCAACCGGGAAGTCTGATAAAGGCAAACGCCTCCTGAAACCGATCAGGCATACGCCAAATAATGTATTGATAATATAAAATAATATTCCAAAACGATGCTATAAAAATTGCATTCGGTGCGCGGCGCGAGTATAGTGGGTGAAATGCGGGATGGAATCTGTATTCTTTTAATGAACGCTATGACCCCCAATTGGAGATTGCGCTTATGAGAAAACTCAATCAAGCCGCGGTGATCGGCTCCGGCGTCATGGGCGGCGGCATCGCCGCCCTTCTGGCCAGTGCGGGAATCAAAACATTTCTTCTCGATATTCTCCCATTTGATCTCAAGGAAGAAGAAAAATCCGATCCAAGGGCCAGAAACAGAATCGTTCAGGCGGGCATGGATGCGCTTCTTGCCGCCAAGCCGGCGGCCCTGATGCACCCCAGGGACGAAGAACGAATTGTGATCGGTAACCTGGAAGACGACTTTGAGAGGCTAAAGACCTGCGATTGGATCATCGAAGTCGTCGTGGAAAATCTCAATGTGAAGCAGGCGCTGCTGGCACGAATTGAAACGGTTCGAAAACCCGGCGCCATTGTCTCCACCAACACCTCCGGCATACCGCTTGCGGCCATGTCAAAGGGACTTTCCTCCGTATTCCGGCGGCATTTTTTGGGAACCCACTTTTTTAACCCGGTCCGCTATATGCATCTTTTGGAGATAATTCCCGGAGAAGAAACCCTGCCGGATGTCATCGACTTCATATCGAATTTCGCTGAACGAAGACTGGGGAAAGGCATCGTCCGGGCCAAAGATACCCCCAATTTCGTCGGCAACCGTATTGGCGTTCACTGCATTGCCAGCGCCTTTCATCTTATGCGAAAAGAGGGCCTCGACATACCGGAGGTGGACGCGATGCTGGGACCGGTACTGGGAAGACCCAAAACCGCCACCTTTAAAACCGCGGATCTCGTGGGACTCGATGTGGTGGGCCTTGTGTGCCGGAACACCTATGAGCTCATCCCCGATGATGAAGACCGGGAGTATTTTCTCCTGCCCGATTTCATCAAAAAAATGATCGAAAGGAAGATGCTTGGCGATAAGACCCGGGGCGGTTTCTATAAAAAAGAGAAGGGGGCCGATGGAAAGAAAGTCATCAAAGCCATAAACCCTATTACCCTTGAATATGAAGAATTCGGAAAACCGGAATTTCCCAGTTTCAAGGCGGCTAAAAAGGCCGAATCGCTTCCCGGTAAAATGAAAGCGGCCGTTTTCGGTGATGACAAAGGCGCCCGCTTTGCCTGGAAGGTTTTGGCGGGCTCCCTCATCTATGCCGCCAACCGGATTCCGGAAATTGCCGGCACGATTGTCGAAATTGATAATGCCATGAAGTGGGGCTATAATTTTGCTTTAGGTCCCTTTGAATCCTGGGATGCCATCGGCATTGCGGCCTCCGTTCAAAAAATGGAGGCCGAAGGGATGGGCGTTCCGGAAAAAGTTAAAAAAATGCTCGCCGCGGGTAATGAGACTTTTTATAAAACCGAGAACGGCGCCCTTCTCTTTTTCGACTTTCCAACCGAATCCTATAAAAAAATGGCCGTGAGCGGTGAGGCCCTGGCCCTAAGCCCGCTCAAAGATGCCGGCAAAACGGCCCTCACCTGCCCTGCAGCCTCCCTGATCGATCTGGGGGATGGGATCTTTTGCTGCGAGTTCCACACCAAGATGAATGCCATAAACGGAGAATCCATCGAGTTCATCCATAAATCTCTTGATTTTGTGGAAACAAACGGTATCGGAATGGTCATCGGCAACCAGGCAGGGGGCGTTCCGGGAGCCTTTTCGGCCGGAGCGGATCTTCTGGCCATGGCAATGGCGGCTCTGGCGGGAAAGATATCTCAAATCGGGGAAATGATCCGTCGCCTTCAGGGGGCGGTTCAGCGATCCCGGTATATCAACTTCCCGGTGGTGGCGGCCCCTTACGGCCTCACCCTCGGCGGCGGGTGTGAAGTTTGTCTCGGCGCCGATCGAATTGTCGCCCATGCAGAGCTGTATATGGGCCTCGTCGAAATCGGCGTCGGACTCCTGCCGGCCGGTGGCGGATGCCTCAACCTCTGGAAAAAACTCATCCGCACCCTGCCGGAAAAGGTAACCGATGTCGATATCTCCAAGTTCTTCGTTCCGGCCTTTATGAATATTGCAACGGCCACCGTCTCCACCTCCGCCGCCGAAGCCCGGACAAACGGATTTCTTTCCGCCATGGACCGGATCATCTTTAACCGGGACCATCTGATAGGAGAGGCAAAAAAGGAGGTGCTCAAAATGGTCAGCGATGGATATGCGCCTCCCCTCAAGCAGAAAATAAAGGTGGTGGGAGAAGCGGCGCAGGGGATGGTAAACGTACAGCTATCCGACATGCAACAGGCCGGCTTTGTGAGTGAATACGACGCCTTTTTAGCCCGGCGGATCGCCTATGTTCTAAGCGGCGGTGAGGTAAAATTCGGCTGTGAAGTGGAAGAAGAGGTGATTTTGAAATTGGAAGAAGAGGCTTTTCTCGATCTATTAAAGGAAGGAAAAACCCATAAACGGATCGAGCACATGCTGACAACCGGGAAACCGCTCCGAAATTAAGCTTTGTTCATCGGTTAAAAGGAGGAATCCATCATGACAGACGCCTATATGGTAACATCGATTCGAACTCCCGGTTGCAAACAGGGAAAGGGCGCTTTTAAAGACACGCGTCCGGAGGATCTGATCTCTTTCATGCTTAAAACCGTTGTCGAAACAACACCGAATGTGGAACTGAAAGATGTGGAAGACATCATGGTGGGGTGCGCATTTCCGGAAGCCGAGCAGGGAATGAATATCGGGAGGCTTGTCGCCAAGATCGCGGGCTTTCCCGACGAGGTCTCCGGGGCGACCATCAACCGGTTCTGCGCCTCCGGCATTGAGGCGATTGCGCTTTCTTCCCTTCGGGTAATGGCGGGCTGGTCGGATATTGTCATCGGCGGGGGGCTTGAGTCCATGACCCACCTGCCCATCGGCGGACTCTCGCCGCGCCCCCATCCGGAGTATACAAAAACGTCCCCCGAACTCTATATATCCATGGGACTCACCGCTGAAAACGTCGCCAAGCGCTATGGTATTTCACGGGAAACCCAGGATGAGTTCGCCCATGAGTCCCAGATGAAGGCCGCCAAAGCCCAGAAAGAAAATCTATTTACTGAACTCGTTCCCACACCGGCAACCCGGTTCGTTGAACAAGAAAACGGGACCTTTAAAAAGGAAAGCTTTTTGCAGTCTCTCGATGACGGTGTCAGAGCCAATACCACCCGGGAAGGACTCGCCGCCTTAAACCCGGTCTTTGCCATTGGCGGCTCGGTGACCGCCGGGAACGCTTCCCAAATGACCGACGGCGCTGCGGCCACCCTCATCATGAGCGAAAAAAAGGTCAACGAATTGGGGATAACCCCCATCGCCAAATTGAAAGGCTATTCGACCGTCGGCTGCCGACCGGACGAAATGGGGGTGGGCCCCCGTTACGCCATCCCCAAACTTCTCGCGCAAACAGGGCTCAAAATAGAAGACATTGGTCTCTTTGAAATCAACGAGGCCTTTGCCTCCCAAGCAATTTACTGCATCAACGAGCTTGGAATCGATCGGGCAAAAGTCAACATCACCGGCGGCGCCATTGCGCTGGGGCATCCGCTCGGCTGCACCGGCGCGAAACTGACCGCTACGCTCCTATCCAATATGAAACGAATAGGCACCAAATACGGCATCGTCTCCATGTGCGTGGGCATGGGAATGGGGGCGGCCGCTCTTTTTGAACTGTGCGAATAGGCAGAGACCTCCAGCAGTTAGGGTGATCCGTGGCGCCGTGAAATTTACGCGGTGATACCCCCGGCTGGTCGTGTATTCGGATGGGCGGGGGGCATTATCATTCAACCTATCGTTGGAAGTCACGAAATCTCGTATCTATGGCGCGAATACCTTGAATGCTGATCAGAGCGTCAAAATACTCTTTACCTTCCAGTTTTTCAACATGAACCAGCTGATCGCCAACGGCCTTGACGATGCCGGTAAAGGTTTTCCCGGAATCCAGCGAAATATATACCACTTTACCGGTAAGCGTTTTTAGGTTATCCGCCATTGAAGAGTTAACATTATAGCCAATTCCTTCAATAGTTACGGGTTTATTCTCCGCCTCGGCCCTCGCTGAAAGCAGGGGCGCTGAAATGAAACCCAACACCAGCAGCAACACGCCGACAAAATACATCACGGTTCCCTTTTTCATCACCATTACCATTACCCTCCTTTATCCTTTTGCGGGGATGCTAAAATGAATGCTAAAACAGCTCCACATTATCTCCAAAGTCCTTGGCCTCTCCTTCTTTTTTTTCTTCATTCGGATCGCCGAACAATTCGATGGCTCCCGCTGCGTCGCTCCCCTCATTGCCAATGGCGCCAATGGTGTTGCCAACGAAATCGCGTCCGGTTCCGCCTCCCGCATGATTATCGCCTAGAAATAACTTCTCATGGATCTCACGCTCCCGCTGCATGGTGTATGCGGCGTTCAACTGGTCCGTATCCCCCTGGGTCTTTTCTCCAAAAGGCTTCAGGGGGGCCAAGCTGCTTTTCAGGTCTTCGAGACAACCCGTCATATTGTCCGCCAGCAACGGCAGAAAATTAAGCCCCTTTATAACATCTGCGATCTCGTCACAGAGCGCCTCGGCACGCCGGGCGGCAGCATTCAATTGATCCGCTAACCGGCTTTTATTCTCGCGAATCGTATCAATACCCCTGCCGAGGATTTCCCCCGCCTCTCCCCGCTTCTCAGCGGTGATTTCCGAATCAACTGATATATCAATTGGTTCATGCCTGAGTTGAGTGGCGCAATTAGCCATTTGCCGCAGGTTCTCAACAACGTTTGCCACAAAATCACGGGCCTGTCTTGATAAGCGGCTCATCTCCTGAGCCAGCACCTCAAGCGTTTGCCCCTTTTCACCCAGATGGGCCGCCCGAACGATGGCATTCAATGCCTTCATGTGCGTCTCAAACCCGATAATCTCAACCGTTTTCATGTGTTGGGAAAACCGGGCGCCGATTTCCGATGATCGCAAGACGCTTCTTTCTATCTCATCCACCAGAGAATCGGATCGAAGCATGAGATTTCTTAGCCGCTCCAGCGCTTGCAGTAACCTTTCAAACGGATCACAGTTAAGGGCTCCGCTCCCGAATGCTTCAGCCGATGTTTCACTCCAGGAGACCTTCATGCTGTCAGCGAGCGCTTTAATCTCGTTTCCGATGCTTTCAAACGCGCCGGCGCTCTGCCCATGAACACGCTCTATCTCATTTATCACATCGCGAAGCTGCAGCACCTGTATCGCTCCGATATCATGCACCTCTCCGAGTTGCACCGTTATCGGACTCGCTTCAATCCCGGCGGATGCCCCCCGGTTCATTTTATGAGCGAACGTCGCCAAGGCGTCGACAATGTGCTCCACCCGTTGCCGCATGCTATCATGAAATTGAATTCCCGCGACTATCTCTCCTACTTGCTGAGAAACCTCATCGGATCTTATGCGGGACTGGTCAAAGACCGCTGTTGCCGAGTGAATGCAGTTTTTGATTTCGCTCACAGCGGCGTTCACCGCTTTGGCCGCATCTATTGAAAGGCTGTCAAGCTCTTGAAGTCCTTTGGAAATACTTTCAACAGCATGGACTTCGTCCGCCCTGGCGGCTTCGGCATCCCCGCGAATACGGGTGCCGGCGGCATTCACTTTGTTCGACAATTGGACAATTTCTTCGGCAACGAGGGTAAACATGTCCCGCGCCTCGGTGGACCGCGTGCTCTCAACGCCGATATTCAGTCCCACCACCCGCAGATTCATGGCAATCCGATCAATCTGGTCGCAGGATCGGCAAAGCGACTCGAGATAATCGATTACCGCTTTTACCGGCGCAAGGCTCTTGGCCACCCGATCCTGATGCCCCACCAGCGCCTTCAGTGAATTTTCGGCAAGCATTTCCACTTTGCCGAGGATGTTATCGTCCCCCGTCCCGGCGAGCGCCTGCGTTGTCTCCTGAATTTGCCGGGTCAATCCGGCGCAGTCGGCATAGATGATCTGAATCGTCTGCCCCATCTCTAAGAATTTCTCTTCTGCACCGTTCGAAGCGACCTGCAATCCGGTTGTCACCTTCGCCCATTTCTCTGGAACATCGAGCAGTTTTCGATAATAGAGGTTCAGAGCGACATTCGCGCAATAGCGAAAGAGCTGTTGCGGCTTTATCCGTTCCCGCCCTTTGCGGATTATCGCCTCCACTACCGCCGCAATTTTCTTCATTGCCATTCGATTCACCCCCCCCTCTTGGTACTCCAATTCTACCGGAACTGGTAAGATTCACAACGAAAGCTATTAGCTTCCAAGTAACTACAAGTTACTTTATGATATACTCCTGCCGTGGGCGGGGTGGAGCGCTAACAGCTAATCGCCCTATCATTTATGGATGGGTATTAACTCGCACTCAGCCGCATCACTACCCCGGAAATGGCTTCAAGTGGCAAAACCTTATCCGCAGCCCCTCTCCTTATCGCCTCGTGGGGCATGCCGAAAACTACTGACGTGGCCTCATCCTGAGCAATGGTGACAGCGCCCGCCTCCTTCATCTCCAAAAGACCCCGCGCGCCATCATCCCCCATTCCGGTCATAATCACCCCGAGCGCATTATTGCCCGCATAGCGCGCCGTTGACCGGAAAAGCACATCCACGGAGGGTCTGTGCCTGCAGACCAGCGGCCCCTCCTTGATCTCAACAAAATACCTGGCGCCACTGCGTTTAAGAAGCATGTGCCGGCCCCCGGGTGCGATCAACGCCCGGCCCCGAAGCACCGTATCGTTTTGTTCCGCCTCCTTCACCGAAATCTGGCAGAGCCCATTCAACCTTTCCGCAAATGAGCGGGTAAAATTCTCCGGCATGTGTTGCACAATGATGATTCCCGGTGCATTGGCGGGAAGCGCTTCCAAAAAAACCCGCAGTGCTTCGGTACCGCCCGTGGAGGCTCCCACCGCCACCACTTTTTCAGTCGTTTGCACCATGGCCCTGGAAGATGATTTGGCAATGACGGCATCGGCGGTCAGTTTCGGCTCCACCTTCCGGGACGGAGAAATTTTCCGGGTGCGCGCCAGGGCCGCCGCTTTGACCACATCGCAGATCTGCACGCTGGATTCCTCAAGGAATTTTTTAGTCCCGATTTTCGGTTTCACGATGATCTCAACCGCGCCGAATTCAAGGGCTCGCAAGGCTGTCATGGATCCGTTTTCCGTCAAACTGGAACACATCACCACCGGAATCGGGTGCTGACTCATAATCTTCTGGAGAAAGGTAATACCATCCATTCTGGGCATTTCCACATCGAGCGTGATCACATCCGGCACCTCTTCCCGAATTCTATCCGCCGCGGCAAAAGGGTCCGCCGCCGTCGCCATCACCTCAATGTCAGCATCCGATTCGAGAATCTCGGACATTGTCTGACGCACCACCGCCGAATCATCCACCACCAGGACCCTGATTTTCTTCGATTTGATCATTGAATCCACCCTCTATCCCCGATTAACGGGACTCGTTTCAGTACCCCCTTGAGGGGTAAAAATACGCGGAAAATTATTCCCAAGGTACTAACTCCGGAGCTGGGATATCGCTTATGAAACTTAAGCAGTTACATTCTCGATCAAGCCTCGCTTCACACCAAGGTGGCTTGGCTGACGATAGACTCCCGAAAATACACGTCGAAAGTACCATATTTTGCCTCGTTGCAACAGATCTGATTCCGCCATTTAAAAAAAACACCCACCGCCTCCGGGCATAACTGCCGCCCGCTTTCCTCCCGTATAAGTCGAAGCGCCTTTTCTTCCGGCATTCCCTTTCGGTATGGTCGGTCACTCACGAGGGCATGATAGGTATCCGCCACTGCAGTAAATCGTGCCCACAGGGGAATTTCTTTTCCCGCAAGCCCCAGGGGATAGCCTGTTCCGTCCCATCGTTCGTGATGAAAATATACGATGGGAATAACCCCCGAGAGACTGGTGATCGGCTCGATAATGCTTTTCCCGGTCACCGGATGTTTTTTAATGACGGCAAATTCCGCATGGGTGAGTTTCCCGGGTTTCAGCAAAATGCCATCCGGCACTCCGATTTTGCCGATATCGTGAAGCCTTCCGCCGATATGCGCCGTTTCAATCTCCTCCTGGCCGGCGCCGGTCAGGGTAACCATTTCCGTAAGAATCCTTGCTACCGCCTCCGAATGCCCTCGAGTGTAGGGATCTCTTGCCTCCAAGGCCGAAATCAAACTGGTAATGCCACCGAGCAGCAATTCCTTCTCCCGCTCCAGGCGCTCCCTTTCTTTTAGGAGGAGAATGAAATGATCGGATAGGAGCTTTTCAATCAATATCACCAGGTGATCCAGATTGAACGGCTTTGTGATATAGAAGGCCGCGCCCTGATCGATCATCCGCTTCAAATGAACCCTTTCTCCGTGGGTACTCATTACCACAAAGGGAATTGTGGAAAGCGACTTATCCGATTTGACACGCCTGCAAAGCTCAATTCCGTCCATCCCCGGCATATTAATGTCGCTTAAAATCAGATCCGGGCGGTTTTCCGCAATCCGGGTGAGAGCGTTGAGTCCGTTTTCGGCGGCAGTAACCTTAAATCCGGCATGAATCAATCCTTCCACCACCAGATGCCGAATGGAAATGGAATCATCCACCACCAGGATGGTCCGGTCCTGGTTGAAGGACGCCTTGGATAACACCCGTTGAACCGTTTGAAGCAACCGGTCTTTTACTTCCCTTTTTGGAACATAGGCTTCAACTCCTGCCTCAAACCCCCTGTGAATATCCTGCTCCGAGTCAAATGTGCTGACCATGATCACCGGAAGACCCCGGCATTCCGGCATTCTTTTTAGAGAACGAACAAACTCAAGTCCATTCATTTTGGGCATATCAACGTCGGTGATAACGAGGTCAATGGCCATGCTCATCATCTGGTTTAACCCATCAAGGCCGTTTGCAGCTTCTTCAATCGTTGCCTTCAGAGGCTCTAACAGCGTACGGATTAGAAACCGAACCGATTCACTATCATCAACGAGTAAAATACGAGGTGATTTCATGGTCGAGCGCCTTTTCCTTATCCCCGGACCTTTTTACCGACATGATTTTCGCAACCGGTAGTCAACCGTGAAAGATGAATATACTCCAGGTTTTTTTTGATAACGGCCGTCAGCTGGCTCATTGCCAAGTTGCTGTCCGTCATGAACCGGGGGTAAAGTTGATGCCCTTTTTGGACGGTATCTTTGTTGACATTCGGAACAATGAGGATAATTCGAATATCCTCTAAAAGATTCTTCATCAGTACGAGGCGATCCATTTCTTCCACGGTGTTTATTTTAAGGACGGCAAGCTTGCATCGAATACTTTGCCGGCGAAGGTTACTTTCCAGCTCGTCCAAAGAACGGCATATGCCTAAATCCTCCGGTGGAATAACCGACCGGACCCACTTGATGATCGACAAAGCAGATCCCTTTTCACTTGCAGTGTAAAAAAGCACTTTCATACCCGCCTCGTTCTTCCAAATTTGAGTTCCAACACTTATGATTCCGGCAGCAACACCCGCTATCGAATCGATAACAGAAGGAAAACCAAGAACCGTGCCAGAATCGGTCGCCGTACAAAAATAGAAAACAGGGGGTTTAAAAACAGATAGATGCAATATGAACGGATGCACTGCGGAACGAATCTTTCGGAACGGGTTGTCCCGGAATCGGAACGTAATTAATCCCGTTTTCGGGACAAGTCCTGTTATTGGGATAGAGGATACTGCCGTCAACCGATATCGTCACGTGGGACGAGACAGACGATGATGTTTCAATCGAACATAGAGCCTTGTTCTAGAAAGTCCTGAGATATCACAAGCTTTCTGAATATTCCCGCCCGTGGCGACTAGCAGATTCCGAAGATAGGTTTTTTCCGTTTCGTCAATAAGCCTTTTCAGGGAAAGAAAAGAGGCTTCTCCCTCTTGAAGCGCATTCCGAGGCGTATCCGGACGAATCTGACCCTTGACGGAGGTGCGCGCCAACTCGACCCGCACATGGGTAGGCAAGTGCGTTGGATACAGCACGGCCTGATTCTGGGCCTGACAAATCGCGCCGTCGATGGCATTGGAGAGCTCGCGCACATTACCGGGCCAGTCGTAGCTTTTCAGTGCCTCCGGGAATTCCGGAGAAAATGCCTTTATCCCAATTCCATATCGCTTACATATTCTGGAGATAAAATGCTGAATCAGCGCGTCTATGTCCTCCGAGCGCTCTTTCAGCGACGGCAAATTAATCTCGATGGCGCGAAGTCGAAACAACAGATCCTTGCGAAACCGATTGTCATTGCTCAGCTTCTCAAGATCACGATTGGTTGCGGCAATCAACCTGAAATTGCTGGATAGTTCCTCTTTTCCACCGACCGGCCGAAACCGGTGTTCCTGAAGGACCCGAAGAAAGGTCTTCTGCATGTTTAAAGGGAGTTCTCCCACCTCGTCCAGAAAGAGCGTGCCGCCGTCGGCCTCCTTTATGAGTCCGGATCTTGCCTCATTGGCGCCGGTAAACGCCCCTTTTGAGTGGCCGAAAAGAACGCTTTCCACCAGCGTTTCCGGCAAGGCCGCGCAATCAACCACCACAAAATTTGCATCGGCTCTCGCGCTGTTGTCATGAATGGCTCGCGCGAACAGCTCCTTCCCGGTTCCAGTCGCACCGGCAATCAGCACATTGGCATCCGAGGCAGCCGATTGGGCGACCCGTTCAAGACAGGCGGTAAAATTCGGGGCATTTCCGACTATCCCATCATGCCGAATCAAAATCGCGGCTTTCTGAGATAGTTTTTCCGCCCGGTATGTTAATGCCTGGGTCAGTTGCAGCGCAATTTCTTTCGTGGAAAAAGGTTTTTCAACATAATCCCACGCACCGGCTTTCACCGCAACCTCGGCGCCATCCGGATCCCCTTCGCCCGTGATGATAATAATCTCCGGATGGGAAGCGGTTGCTTTGAATTTGGGCAAAACCTTTAAGCCGTCTCCGTCAGGCAACCGGACATCCAGAAACACGACATCAAAATTTCCCTCGGCGGCAAGCTGAATACCGTCGGTCAGCAGATGCGCACAAGCAGCCGTGTGGCCGAGGGATCCGACCTTTCGACTGAGCATCCGGCAAAGCATTTCGTCATCATCAACAATCAGGATATCGGCCATGTTCTTACTGTCGCCTTCCGCCTCTCACCACCCGCCGGATGGCCTGACACATCCGTTCCATTATCAACGGCTTGCCCCACTTTATCCAATTGAACCTCGTAAATATCGATTTCCTTTTCCTTTCCCTTGAGTTTCCGACTCGGCAGCCGTTTCAAATTTTTCAGGTCGTCCATATCGGCCCACCTGTCAAGGATCAGATCACGAACCGACCCGCTGATAAGAATCTGGTTCGATTCGGCTATGGATTGAATTCGTTGAGCGACGTTGACGGCATCGCCGATGACCGTATAGTTCATGTGCGTTTCGGAGCCGATATACCCGGCAACCACCTCGCCTGAGTTGATACCGATGGTCAGATTCAAAGCGGGCCAGTCTTTATTCCGATGCTCATCGTTGAATCGCTGCAACGCTTTTATCATTTCGATGGCCGTGCGAACCGCCTGATAAGGATCATCCTCATGGGCAAGAGGCGCCCCAAAAATAGCGAGCATGCCGTCTCCCATCAGCTTGTCAAGCGTTCCGTTGTATTGGAAAATAATCGGCGTCATCAGGGAAAAATACGAGTTTAGAATCTCAACGACTTTCTCGTGGTCTATTTTTTCGGACATGGAGGTGAAACCTTCAAGGTCGGCAAATAAAATGGTCACCTTTTTACGCTCTCCACCCAGCCGCAGATTCTCCTTTGTGCTGAGGATTTTCTCCTTGACCTGAGCTGAAAAAAAACGGCCGAGCATTAATCGCTGTGTTTCCGAATGGGTCAGCTGATGATATATTCTGTGAAGAACAATTCCGGTGGCAAACCCGTCGGCGACCAGATTTAAAAACCGCAGCAGGTTCGGTCCGAAATCCTTGTCTTTCGCTCGTCGCAGCCGAAGAACGCCGATACAGCTTTTATTATGGAGCACCGGCAGACAAACCAGTGAGCCGCTACCCTCCTCACCGGTAAGATCTTTCCGCCCCGCCTGCTGAATATCCCCGATCTCCATGGTTTGTTTGGTTAAAAATGCCTGCCGTGTTGTTTCCTCTTCGAGCAATCGAAGACCGATCGAGCGATCCGGTTTTCCGACAAAAGCCACCTCTTCAAGAACCTGCAGCCCCTGGTTCAGCAATATCAGCGTCACATTTTCAAACGATAGATTTCGTGTCAGAACGGAGAGCTGGTTTTCCCAAAACATCTTCGTATCCAAATCGCTGATAAAGCGCAACGTTTCACCCAGCTCTTTCAGGATGGACAGCTCTTTTATTTTTTCCTCATAGCCGGCCTGAATTTTTGCCACCTGTAGTTTATAAATATCCCGCTCCCGGATGAGCCGGGAAATTTTATCCCAGCCGTTTTCAGTGTCGAAAACCATTTTTCTCGATCCTCTATGCCGCTGTGAAAAGTTCCTCGTTTTCTTCCAAAAGGATCTTCATTTCCTCCACCATCTTGTCCAGAAAAGCGCGGTTCATCCCCATGAACACCCGCTTCAACACAGCGTACTGCCCAAAAGTCAGGAAAGGAGTGGGAAAAACATGCCCCTCCGGAGATGAAGCGGTATCGATCCGGTGATAGAGGTAGTCTGAAAGCCCGATGATGGCCGGCAAAACAGAGCTCTCAGAAGAGACAAGCGGCTGGTGATGAGACCCGATTGCCTGGATAAGGCTGTCCGGCAAATTCCACCGGGTTGCAACCACTTTCCCGATCACCGCGTGGTTCAGCTCAAATTTTTCTTCTTCCATTTCAACCACCGGAATCTTATGTTTTAAAGCGGTGTTGCAGACGTCGTTATACAACTTTGGGAAATGCTCCATTAAAAAAATTTTTCCCGTGTCATGAATCAATCCGGCCGTAAAGGCACTGGCATCCTTATATTCCGGCACCTTTCGGCCCAGGCGCTCGGCAATAATGGCTGTACCGATTGAATGATGCCAGAGAGCATTGGGATTTGCCATCCCTTTAAAATGAACGTTCTGGAATGTTTTAGCAGCGGATAATCCAAAAGCGAGGTTTTTAATCTCATCCGTCCCCAGTATCACCACCGCTTCCTTGACCGTGCCGATTTTTCTCGAGAACCCATAGAACGCTGAATTTACGACCTTTAGAAGCTTTAGCGTCAGAGAGGGGTCCGTTTCAATCACCTTTGCGAGGGCCGTTATCATCGCGTCGGGATCGGATAGGATGTTAAACAGTTTGAGCGCAATCCCGGGCAAAACCGGCAGCGCCTCAACGTCATTCAATTTTGAGACAATGCTTGAAGCGTTTCGTTTCCGGTCCTCCAGCCCCTCCTCCAGGGTCATGGAAAAAATTACTTCCTCGAGATGCTTTTCCAACTGCATATCGGGCGCCACGCGTGGGCTTAAACTGATAATCTTTTGAAGGGTGGGCGCCAGCTTGAAATGATAGGGAAGACGGTACAAAAATTCCTGCTGCTGTTTTCGGGTCAGGGTGCTCAGACCATGCCACAATGCCTTGGCATCCAGCTTGAGCAAGCGATTGAGAAACCGCCCTCTGGCGAGAGAAAAATGCAGCTGAATGGTTCCAATTCTTTCTTTATCTCTCTGGCGTCCGCTGTCCACGGCCTTCTGCGTGGGTATATTCGAGCGAATGTCGATCTGTTCGATCGCATCGCCGATATACTGAACGGGTTGAGCCTGCAACAGGAGTTGAGAGATAGATCGCCCCTCATCCGGAAAAATGGATACGCCTATCTTCACCGTATGGTGCATGGGCAGCAACTCATTTAACGCCCGCTTGACCTTGCTTTTGACAACCACGGCTCCTTTCCGGTCCGTGGCGAACCCGAGCAACAGAATCTGGCTTTCATCCATGCCGATAATGGTATCACTCTCGCGGAAATAGGCGCCGAATGGGGATAAGAAATCCCCCATCATCGACGGCAAAATCTCGTTTGAATTTTCCGCCCTCAGATGCATCCAGAAAAGGCCGAGGCAGGTTCGACTTCGTAGTGCCTTGCTCATCTCTTTTTTTAAAACCGTGTGGTGCTTTTTCATGAGCGTTAAATTGCTGTTGTTGTCGTCCACCATCAGCGGCTCTATTTCTGTAATACACCCCAGCTCATAAAGGCTTTCCTGAATGAGTTCTCCTTCGTTTTGACTTGCAAGGCCACAGACAATTCTGGGCTGATCGAACAATAATTGCTCTATTTTATGCTCCGGGAGATAAAGGGTCCTGCTTAATAATGCCACAACTTTTTGAAGGTTGGCCTTCTTGGTATATCTTCGAAGTACGAGTTGGAAGTGCATTCTTTTCTATCTCGCGGGAAATGGGGTAACAATTCAATAAACCAACGTGAGAATTCAGTACCCCTTGACGAGGTGAAAAAACGAATAAAAATTTTCCCAAGGCACAAAATAACAGATCTCGTCGGATTTTAAAACTAAAGAATTGGCCGTATCGAACCGTCGCCATCGATAAGTTATCGGTTCCGAAAGAAGGGGGGAGGAGGTGACTATTGCGAATACGGCGATTCGGGCGTTATACGGGTTTAAAGAAAAAACAACACAAAAAAGCCGGCCGTTTTCCCGATGGAAACCGGCCGGCACACTCTCACATTCAACGTAGAATCACTTATTTCAGTTCCTTGACCTTCTCTGTCAGCTCAGGAATGAATTCCAGGATATTTTGAACAACGCCCACATCCGCAATTTGAAAAATGGGGGCCTTGGGATTCTTGTTCACGGCTACGATGTAGGGATTCCCCTTAATTCCGCCCACATGCTGAAAGGAGCCGCTGATGCCGAGGGCCAGATAGACCTTCGGTTTAACCGTAAGGCCGGAAGTTCCCACCTGACGGGATTTATCTAGCCATTTTGCATCCACGATGGGCCGGGAACAGGCGACATCCCCCCCCATGGCTTCGGCGAGCTCGTTCACCATCTCGATATTTTCCTGATCTTCAATCCCCCGGCCTACAGCGACAAGAATCTCGGACGCCGTAATATCCACATCCCCTTTTTCGGCTTCGACCATCTCAAGATACTGTCGTCCGGAGCTCAAATCACCGGCAGCGCCCGATTTATCAACCACCTGGCCACCACCGGCCCCAGCAGCCGCTTCAAAGCAACCCGGTCGAACCGTAATGACCGCGCCACCGGAAACATCACAGCTGACATGGGTACTCACCTGGCCGCTGTATTCCTGGCGAACGAGTTTGAGGGTATTACCCTCCAAGCCGTCCACGCCCATGACATCGGGAACGTAAGCGGCATTCAGTTTGATGGAAAGACCCGGCGCCATATCCATTCCCAGATGCTCATGTGGAATCAGCACGATACTTCCGGCCGGCACAACGCTCGCGAGCGCCTTTTTCACGAGCTCCCCATTGGGGTAGGCCAGCACCGCGTTATTGATTTTCCAAACCGCCGGAAACGCCCCGGTCAACTCAGTGCAAACCGCATCCAGATTGCCGCCGCTGCCGGTTACCACGGCCGTAACCGCGGCACTCGCGTCGATCTTTTTTGCCGCGGCCAGAAGCTCGAGGGCGGAATCGTCCGCCTTGCCATCATTGTAAGTAACATAAGCAAAAAACTGTAAGGCCATTACTTGATTCCTCCTTTGGCTTTTAAGAGTTCCACCAGTTTGACGGCAATCTCTTCGGCGCTTCCATCAAGGATTTCAGCGCCATCCCCCATCTGCGGGACAAAATAATCGAGCCGTTTCACCTTGGCGGCCGAGGCACCGACAGTGCCTCCGGCCAATCCCAGATCACCGGCGCCATACACGGGGATCTCAACGGAAGCTACTTTTCGAATCCCTCGGATACCTACGTACCGCGGCTCATTGATACCGGTCTGGATCGACAAAACGCAAGGCAGATTGATATCGTTCATTTCCTGATTACCACCGGCTACCTCTCGTCCGACTTTAAGCTTTTTGCCATCCACCACCTTTACGGAGCTGACAAGAGAGGCGTATGGCAGATCCAGCATGGCCGCGAGCATACCGCCCACCTGTCCCGCGCCGTCATCCGCCTGGGCACCGGTGAGAATCAGATCATATTTGCCTTTCTCCACGACCCCCTTTAAAACAGTGGCGATCCCTTTTCCATCCGAGCCGTTAAAATCATCGCCGGTGCAAAGAATGCCTTTATCCGCACCCATGGCCATTTCCCGGCGAAGCACCTCTTCGGCGTCCGCATCCCCCACCGTCACAACCGTCACGCTTCCGCCGACATTGTCCCGAATCTGAATAGCCTCTTCAACCGCATAGTTGTCCCACTCATTGACCGAGTAAACAAGATCCTCCCGTCGAATATCGGACCCGCTGCTATTGACGCTTATCTCATTTTCAGAGGTATCCGGCACCCGTTTTACACATACTAAAATTTCCATTCGCTTCCTCCCACGTCCTTAAAAGTTCAAGGCAATAGCCCCACCCCTGATACCCTTTTCCGACCCGCCGGGAATAACTCCAGGGTGGTTCATCCACAGTCCTTGGTTAGAGTTTGGGCACCAGGTGGCGATTCACCAGCTGCACCAGATCAATCACTTCCATTTTACCTTCAAGACCGCTAGTCTTGATGGCGTCCGCAATGTTAATCATGCAAAAAGGGCACGCCGTCACGATCACATCGGCCCCCGCCTTGTTCGCCATGGCGACCCGAAGGCTTCCCATGCGGGTCTCCTCAATGGGCTCATAGAAGAGCATCAGCCCGCCGCCGCCGCAGCAAAAAGAGCGATCCCGGTATTTTTCCATTTCCACCCGCTTCAAACCGGGAATGGCGTCCAGAACGTCCCGCGGAATATCGTAGAGCTTGTTGTGCCGCCCGAGGTAGCAGGGGTCATGATAGGTATAGACCTTGCCCATCTCTTCGCTTTTCAGCTGAATCTTCCCCTCCTTGAGGCTGCGGGCAATAAACTCACTGATATGGAGCACCGGAGGCAGATCCTTATAATCGTTTTTCAGCGCATTTAACGCATGGGGATCCGCCGTCACAATCTCCTTCGCACCGGAGGCCAGAATTGCTTCGGTATTTTGTTCCCGAAGGCTCATGAAAAGCGTTTCTTCCCCGAATCTTCGAACTTCATGACCGCTGTCCTTTTCAAGCGGCCCTAGAATTCCAAAATCGGCCCCTGCCGCATGCAGCACTCGCGCTGTCGCACGGCCGATATCAAAAATCTGATCATCAAAGGAGGTAACGCTGTCCACAAAGAAAAGCGTCTCGGCCGTTCCTTTTTGACCGACCAGTTTCACCGGCACTTCCGCCTCAATCTCCTTGGTCCACTCGGAGCGCTTCTTTTCCATCTTTCCGTAAGGGTTACCGCGTTTCTCCAAAGCGCTGAGCGGTTTTTGCAGAGACTGGGGGACCATTCCCTCGTCTACCATTCCCCGGCGCAGGTCCACGATCTTATCGATGTATTCGATGGTAACGGGGCATTCTTCCTCGCATGCGCCACACGTCGTGCAGGACCAGATCTCATCCTCCTCATATACGGTGCCGATAAGTGATTCCGTCTTTCGCTCAAAATCGCCCTTCAGCGGATAATTTTTGAACATGTATTCCCGGCCCTTGATGGAAATAAACCGCGGAGACAGCGGGCGCCCCACCGCGTTGGCCGGGCACTGGTCCGAGCAGCGGCCGCAATCGGCGCAGGCGTAAAAATCGAGCATATGTTTCCAGGTAAAATCCTCGAATTTCTTGACCCCCAAAGATTCCAGCTCTTCGACCTGTTCATCTGTAATTCCCCATTTAACCGGTTTTACGGTCCCCTTTTTGAGTTTCTTGAAAAACACATTCGGGGCGGCCGTAATCAGGTGAAACAGTCGACCAAACGGCAGCAGGCAAATAAAGGAGAACAAAAGCAGGCTGAAAACATAATAGGACGTGATATGGACGGCTTGAAGCGCCGGCAGACTACTGCCGCTCAAGGCGCCTGCCACAACCCAGGGTCCCGAGCCCGGAGCAACTAACGCCGCCACCACCCCCTTTTGATGGGACGCGGCCGTCAGGCTGCCAGCATAAAGCATATCCATAACCGCAATCATCGCCATAACCGCCGGATACAGCACCGCTTCATACATCGCGGTCTGGGAGGTACGCTCCTTGGCATAACGTTCGGGGACATCATAGCGACCCGGCTTGAAATAGGCCCGTCGAATGATTGCCACGATACAGACACCAAACAAAATGGTCTCCGCGTAGTCTTTGAGTATGGTGTATACGGTCCCCAGAACGCCTGTGAATCCGGGCAGCGTATATCCTTCCGATATTCCCGACAACACGGTGGTAATAAACCGAAGGGAGAGCACAATCAGACAGATCAGGGTGGTGATGTGAATGGCGCCGGAGAGTTTATAGCGGGGCATCCGATCGTGCGGGTAGTGATACATATTCCACAGCCGTTGCGGAATATTGTCAAAACGAAAATCCGGAGCGGCCCGAAACAGGGGCGGCAACCGCTTGGCCAGAATATAGGTCAGAAGCGCAATTCCGGCCACGGGGATCAATATGGAAAACAAAACTGAAGGGATCAACAAAAAAGATGCCTTCGCAGGTGAAATCAAAGCAAATTCCATTTTTTCTCTATTTAACTCCTTTCATCATAAAATGGGTAATTTCAAACAGGCCGACGAGCGGCGCTCAGAAAAACACGACGTCTCTAATAAGGACAAGCCGCGTGTTGCAGCCAATGCCGACCAACGCAGCCCAACCCAACCTCTTTTTTTGGAAAAACCGTCCGAAAGCAACCCCGGTCCGCGCATCGGCCACAAATTCAACAAAAAATCCGGTCGTTAGAAAAATGGACCGCTGCCCTCGAATTCTGAGCGATTGAACAAGACCGGGAATTTTAGTATCTCGGGTCCACAGTGGGACGTATCCCAAAATAGAGAAAAAAAGGATATTACAAACCCTTTTTGGGGCTGTCAAGAAAATCATGTAACAAAGAATCATCTAACATATAAAGGGAATCCTGCCTTTCAGATATCGTTTTCGCTCTTTAAAATCATGCGTCAGCACTGCCGAGCGTGTTGTTTTCTTGACAATTTTTATTCAACATTTCAATATAGTTATATTCTTGGTCCGCCGTAGGGTTCTTGGCGACGATTCCGGTTTCACCGGCTAACCTTTGAAGGAAAACAAAAGAGGTCCTCGTGGCAAAAGAAACACCTTACGGAAAGATGCCCTGGCGTAACAGTTATGAGTCCGGCGTGCCCTACGAAAACGATTATCTTCCAACCTGCCTTCCCGGCATACTCTCCCAGAGAGTTATGGAATTCCCTGTCTCAACCGCACTTGTGTTTGAAGGGTACGCCATGACCTACCGCGGCCTTCAGGATACCATCGACCGGTTGAGCGCATTTCTGATCGGGATCGGCGTGAAAAAGGGTGACCGGGTGGCTATCCTGTTGCCAAACACCATCCACTGCGTCGTCGGGTATTATGCGGTTCTCGGCATCGGCGCTATCGCCGTCATGAATAACCCGCTGTACACCGACCCAGAGCTTGAATACCAGTTCAACGATTCAGGCGCCGAAACATTGATCACCCTCGATTTGCTCGCGGCACGGATGATCGCGCTTCGCTCGCGTACCTCGATTCTGCATATTTTATACGCGAGTCTCGGAGACTATCTTCCTTTTCCCAAGAACCTGCTCTTTCCTTTGGTGGCCAAACGGAAAAAACTGGCGGCCACCGTCCCTGAGTCGCCAAATGTTTATCGGTGGAAAACCGTCTTATCCAACCCAGCTGCAAAACCGCCGGAAATATCCCTTGATTTGAATACGCCGGCCCAGTATCAGTATACTGGCGGCACCACCGGGGTCGCCAAAGGCGCCATTCTCACCCATGGCAACCTCAGCATGCAGGTACAGCAGATCGCGGCCTGGTTTCCCAAGTTGGCGAAGGGGAAAGAAGTCATGCTGGGAGCACTCCCCTTTTTCCATGTGTTCGGTCTTTCCACATCCATGAACTTTTCCATCTATATGGCATGGGCCAACGTTCTGGTCCCCAAACCAACCCCGGACCAGTTAATCGCAACCATTCGAAAATATCATCCCACTTTTGCGCCCATGGTACCAACCATGTATATCGGCATTTTAAACCATCCGGACATTCACAAGGCCAATCTTAGATCCATAAAAGGCTGCTTTTCCGGAAGCGCCCCTTTGCCGCATGAAGTCATTAAGGCGTTTGAAGAAAAAACCGGAGCGATCATCGTTGAAGGCTTTGGCCTTACCGAATCGTCTCCGGTCAGCCATATCAATCCGTTTGGGGATAACCGCCGGAAAATCGGGAGTATCGGCCTCCCCATTTCCGACACTCATTGCCGCATCGTGGATCTCCAGGAGGGGGAAACCGACCTGCCGGCCGGTGAATCCGGGGAACTGCTGCTGAAGGGCCCCCAGGTGATGAGAGGGTACCTGAACCGGCCCGAAGACACGGCAGCGACATTGAAAAACGGCTGGCTTCACACGGGAGATATTGCTTACATGGACGAGGAAGGCTACTTTTATATCGTCGATCGCAAAAAAGACATGATTTTATCCAGCGGTTACAATGTATACCCCCGGGACATCGAAGAACTCCTTTTCCGGCACCCGAAGGTCCGGGAAGCTGCCGCTGTGGGATTTCCTCATCCGAAACGGGGGGAGGCCATCAAGGTTTTTGTGGTGATCAAGGATGGAGATCAACTCACTAAGGAAGAATTAATGCAGTACTGCAAAGAAAATTTGGCAAAATATAAACACCCCGCCGACATCGAGTTCAGAAAAGCGCTCCCCAAGAGCAACATCGGTAAAATTCTGAAGCGGGAATTGCGGACGGATGCGTTGGCCGATATCCAAAAAGGTAATTTCTCCGTTTGACCCCAATTGCAAAAGAAACAATACTTTTTATTTGATTTTTTCAGGTGGTTCTGCATAAATAGCGGGAAATCGGCATTTCATAAAAAACCAACTTCCGGCTCACAGCCCGACAGCGGAGGCTTGCCGTTGCTTGGTTCAGAAAATGGAATTCGGCCGATTGACCCGCCACCTGTAACCTATCTATGATGGAGTCAGGCATGCGCACGGATAGAGAAAAAGAAGACCTGATCAAGGCCATGGATGCACTTCAAAGAGAGTTGATTGTTGTATCGCCGGAATTTCAAATTCTTGCTGCCAATCAATACTCATTGGGCATCCACGGATCGGATATGATCGGCCAGTCCTGCCATGATGTTTTCTTCAACAGCAGCGTCCCCTGCACGAATTGCCCCGTCAACCGGAATGCGCTTTGCGAACATCCGGCGCTTATAAGAGCGGCCAACGATAAACTCATCGCGGATCGTGTGTCCTGCTACCCCATTTTAAACGGCGAGACCCTCGAAGCCTTTGTAATGATGGATTTCGATCTTCCCCGATTGGGCAAGCTGGAAGAAGAAGTTCAACGGTCCAATGCCTTTCTCAGAAATCTGATCTTAAGTTCCGTGGACGGGGTTATTGCGGCGGATAAAACCGGGCGCATTCTCGTTTTTAACGAAGCGGCGGCGGAAATTCTAGGGTATAATGTGGAAGAAGCCTTAGCCACATTAAATATCAGGGCCATTTATCCGGGAGACGGCGCCCGAGAAGTTATGCAAAAACTTCGAAGTGAGCACAACGGCGGCGTCGGGAAGCTGAAAACCTACCACGCCGATCTGATAGGACAAAAAGGGGAAATTGTCCCCATCAGCTTAAATGCCGCCATTGTGTATGAAGGCGAAAAAGAGGTCGCCACCATCGGCTTTTTCCATGATCTCAGAGAAGAGCTAAAGATTAAAAAAGAGCTGGAAAAGACACAGGTGCAGCTGCTTCAGGCCGAAAAAATGGCATCCCTGGGCAAACTTGCCGCCGGTGTCGCCCACCAGCTGAACAATCCGCTGGGCGGCATCACCCTCTTCACGAAACTCATCATTGAGGAACACGATCTGCCGGAGTCGGTACAGCGGGATTTGCAGAGAATTCTCAAGGATGCCGAACGGTGCCGGGACACCGTAAAAGAGCTTCTGGAATTTACGAGGCAGACAAAACACATGATGCGTCCTCATGACATAAATCGTGCCCTTTCCAGGACCTTATTCTTACTGGAAAATCAGACTCTCTTTCAGAATATCACCATCGAAAAAAACCTGGCCGAAGGCTTGCCGATGCTGACGGCCGACATTCAGCAGATAAATCATCTTTTTATGAATATCATCCTCAATGCCGCCCAAGCCATGGAAGGGAAAGGCGCCCTGTTTCTAAAAACAAAACTGCTACCCGGGGGGGAATTTATCGGTATCGAAATTTCCGACACCGGCCCGGGCATACCCGAGGACGTTTTGGCACATATCTTCGAGCCGTTTTTTACCACCAAGGAGGAGGGAAAAGGAACCGGGTTGGGCCTCAGTCTTGTCTACGGCATTGTCGAAAACCACGGCGGCCGAATATCCGCAAAAAGCCGGATCGGTGAGGGAACACGGTTCATCATAGAACTGCCGGTATCCGGACCGACTGAAAAAGGAGCTGAGAATGGTCAACCAACTGGATAATCCGCGTATTCTGATTGTTGACGATGAACAGAGCATTCGAGAAGGCTCTGAGCGAATTCTGTCTCGAATGGGGTGCCAGGTCTTTACCGCCAGCCGAGGAGAAGAGGGCCTGGAAATTTTGAGCCGGGAACCGGTTTCCATCGTTCTTTTGGACATGAAGATGCCCGGCATGGATGGCATGGAAGTACTAAAGGAGATCTCCCAGCGTCATAAACAAATTCTGGTTATCGTCATCACCGGTTATGCAACAGTCGAAACGGCCATTGAAGCTATGAAGAAAGGCGCCTACGATTTTATCCCCAAGCCTTTTGAACCGGACCAGCTTCGCATCGTGATTAACCGGGCACTTGAAAAACAGCTTCTGACACTGGAGGCCGAAAAATCCGAGCTCGCCCGGAAAAGGACCATGCTGGATCTGGACACGGAAAAAAGCCGAGTCCGGACAATTATTGAATCGCTGCCCAACGGGGTCCTCGTCACCAACGCCAACGGGAGGGTCGTGTTGATGAACCCGGCCTGCCGGCAATGTTTGGGGTTACCGCCGAACAAGGAAACCGGTCTTCCGGTGGCGGACTATATCGCGGATGACGGCCTTTGCCGTTTGGTTATGGAAATATCGGAAGGCTGTCATGTCGATTACGACGATATCCCCACTTATGAGTTCGCCTCCTGCGGTGAAACCTATCTTCTGGCTCGCGCCCGGCCGGTACTGGGAGAAAAGCGGGAATGCCTGGGAACCGTCGTCACCTTTGCCGATGTAACGACGATGAAAGTACTGGACCGGCTAAAATCGGAATTTGTCGCAAAAGTTTCTCATGAACTTCGATCTCCCCTTTCCACCATTCATGAGCAATTGGCCCTGGTGATGAAAGACATGGTGGGAGAAATGTCAAAAAATGACGCCCACCTGCTTTCCCGCGCCAAGGAGAAAACGCAGGGGCTGATCTCTCTCATTGGAGATCTTCTGGATTTATCCCGAATTGAAAGCGGCTCCGTTTGTCAGGAAGCAAAGCCCGTTTACATGGAAGAACTGCTGAAAGGGATCGTGGATTTTCTTGGCTCCCGGGCCAGCGCTAAGAGGCAGTCACTATCTTTTCAGTTGCTGGAAAAAAACTTGCCGCCCCTCACCTCGGATCCTATTGCACTCGAAAGCATTTTCGGCAACCTGATCACCAATGCCATCAATTACACCCCCGAAGGCGGGGAGATAAAAGTAATTGCGGATCGGGCCGGCGTAAATCTTCGCGTGAGGGTTCAGGACAATGGGTTTGGTATTGAAGCCAAGCATCTGGAAAAAATATTTGAGCGGTTCTACCGGGTTCAGAATGAAAAAACCCGCTACATTACCGGAACGGGGCTGGGCTTGCCGATCGTTAAGGGTCTCGTGGATTCCATGCGAGGTGTGATCGAGGTGGAAAGCGAGCCGGGCCGGGGCACGCTCTTTACGGTCCTGTTGCCGATAACGACATAGATTAATGGCTCCGCCCGGTATCTCCCTTTTTCAAAAGGAACGTTACAAAGAGGGTAACGTTAGGTTTCGATTGCCTTCTGGAACTCCTCCGGAGGCACCTGGATGCCGGTCCAGAGCAAAAAACTGCGCCGGGCTTGGTGAACCAGAGTGGGAAGCCCATTCATAAAAGGGATGTTCCCGGCCGTGGCGAAGTCCTGCCAAAAGCTCTGGCTTCGGCCGTAATTAAGATCTATCACCAGCTGGCATTTGGGAACATCCAGCTTTTTCACCATTGCCGACAACTCGGGCGCCTCCTCCGTCATGGAAACCGACGTCGTATTGATGACAATATCCGCATCAATCGGCCGATCCGTCACCGTCTCGATGGGCAAAGCTTCTCCACCGATCTTTTTCATGATTCCCAAGGTCTTTTCCTGATTCCGTCCGGCTATGTAAATGGTGTCCGCCTGAAGCCAGTTCAGAATGAACACCACCGCCTTGGCCATGCCGCCATTTCCGAACACCAGAGCGGACTTGCCCGCCACCTCAAATCCTGCCACCTTCAGCGCATCCATGAATCCAATGGCATTGGTATTGTACCCTTTGAGAATGTTCCCCTGCCGTACGATGGTGTTGATGGCGCCGATCATGGTGGCGCCTTCGGAAAAGGCATCCAGGTAGGCCATTGCGGATTCCTTGTAAGGAACGGTCACATTGGCGCCGGCGATATTCAAAATGCGAAGGCTCTGTATGGCCTGCCCGAGGTGCTCGGGCGCCACCTTAAACGGTACATACGTCCCCTTGATCCCGACCTGTTTCATTACGGAAGAGTAAAGCAGCGGGGATATGGATTGAAACGCCCGCTCGTCGCTCAGGATACAAAACACTTTCATTTGATAATTCCGCTTGAAAAGGTGCGAGACAGGCCAGGGGCGATATCTTATCCTGCATTCCCAGGATACCGAAAAGCGCCCCTGGCCGGAACAATCGAGCCGGTTACATATTCACCAGCCGCTTCACACTCTCCGTAATATCCGCGGCAGATGCCGGCTTCGGCAGGTAGTCGTCCGCTTCCGTGCTCATCCCGCCATGATGAGAATAGCGGGTGGAGCTGATGTGAGACGCCACAGCCGTCAGAAGGACAATCGGAATATCGCAATACTTACTATCCCCTTTGAGTTCGGCGCACATCTCATAGCCGTCTTTTTCAGGCATCATGACGTCAAGCACAATGGCATCCGGCGGGTTGGCCTTTACCTTTTCGATCCCTTCCACCCCGTTATATGCCACTTCAACGATAAACCCCTCCTTCTCCAAGTTCCCTTGAACAATCGAAGCAAAATCCGGTTCATCATCCACTACAAGAATTCTCTTTTTTTGAGCCATAGGGTCCCTCCTTTTTGCTCAATTGCCAATTGCAAACAAAAGCGAAGCAACGCTCCCGTCGAGGTGCAACGCGCCTTCTATTTGCAATCCACGGCGCTAATCAACCACCGGCCGGGGATACAGACCGGCCGCTTCCACAATCTCAGGCACTTTCTGTTCCCATTCAATGGCCATGATATGAAATCCAGCAACGCCTTTCACCTCTTTTAAACGTTGAATTGATTCAATGCAAATCTTAATTCCTTCTTGGGCCTGTTTTTCTTTGGGGACCCCGGCAATACGCTTCACCACCTCATCCGGAACATCCATTCCCGGTACTTTGTTTTTCATATACCGGGCCATCCCGGCGGATTTAAACGGCGTCACTCCGGCTAGAATAAAAGTCTTCTCATGCAACCCCCGATCGCAGGCGAGCTTCATCCACAATTCAAACTTATCGAGGTTGTAAATGCATTGGGTCTGAATAAACTCCGCGCCAGCGGCAATTTTCTTTGCCAGCCGGGGCACCCGAATCTCAAAGGGATCCGCAAACGGGTTGGCGGCGCAGCCCACGAACATTTTCGGCGGCCGGTGAATTTCATCGCCGCCTAAGAATTTCCCCTCATCCCGCATGTGTCTTACCGTTTGGATCAATTGCATGGAATCGAGATCATGGACATTCTGACCCGTGGGGCAATCGCCGAAACTCTGATGATCCCCTGAAAGGCACAGCATGTTATGAATGTCAAAAGAGGCGGCGCCAAGGATATCGCTCTGAATGGCAATCCGGTTTCGGTCCCGGGTTACCATTTGCAGCACCGGCTCCAACCCCATGAGTTTCAGGCGAATGCAAGCCGCCAGGCTGCACATGCGGGTCATTGATGTCTGATTATCCGTAATATTGATGGCATCCACGTGGTTTTTGATCAATTCGGCTTTTTCCATAATCTCATGCGGATCACTGCCACGAGGGGGGCCGCATTCGGAGGTCACCGCCGTATGACCCGCCCTAAGAATCTTTTCCAGTTTGCTCGGTGTCTTTACGCTCATTCCTGCACATCCTCCCTGACAACTTTTCGGGGTCCCCCCGCCCGATCTGTCGACCAGTCCTTGAGGGGCGCCAGTTTTTCATAGTCGTCCAGCCTGTCCAAAGCCTTCAGGCGATCCACTATCAATTGCCAAGCGCAGTCCGTCTCCCGCCGAAGCTCACACTTACCCCGGGTGGAGCCGCCACAGGGACCATTCAAAATCCGTTTAGCGCATCGTGACACAGGGCAAATGCCGCCGGTTGCAGCCAAAATGCATTGACCGCATCCCTGACACCGTTCACTCCAAAGCCCCCGTTTCTCGGTTACTCCCATGAAACAGGTATTCACCCCCGGATAGACCGGCAACTTGTGATATTTTTCGGCCATAAACTGGACCCCAACGCCGCAGGCGATGGACACGACAGCATCATAGTTATCCACCGAATCCCGAATTTCTTCCAGATACTCATGATCGCACTGCCGCTCCAGTGTCCTTTCGTCTATCGATTTTTTCCGCCCCTGGTTCATGAAATACAGTCGCAATGCGGAAGCCAGCACCCCGACTTCTTTCTTCCCGCCGGCTTCGCATACCGTAACGCACTCATTACACCCCAGCACCAAAATGCGCTCATGGTCTTTCACCTGTCCAATAATCTCATCAATCGGCTTCTTTTCGGCTACTATCATAGGGCATACCCTCTCGTTGATATGTTACAAGTCTTTGGTGCAATATTAAACACCGGCGGCGGCCAAAGGTTCAACCTCATTGGGCGCCATTTCAGGCATTTTCCCGGCCAACTTGATCGGATTGGGCCCCAGTTCCAGAATCCGCGCGGTCATCTCCTGGGCATATTTAACGAAAAGCGGCGCCTCGCTCGATGATAGATTGTACATCATGACACGATCACCGCCGATGCCGATGGTATTGAGAATGGTCCGAACCTGGGCCACGCGCTTGCGCGCCCGAAGGTTGCCGCTGTTAAAATGGCAATCCCCCTCCATGCATCCCACGATGTAAGCGCCGTCCGCACCTTTTTCAAAAGCCCGCAACAGATGTATCACATCCACTTTGCCGGTGCAGGGCACCCGCACTATCTTCACGCTCGTCGGGTACTTGAGCCTCATCGAACCTGCCAGGTCCGCGGCGGAGTACCCTCAAAAATTGCAGCAAAACGCGATAATGATCGGCGTAAACTCCCGGCTCATAAGACCCCCTCAAGCAACGCTTCCACTTTACTGAGGATCTGATCATCCTCATACCAGTTGAGTTCAATGGCCTTGGCCGGGCACTCCGCGGTACAAACACCGCACCCCTGGCACAGGGCCGGATCAATATAGCTGACGCCTTCGTCATTAATTTTCGGTACTCCAAACGGGCAGGAGCGAACACAAACCAGGCAGGAGGCGCATTTTTCCGCTTCGACCTCAGCCGTAACCGAAGAGAGCGTCAGCTCTTTCTTGGATAAAAAGGTTGCAGCCCGAGCAGCGGCAGCCAACGCCTGGGCTATGGACTCGGCGATGAGTTTGGGACTATGCGCCGTACCGCATATAAAAATACCTTCCGTCGCCATGTCAACCGGTCGTAGCTTCACATGGGCTTCAACGAAAAAGCCCTGGGCATTTCGGGCCAGTTTCAAAATAGAGGATAGCTCTTCGGTATCTTCCGGTTCAACGCCTGCGCTCAAGACCAGAAGATCGCTATCGACCTGCAATTTTCGCCGTAACACATGGTCTGTAAAGGTGATTCTCATGCCTTCTTCCGTCGCTTCCACCTGAGGTGGATCTTCAGGATCAAATCGGAAAAAAAGAACCCCTTTTTCACGCGCAGCCGTATAATAATCCTCCAGGAATCCGTAGGTTCGAATATCCCGATAAAGAATGAATACTTGAGTATCCGGATTTTGTTCCTTGATATGCAAGGCGTTTTTAATGGCCGACTGGCAGCAAACGCGGGAACAATTGGGATTGGTCTCATTTCTGGAGCCGACACACTGAATCATCACCACTTGATTGAGATCATCGGCCCCCTGCTGAGTAAGCCGGGTGGCCAACTCAATTTGTGTCAGGACCCGCGAATCCTTACCATAAAAATACTCCGTGGGCTGATATTCATGGGCGCCCGTCGCCACAATCACGGCGCCGTGTTCGATCTTTCGTTCATACATGCCCGGCCCCACCAGCACTTCGGTGGTAAAATTCCCCTTGTATCCCGAAAACCCCACCACCAGTGACCGGGTTAATACCTGAATGCCGGGGTGTGTCATCACTTTATCAGACAGCGAGCTGATATATTTTGATATGTCCGCCCCCTCAATGGTCGTGCCGAGCCGTTTGGCCAGCCCGCCGAGACGATCCTCCTTTTCCAGGAGCACGGTCTCAAAGCCTTGATTGGCCAGATTCAGCGCCGCGTTCATACCGGCAACTCCGCCGCCGACGACCAGCGCGCGCTGATTGACGGGAATTTTCTTGTCGTGAAGCTGCTTCAACGTAACCACACGGGCAACAGCCATGCGAATCAGGACCTTGGCCTTTTCCGTGGCGCCGGCCGGATCGTCACTGTGAACCCATGAATCCTGGTTCCGGATATTGGCCATCTCGAAAAGATACCGGTTAAGTCCGCAAGCCTCAAGGGTCTCCATAAAAATGGCTTCATGGGTCTTGGGGGTACAGGCCGACACGACAATTCGATTCAGCCGATGCTCCCGAATCAGTTCTTTTATTTTTTCCTGGGAATCCTGGCTGCAGGTAAAAAGATTCTGCGCCGTGTATACCACATGCGGTAAACTCTCCGCGTAAACCCGAACGGCTTCCACATCCACCACGCCGGCGATATTGATGCCGCAATTGCAGACAAACACCCCCACGCGCGGCGGCTCATTGGCCACATCGATTTCATGTATTACCGCCGGTAAAACGGTTCGGGTGTTCCGGGCGGAAGATAGCGTTGCCCCCGCCGCACTGGCGGCGGCGCTGGCCTCCACAACGGAGCTCGGAATGTCCTTCGGTTCTCCGAAAATACCGCAGGCAAATACGCCCGGACGGGATGTTTCCACCGGCGTAAACGGCTCTTTTTTTGCAAAATTATATTTGTTCAATTCAATATTCAGCCGCTTTGCAAGCGCCACCGTATCTGGGGAGACCTGAAAGCCCACGGAGAGAACCACCATGCTGAAAATTTCTTCCTGCAACTCTCCGAATTCATCCACATAGCGCACTTTTAGATCATCGCTGTCGCGCAGTGGATCGATGGTGTGGATTCTGGCTTTGACAAATCGCACCCCGGCGCTGTCCTTGGCGCGATTATAGTACATCTCATAATCCTTGCCAAAGGTCCGGATGTCCATATTGAAAATAGTGCAATCCAGCGCCTCTTCCGAATGATCCTTTGCGATCATGGCATCCTTGATGGCGTACATGCAGCACACGGACGAGCAATAGCCGTTCCCGCACCGGTTGGTATCCCGGGAGCCGACGCACTGGAGCCAGGCGATCTTTTTCGGTGCCGTATGGTCGGAAGGCCGAACCAGATGCCCCATCGTGGGCCCGGAGGCGCTTAAAATCCGTTCAAACTCAAGGCTGGTTAGGACATTGGGATGACTCTTGTAATGATAAAACTCCTCGAATGGGGATGGGTCGAAGGGTTCGCTTCCCGGGCAGAGAATCACCGATCCGACTTCAATCGCCTTTTCTTTTGGCTGCTGATCATGACACACCGCACCGGCGAGACAGGCATCCACGCATTGGTAGCACTCGCTGCAATACCCGCAATTCAAGCATCGACCGGCTTCAGACTGACCCACCGAATCATCGTACCCGAGTTCCACCTCATTAAAATTTCCGCTCCGGGATGCCACCGGCAGATGCGGCATGGCGGCACGGGGCGTTTTCCCGATATCTTCGGGAATGGGACGATACCGGGGGGAATCATTCACCACCGCCTCCCGGCCCTCGGCCATATCTTTTCCGTCCAGGTAACGCAGAATAGATACCGCGGCCTCCCTGCCCGCGGCAATGGCGCCGATCGCCACCCAGGGGCCGGTCTGAAGATCCCCACCCGCAAAAACGCCTTCCCGACCGGTGGCATAAGTTACCGGATCAACCTCTGTCGTTCCGTAGCGAGTCACCTTAATCCCTGTCACCTCTTCAATGGCGGAAAGATCCGGGCGCTGGCCGATGGCCGGAATAACCTGATCCACCGTTAAATCAAATTCGCTTCCGGGTACCGGAACCGGACGCTTTCGCCCCGAGGAATCGGGCTCCGTCAGCTCCATTTTAAGGCAACGAAGGCCCACCACCTTGCCGTCCACGGAAAGCACCTGCTGCGGAGCGGTAAGGTACTCGATTCGAACCCCTTCGTCTTCCGCAGCCTTCAACTCTTCTTCCCAGGCGGGCATCTCGGCTCTCGTTCGACGATAGAGGATGGTGACGATTTTGGCCCCGAGGCGTGTTGCGGCTCTCGAAACATCCACCGCCACATTGCCGCCGCCAATGATCGCCACATGCTCTCCCACCGGCGCTTTTCCGGCGAGATTCACTTCTCTTAAAAAATCAACTCCTTGCCGGACCCCTTCGGACGATTCGCCGGGAATACCCATTTCAATTCCCTTATGGGCGCCCAGGGCGAGATAAACCGCCTTGTAACCCTCTTGCGCCAAATCATCTATCGTCCGGTTCGGCCCCAGAGGAGAATTGCATCGAATCTCAACACCCAGATTGGTAACCACTTCGATATCCCGGTCCAGAACCTCCCGGGGAAGACGATGATCCGGAATCCCCACCCGAAGCATGCCCCCGGCCTCCGGAAGCGCTTCAAATATGGTGCTTTTTATTCCTTTTCGCGCCAGATGATAGGCCGCCGAAAGGCCCGCGGGCCCCGAGCCGATAATCGCCACTTTTTCCGGCCGCTCCGGCATGCAATTAATCACGATATCCCGGGGGTCAAACCGGTCTGCGGCCAATCGTTTAAGATCCCGAATCGCCACCGGGGCATCCACATCACAGCGCCTGCAGGCATCCTCGCAGCCATGGGGGCAAATTCTTCCGAGCACACCCGGCAGAGGCAGATCTTCCATGATGATTTGAAGCGCTTCCTTATACTTTCCCTGTTTAACCATCTGGACATAGCCCTGCACATTCAACCCGGCCGGACATGCCAGCCGGCAAGGAGCCTTATCGGTCTTTTGAATAGCAAAAGCCCCCGGAATCGCTTGGGCATACAGTTTGTATGCCGCCTTTCTCTTTGATAGCCCCTCGTCATAATCGTTGGGAAGTTCCACCGGGCAGACCTTGGCGCACTCGCCGCAACTCGTGCATTTGGCCGGATCGATGAAACGGGGCTGTTCCAATACCCGGGCCGTAAACTTCCCCGGTCGGCCCTCCAGGGCCATCAGTTCGGAATTTGTCAGTAACTCGATGTTCAGATGCCGGCCGACCTCGACCAGTTTGGGTGAAATAATTCACATTGCGCAGTCATTGGTCGGAAATGTCTTGTCTAGCTGGGACATCAAACCGCCGATGGCGGATGATTTTTCCAATAGGTAAACATAGTACCCAGCATTGGCCAAATCGAGGGCAGATTGCATTCCGGCGATGCCGCCACCGACAACCATCACAGACCCTATGGCACTCTCAGGCATGGCTGTCTCCTTATGTTAAGAAAACGGGGAAGGGATTGAAAAAAAGGAAATAAAGCTAATCTAAAACCGTTTTATTACACCGTCACTAATTTTATGAAGATGATTTATTTGTTTTATTACTCTATATTGGATACCACGTGTTTAGTCAAGCAAAAAAGCCGGGGGGGCTCGTCCCGGAATAGCGGGCGCACCGAGCTGAAAAATGGCGCTTGAAACCGGCGGACGGTCGTGTTACTAAATTGAACCGCTTGAATTTTCTTTCTATTTGCGGATACCATTGCAACACGCTCCGCCTCGGCCTAAACGAATGTTGGTGACCCGAAAAGGATGACTGCGATGGACAACAGCTCTGGTTCACCCATTAATATCGCCATTGTCGGTGGCGACGATTTATGCCGTGAGTTTTTAGAGAGAACCAGCCATGATAATCAACCTCGCGGTATCGGAGCGCCGATTATAGCCGTCGTGGAACCCGACCCGAATCAACCGGGACGACAACTGGCGGAACGGCTCGGCCTGCTGACTTTCGATAATTATAGCGCCCTATACCATCCGGATTATCATATTCATCTGATTATCATCCTGACGCCGGACCAGAAAATCTTTGACGATATTCTCAACACCCGTCCGCCGCGGATTCGCATTCTTTCCTACCAGGTTTTCAATCTCTTCTGGAATGCCATTGGGCGCGGGGAAAGCAACCTTCGTGAGCAGAAAAAAGCGATGGAAACCATCGTCAACGGGATACAGGATTTCATACTGGTGATTTCACCGGACCTTGTAATTCTGGAGGCAAACGAATCTTTCCTAAAAAAAATGGGCTATACCTACGATCAAATCATCGGCCGCAAATGCCACGAGGTTTTTGCCCACTGTGACAATGCGTGCGGCGGAGAGGTACCCGATTGCCCGCTGATGGAAGTTATTAAAAACAAGCGCCCCGTCACCCAGATGAGAACCCGCGTCGGCCGGGACGGCCAAACGCGGTATTATGAAATCAATGTCTATCCGATTTGGGAGAAAAACGGCAAAATCAATAAGTTCATCCATATCAGCCACGATATTACCCAACGCAAACGGGAGGAAAAAGAGATCACTCAGCGCCTGGAACAGATGGTACGGGAACGAACCCGGGAGTTAAAAGAGATCCACACCAAACTCCTGCACCAGGACAAGATGGCCTCCCTCGGGAAACTGGCCGCCTCGGTGGTGCATGAAATCAACAATCCAATGGCGGGCATATTGAACCTCACGCTGCTTGTGCGCCGTATTTTGGAAGAAGACACACCGAACCAGATCAATATTCGAAAAATTCAGGATTATCTGAAGCTGATGGAAACCGAGACCCGTCGTACCAGCCGCATCGTCTCAAATCTTCTGGCGTTTTCGCGGCAGTCCAAATTTGAACTCAGCCAACTCAATTTAAACCGTCTCATCGAAAAAACGCTTCTAATCAATGTCAACCTGTTAAAACTGGGGCGCGTGAAAGTGAAAAAAAAACTCGATCCCTTGCTACCCGATATCGTCGGCTCGGAAGATCAATTGCAGCAGGTCTTTATGAATTTTATATCCAATGCCGTCGAAGCCATGGAATCGACCGATTGCGGCATTCTGCATATTGAAACCCGCTCAAACAGGAAGGCAAACCGCGTGGAAGTCCGCTTTCGGGATTCCGGCATCGGCATCGAAAAAGATAATATCCCCCGGCTTTTTGAACCCTTCTATACCACCAAAAAAAAGGGTAAGGGAGTGGGCCTAGGCCTCTCGGTTGCCTACGGCATCATTCAGGAGCATGGGGGGGCGATTGAAGTTCGATCCACTATGGAAAGGGGAACCACTTTCAAGGTGGTTCTTCCCCTGAAGGCGCCAGGCGCTTCCGGGCAAACAGCGGAGAGTTAATGATGGAGCAATTGCCATGAGCACAGCGAATATCCTGATCGTGGACGATGAACTGGTCATGCGGGAATCCCTTGCCGGCTGGCTGGAGCGAGACGGGCATTACGTCCGGACCGCCTCGGGCGGCGAAGAAGCCCTGGTCATTTTCAAGGAAAAACACTTCGATATCCTTTTGGTGGACATCAAAATGGAAGGCATCAGTGGATTGGAAGTCCTCAAATCCATCAAGGAAAATGAAACCGATACGGCGGTGGTCATGATCACCGCATATGGGTCCATTGCTACCGCTATAGAGGCCATGAAAAACGGCGCCCATGATTATCTTCTCAAGCCCTTTGATCCGGATGAGCTGGGTGTCCTCATTGACAAAATCCTTAAAAGTCAGGCGCAAAACCGGGAAAATCAATACCTGAGGGAACAGGTCAAGGAACGCTCCCGGTTTGAAAGCATGATCGGTCAGTCCGGCGCCATGCAGGAGATCTTCGATCTCATTTGCAGCGTTGCCCCCGCGGACAGCACCGTGCTTATCACCGGGGAGACGGGCACGGGGAAAGGCTTAGCGGCCAAAGCCATTCATACGAGAAGTCCGCGATGTAACGGGCCGTTTGTTACGGTGAATTGCGGCGCCATCCCGGAACACCTGATGGAAAGCGAGCTTTTCGGTCATCAGAAAGGCGCCTTCACGGACGCGAAAGAGACCAAAAGAGGGCGATTGGAACTGGCCCATGGCGGAACCCTCTTTCTGGATGAAATCGGAGAGATCAGCATGCGCATGCAAATCGATCTCTTGCGCGTGCTGGAAGATCGGGTGTTTTACCGGGTCGGGGGCACCCAGCCCATTGAAGCGGATTTCCGTGTTATCGCCGCCACTAATCGGAATTTAGGAAAGGCGATTGAAGACGGGATCTTTCGCGAGGATTTATTCTATCGGTTAAATGTCTTTTCCATAACGATGCCGAGCCTTCGAAACCGTAAAGAGGATATCCCCCTTCTCGCGGAGCATTTTTTGTACCGCTACATCAAGGAGATCAATAAACCGGTGGAAAAAATCAGCCGGGCCGCCATGGATGAGCTAATGTTGCACGAGTGGCCGGGGAATGTCCGGGAGCTTGAAAACGCCATAGAGCGAGCGGTGGTGGTTTGTAAAAACCAAATTATCGAACCGGCCAATCTCCCCATTGTCTGTGCCGCACCCGCCGCCCGTCTCAAAAACGGCTCCCTGAAGGAGATCGAAAAAGCTCATATTCTGGAAGTATTAAATAAAAACGATTGGAATATTCTTAAAAGCGCGCAAATTCTCGGCATCGACCGCTCCACGCTATACAGCAAAATGAACCGCTATGAAATTCGGAAACCGATTTGATTCCCGGCGTCAGTGAACATAGCATTGCGATATCCCCCATCGGCGAGTTCGACAGGGCAATGGTCGAGGCCCTTTGCGAAACGGTCAACCAAACGTTTGGAATTCCAACAAAAGTTCACGTTATTTTGGACGATATTCTTTTTGCCTGGAACCCGGAGCGTCGGCAATACCACAGCACTCCGGTTCTCGAAAAACTCTCGGAAGGCGCGCCGTCATGGGCAGTCAAGGTGGCGGCCCTGGTCAAAATTGATCTCTATATCCCAATTCTGACATATGTATATGGAGAAGCGCAACTCAAGGGACGCGCCTGCATTGTCTCCACGTATCGCCTGAGCGAGGGCCTTTCACCCTTATCCACCGAAACGGCTTTTCAGACCCGGGTTGCCAAGGAAATTATCCATGAATTGGGGCACACCTTCAATTTGCGGCACTGCAATGACCCCGCCTGCATCATGCACTACTGCCGCACGGAGTCTGACGTCGATAGAAAGTCAGAGAAGCTCTGCCGCTATTGCAAAGTGCTGTTGTCGGACGAATTCAAACGGATGGGACGGCAACCCGTATCAGGACCGAAAAAATAGACGCATCACCCGCTGCCAGTCGATGTCCGGGAGGTTCCCGGAAATATCATCTCCGATAAACCCGCCGTCCGCCGCCAATGGACCGGCGCTCTTTTCTATCTCCTGGTACAGGCGAGTCACTTCCCGGTCGTAAAAATCGGCTGTATCGCTGCCGATCACAAGCGCCTTAAGATCCTCCCGGAGCGAATCGGCATGCAGTCGAAACACCCACCCATCCGCATACGGCGCCGTGTGGATAGCGGCACCTTTGGACCGAAGCGCCGGATTGACATCCGTCACCACCCCGCTGAGCGGGGAAACCAGTTGCGTCTTAAGCGATCCCCGGTGAACCTGTATCGCAGGATTTCCTTGAGATACCATTTGCCCGACCAAGGGCGCCTCAATCCGATCCGGAGGCCCTAAAATACGTCTGGCAAAATCGTCCAGCCCCACGCGGACAACGCTCCCTTCCTCCAGCTTGACCCAGGTGTGTCCCGGATGCAGATAATATCCTTGCGGCACTTGAATACCTTCGACTTCCATCACGTGCACCGGACGAATATCGGCATAAACGGAAAACTGGTCCTGGAAATACTGATCGAAATCACAGTCGCCGCATCGATACGCATGGGTACAGGACCGAAAATCAATACGGCCTTTCATGTGATGTACACACGGTTGCCGCGTCTGAGGGAGCGCCGTCATCTTATCCCGCCAGCAAACGATACTTCCCCGGCGGCCGGGCCTTTTCAGCCCGGCCGCCCGCAAAGCCCGGTTCTCATCGGCAACATTCCGAAGCACCCGATCCAGCCGGCATTCCGGGCAATTATAATCAAGAGAGCAATACCGATGCCGAACCACGCCTGCCTGCATCCACATACACCGGCCCGGCTCATCGGATCTTTTCGATTTCTTATCTATTGTTGCCATCATAGCGCCCTCAACTCCCTGCATAATGCGGAGACGTCATGGATTTCCACCGTTCAACATCCCAAAGGTATTCGTCTTGCGACAATGCCCCCCCATCATGATCTGAGAAACCTTTTGGTAAGGTTTTTCCAACCCAGCGCCGGCAACGCTCCAAAAATATCATTGCTGAGAAACCCGCCATCCGCTGCAAGAGGTCCGGCAACTTCCTCGATCATGCTTTCGAGGTAACCGACCTCACTGGCAATCCATTTCATGGTTTCAGCACTATCCATCAATGTCGTCATGGACTTTTTAACATTCGGGGTATGCAACATAAACAGCCAGCCATCCTCGTACGGGGACTCACCGGACATACCGGGGTTTTTCCACAGGTTCCCGTTAACCGCCGTTACTATGCCACCGACCGGAGACAGCACTTCGGCCTCGTTTGCCTGGCGCTTCAGCCCACATCCCGGGCAGTTCTGATCGAGTGTCGTACCGATCAATGGCAGCTCCATGGCATCCGCCCGCCCCAGCAGTTTGGCCGCAAAATCGTCCAATCCGACACGAATCTCTCCACCGCTTTCAATTCGCGCCCAGGCATGCCCCTGGTGAAAATAATGATCGTAAGGGACTGCAACCCCCCGAACATGCGCCACCTCGCAGGCATGCCCGCCGGTTGCAGGTGACCAGACGTCTTCAAAAAACTGATCAAAATCACAATGCCCGCACTGATAATCATAGGCACACGTCCGGCTTGCAATCCGGTTGGTCAGACTATGACGGCAAAGTCGATGAAGGTCCGGCTTTTTCCGCATGGCGGCTTGCCAACTCATCTGCTTTCCTTTTTCCACCTGGAGTTGCATTCCCTGGTCATATTTACAGGAGGTGCAATCATAAAAATTATTACAACTCTTGAATGAAACAACTCCGGTCTGCATCCATATGCATGGATTTTTGGCGGCCGCATCTCTGTCCGGCTTTACTGTCCAGGCTTGACCTCCCAGCACGGTGTTGATCCCTGCACCCGCAACCGCCCCTCCCCGCAGGTAGGTGGACCCATAACCAATGTGACTTCGTTTGCTCTCATTCATTTTTTCAGCCATTTTGCCTCTCCTTGGTTAACTGTTTTAGATCATAATTTTTTTCATACACCAGTGAAAAAGCAAAAAAGGGGCCAAGCATGATAATTCGGCGAATTTATTTTATAACAACTTGTTTATATTTATAAAATATTGATCAAATCCAAATATTGGGAATTCACTGGCCCTATCACTGGAATGTTGTAAAAAACAACACTCAACGACGAATCCATCCGGATAAACCGACCGACATGTTTTTTTATATATTGCTTTCAAGAGGTTGGATTATAGGAAATGTCTGTAGCATTTTACCCCGGCGCTATCGCATTTTTCTACAGCACTCCCCGGGCAAACGGGCCCAAGCGCATGGAACAGAAATGGCACTGTGGCGGTCCGTCTACTCTTTTCTGGGGACATTGTCTATATATTCAAGATCTTTTACCTGAGAATTTTTTGTGCCGATGATGAGAATTTCCACCGCCTGGTTTTTTAATCGACGGAAATAGAGGCGCCCGTTGTAGGAAAACAAAACCTCAAGAACGGTTTCACGTCCCTTTTTTCCGAATACTTTTCGTTTAATGGGAACCTGTTCGGGCTCGTCGTTCAACCGATGAATGAGTTCCTCCGCCTTAATCCGCATATCGTCCGGCAAACCGATAAAACCGTCCACGGCCCGATCGTTGATTAACACATTTTTATAGATGGCTTTAAACCGCTTTCCGATTGAATCCGCCTCTTTTATTCTTTGGCGCTCCCCCCTGTTGAGTTCCGCTTCATAATTGAGAATCTTTTCTCGAAGAACATCAATTTCCTTAAGCTGATGCGCTTGATGATTAATATTCTCTTTGATCTTTGAATCGAGGGAGACAATTTCTCCGAACAGCTGCGCTTCCGTGCTGGCGGCCTTGGCTTTCTCGCTTTGAAGCGCGGTTTCCCGCTTTTCCAGCTCGGCGGAAATTTCCTTTCGCTCTCGCTCAAGAGCTTGCAATCTGTTATTGTAGGCGTCCTCCTGTTCCCGAAGCCGTTTTATCTCAATATTCCTAATATCCTCTTCCTGAAGAAGCTTCTTTATACCGGAACGGTAAAATCGATAAAGCACCGAGACAGAGATAAAAATGTATCCTGCCAGAATCGCAAGAGAAATGGGGCTGTCAAATGCCACAGCCACATTCACGGATACCGCTAACGCTTCATTTAGAAGTGCAAAATTTTCGCTGGCGATGGCCTGATTTTCCCGGGGAAGAACGGAGGGGTCCAACGCCTCGAATGCAGCGGGATATAAAATATTACCATTCTGAGTGGAAACGAGCACCTCGACCGAGACCGCCCAGACAGGCAACACGTCCTTTTGAAGGTAACGGTCAATGTTTTCTTTAATGACGTCCTTCAATCGACGGGAGCCACTGAATAATGGCGTCATATCGCCGATGTAAGTCTCTTCTATTCCGCCGGTATACCGATATTTCAGATAGCTTTCCAGTGCCTGCACGGAAAACCCGTATAAAACGGTTGGCAGCAAAACGCACAGGACGAGCAATCTAAAAGGGAAAAATTTCATATCCATTCCAGGCGAAGAGACATAACCATCTTCCAAAATTTTTCTGATTCAATTTATAACTGAGAAAGCCTTTTCCGAGCATCATCAGCACCGGGAAATGAGTTGTCTAATTTTAGCGCGCTTTCAAGCTGTATTTTGGCCTCGGATATATTCCCTTTTCTCAAATACGCCAGCCCCAGATGATAACATACCATGGCGCTATCAGGCATTTTTTCGATGCTTTCGGAAAACTCGCTAATGGCACTATCGTAGAGATCCTTCTGATAATAGACCCACCCCAGCGTATCCATAATCCGCGGGTCTTGAGGGGCTTTCTCCTTTGCGGCCTGAGCAAGCGTAAGCGCCCCATCCAGATCTTTTTTGTTTTCCGCCAACAAATAAGCCAGGTTGTTCATTGAAGGCACCGAATCGGGGTTAATCGTAAGTTCGGCTCTGTAATATTTCTCTGACAAATCAAATTGCTTCTTTGCATCGTAAATGGTTCCCAGCATCAGATTCAGGCCGGGTTGTTTCGGATTATTTGCAATCCCTGCCTCATATTGTGCAATGGCCTTGTCGGCTTTCTTGCCGGAAAGATATAACCGCGCCAACGCAAAGTATGGCCCCATATAATTCGGATTCTTTTCAATCGCAACCTGATAAGCTTTTTCCGCCGCCTCCATATCCCGTTTGCGAAGATAGAGTTCGCCTTTTAAGCTGTAAATAACCGCCTGAAGCACCGACACATCACCCACTTTCGCAAGGTGTGCCTCACAAGCTGCAATCGCGGCATCATATTCTTTATTTTCAGCATAAAGTGACACGATGTGGCTTAGTACATCCATGAGTTGCGGATTAAGAGACAACGCTTTTTCAAACTGCTTCTTAGCCAGCACGGGGTGTTTTTCCATTCGATGAATCATCCCTAACCGGGCATAGGCAACTGGATTGTCCGGTGCTTTTGCGACCATGGCTTCAAACACAGCCTTTGCCTCCGGCAACTCTTTTTTTGCCAGATGAATATTCCCGAGAAGCATCTTTGCCTGAAATTGATCCGGCAGGGAACTTAAAATCTCCTGGCCCTGCCGCTGGGCCAGATCAAAATCCCGGCTCTGAAAATAGATTTCACCCAGCAGGAGTTTTGCCTTTAAATTCCGAGGCGCCAGCTCTATCGCCCGTGTGAGTGCGGTTCTAGCCCCCAGAAGATCCCTCTTTCCATAATGCGCCAACCCTTTGAGATAATGAGCGGGCCCGGACCCCGGTTCCTCTTTTAACAGCCGGTCAAGAAGTGAAATCGCCCCTTCAAAATCCTTTTTCACCACCAGTAACTCACTTTTAAGCATGAGCGCGGGGAAAAAATTTGGATTTTTCAGCAATACCTTTTCAATCGTGCTTTCGGCATTCTTAATCTCTTGGTGTTTCAAATAAAAAGCAGCCAAGGCATTCTCAATACCCATATCGTCCGGTTTCTTGGCCATGGCCTGGTGAAACATGTCCAACGCCTTAGCGTCTTCACCCTTTTGATCGTAAAACTGAGCCGTTATGATATAGGGCCGAGCCTCCTCCTTTCCGGAAGCCACGGCTTTAAGAAAGGCGGCTTCCGCTGCGTCAGGCTGGCCTCGCCGGATAAAATATTCCCCCTGAACGATATGGAGCTCGTAATTATCGGGAGCGATTGCAATGGCGGCATTAAGAATCGCTTCCGCTTTACCAAAGTCCTTTTGCATCAAATGGATATTGAACAGGACCAAACGAAGCTGTGTTACTTCGGGCATAAATCCAAGGGCTTCCGTTAGCAGCGCTTCAGCCTCTGATGGGTTTTTCTGTCGCACCAAAAAACGAACCAGTCCCAGATACGCTCCGACTTGTTTTTTATTAAACGTAAGGATGCGACGATAAACGTTCGACGCCTCCTCCAGGGAACCCGCCTGTTCCAGGATACCTGCGTGCAGTAAAAGCGCCTCCACATTATCCGGCGCCAGAGTGAGAACTTTGTCTATTCTTTCCTTCGCGTCATCCGGCTTCTTCCCCAGGATGAGAAAGGTTGCCAGTTTCAGCTGCGCATCAATATTTTCCGCATCAAGCCGTATGATGGAAGAATACGCTTGAAAAGCCCCTTGGGTATTACCCAGTTTAAGATAGGTTTCCCCCAGCAATTTATGCGCCGCAATATACCCCGGATCTACCTGGAGGGCATTTTTAAGTTCCAGTTCAGCATTTTTAAATTCGCCCTTTTCAAAATAGCTCCTGCCCTTTTCCAAATGAGCTGCTTTTTTCTCGTCTTTAGAGGCACAACCAGAAAACACCAAAATGCAAATGGTCATAACAAAAACCGGCTTAATCAGTATACGCATGTAAAACCTCCAGGGAAATAATCCTCATCTAATGGTGTTTCAGGAAAAACTGAAAAAAGTCCCATAACTCACCACAACAGCCGCCAAATTGCCAATCGCCGGTTTAAAGAGCTTCCATTGTCGTAACCGTGAGAAAACAGGCCACAATTACTTACAAATTCGTAATTCGAAACACTCTGCCAGCGACATCATCTAAAAATCCTTCCAATCAACAAAAGAACTATCCGGATGGCATCATTCCGGATTTCATTCATGCCGCGTTAAAAAACGGCGCTAAAAGTGGAGAGCCCCTCTCCCTCTCGTCTTTGGCACCTGTTATATAAGCTTAAATAATAGCATGTTATGTAAAAATTTATCGGGTATTCGTATTGCGGCATCGGCGCCACCCCATCGCCGTAAAGGATATTCCCTTGCGTCCCAAAAGCAGCGTCTTAAAACCTGGCACCATATTTGCTGCATACTTAATTATCACAGAACCAAATAAATTGTCGCTCAATACGCTTCGGAGGGCACATGAAGACCGTATCACTTTCAATTCCCTACCTCGTCCTGTCAACACAGCAACATATGGACGGGAGGAGGCAAGTCCATACCAGAACCCCTTTTGGCTATATCGACATTTCTTCCATACTAATTGATGGAAGACAACACATGCCTCTTTTTGATGTCACCGTCGAAGGCGATCTCGATCCATGGATCATAGATCACCAAATGCCATCGGCATTTCGGAATACCCTTTTTAAATTTATCAGTAAAATAACATTATTACACATCAGATGGCCTGTCCGAAGGCATTGCCGGCTCGTCATCCGCTTTAAAGGGACCTCCAGCGACTTTACCGTTGCAGGGTATTTGAATATGACCGAATTTTTATGGCAAACCGAACCCGATGATCTGGGGGAAAAACTGGGCCGGCTTTCCACCTGAAAGGAATTGAGCAACAACATCGCTTGGTTTTCAGGCAAAAACAGGATCAGGTAAAGCGGGTGATGGAACACGCTCCTTCTTTTTGTCCTCTGTTTTTACGCCACCTGGGGTGGGCAATCCCAAATTTCTTAATTTTATAATTCAATGCCCGTGGACTTATACCAAGACGTTGCGCCGCATCTTTTTGAATCCAGAGACAATCTTCCAAAACCTTCACGATCGCATCTTTTTCCTGCGTGGCCAGAAAATACGATGGTAAAACAGGTGAAAAGGACTCGGCCACTTCAAATTCCGGTTCCATGACGGGCAAACTATCTTCATGAATAACCGAACTCTCTGTAAGAATAGCCGCGCGCTCTATGGTATTTGCCAGTTGCCGGATGTTTCCCGGCCAAGAGGATGTCTTCATCAATTTAATGACTTTCGGCGATAAACCCTCTATTCGTTTTCCCAGCGAACGACATATTTTAAAAAGCAAGGAGGTAGCCAGAGGCTCGATACACATCGGCCGCTCACGAAGTGCCGGCAGCCTTACGAAAAGAACATTGATCCGATAGAAAAGATCCTCCCGGAAATCCCCGGCCAAAATCATCCCTTTTAAATCACGGTTCGTCGCGGCAATAACGCGGACATCCGACTTGATCGTCCTGTTCCCACCGACTCGTTCGAACGATTTCTCCTCAAGCACACGCAACAATTTTGCTTGCAGCGACATACTCATTTCGCCGATCTCGTCCAGAAAAAGCGTTCCGCCGTGCGCCTGCTCAAAACGCCCGATTCGCTGCTTATCCGCACCCGTAAAAGATCCTTTCTCATGCCCGAACAATTCGCTTTCCAGCAATGTTTCTGGTATATTGGCACAGTTTACCTTGACAAAAGGTCGATCCTTCCGATGACTGTTGAAGTGAACGGTACCGGATAAAAAGCTTTTTCCAGTACCCGTTTCTCCAGTAATGAGGATGGTAGCATCCGTCTCGGCAAACTTTTTTAGCGTAACTAAAACGGCTTTCATGCTGGGTGTTTCGGCAACCACGCGATCAAAATCGTATATTACGTCCTGTTCGTGGCGCAAATAACTAATTTCATTTTTTAAATCTTGATCCACCAACGCCTGTTGCACAACATGGCGAACCCTCGCAGAGGAGAAAGGCTTAGCAATAAAATCAAAGGCCCCTTGTTTGATTGCTTTTACTACCAACTCAGCGGTTTCTGATTGACTTATTATAATGACAGGGATATCCGGGGCCATCGATTTCAACCGGCCGAGCAACTGAAAAACGCCGTCGGGCACGGAAAGAAGATCAAGAATGATCACACGAACCTGCTCTGTTCTAATCGATTCGATGGCTTCTTTGTGATCCCGAAAGGCAAGATCATAATCAGATGCCAAGGCATCGGATATTACCTTCCGCCATTCGTCGTCTTTTTCCAAAATGAGTATGGCACTCATGCGTATAGGATCGCCTCTGATTTTCTCAACTAGGTGATACGAAGCCCACAAACGATAGGTAAGTGTCTGACCTGATAGCTAGGCACCGGAAAAACTTTCTGCGTTTTTTTCAGAAAATTTTTTCTTAACAGCGCTTATCCCGTCACGGAGCTAGTTAATTGCTTCAATTATTTCCGGCAAACGATGCTCCCAACCAATGGTAGCGATCATTACGCCGCCGAACCCCGCCGCTTTGAGCGCCGTAATCGTTTCAGCTGCAATAATAACGCATTCCCGAGCTTTTTCCGGCGCTTTTTTCAATCGGTCAATCACACTTTCAGGTATATGAACATGACCAAGATGCCGCTGAACATATCGGGCCATCCCTAACGATTTTAAAAGCAATACCGTAGGAATGATATGAACACCCAGCGGTGCCGTACGCGCCATGAATTGGCTAATTGAGTTCGTATCAAAAACGGGCGGTAAAATAAAAAAACTGGCGCCGGCATCGACTTTTCGCCTCATCTCCTCAATTTCCCTATCCAGTGCCTGGCCTTCCAAACCTGCATTGGCAGTACCCCAAACCGCAAATTGGGGAGCACCCATCAACTCGATGCCGGCCATATCCTTGCCCATCCGAAGGGTTTTCAACACATCGAGAAGTTCAATCAAGTCAATATCATAAACTGCACGAGCTTGATGGTGATCTCCAAAACCAGGCGCCTCTCCCTGAACAGCCATAATATGAGTTATGCCGATGGCACCGGCAGCCAGGAGGTCGGCTTGAAGCGCTAAACGATTGCGATCACGACAACACACCTGCATTATCGTCTCGACGCCCTTGTTTTGGATAATCATCGCGGCTCCCAGCGCACTCATCCGCATTACGGCATTGCTCATCTCGGGAATGACAAACGCATCCACCGAACCTTTCACCCGAAGTAAGTTGTCCACCATCTGGGAAACATCCGTACCTTTAGGAGGCTCCATTTCCGCAAGAATAACAAATTCGCCAGCGCTTAATTTTTTACCCAAGCCCATTTATATTCCTCCTCAAACCGGTTTCGAGTTGGTTACCTCCCCTATGCAGCTGTTCCGGCCATGAACAACACACCGGGGATAATTCGATTGCAAGGATTTTCAAAAAATATTACAAATTGATCAATGCCAGTAATCGAGCCCTTCAAGCCAATTAATGTTAAATCAAAACAGCCCATACCGCAACGTCTCATTTCATGTCATTTTATGAATCGGATTTATTTCCTAAACAGCTGTATTATTCGAACCCCGCGTTAGTCAAGAAAAAATTACATCCACCAAGGCCGTTGTTGACAGGCCGACTGAATTTGCTAATACTGGCTAACCCCCTGACGGGACATTTTTCAGTATCCCCTTGAGGGGTAAAAAAACGCAGAATTTTTTTCTAAGGCATAATACACATCTGTACTCAGCAGGGACGTAAAAAACCAACGATACGGGCGATACCATAAATTCCGGTTGGACTTTCAGGCCATGCCAAAGCAAATTTCTGTGATAATCCCCGTTTTCCAAGAAGCAAAAACAATTCAACACACGCTCAATCATCTGTGCCATCTAAGCTCTTTTGAAAAACTTGAAATCATTATGGTAGATGGCGAAACCAGCAGAAGCACACTTCGCGCTATACCTCAAGAGGCCGTTATAAAATTATCCGGCCCTAAAGGACGCGGCGCCCAGATGAATTATGGCGCTTCAATCGCAACGGGCAATATTCTGCTATTTTTACACGCCGACACGCTGCTGCCAGCAAATGCAATAAAAACAATTCTCGATGCGTTTGCATCAAAGAACATTATGGGGGGAGCGTTTGATCTGAGCATTGATGCGAAAGGTGTTTTTTTTAGAGTTATTGAAGCTTTCGTTCACATACGCACGCGCATTATTCGAATGCCCTATGGTGATCAGGCCATTTTCATAAAGAAACGATGCTTTCATCAACTCGGGGGATATCCCGACATTCCTATCATGGAAGACGTGGCCCTGATACGAAAAATAAAAAAGAGGAGGCAAAAAACCATAATTATTCCCTCGCCCGTTAAGACCTCTGCGCGCCGGTGGAAAACAGAGGGACGGGTCTATTGCACCTTAAGAAATTGGATACTGCTCGTTCTCTATTCCGCAGGCGTATCCGCGGAAAAAATAGCAAAATACTACCCACGAAATAGCTACGAAATCTAAGCAAGCGACTCGACAACTTTTTAGCGTGAGAGGGAAAAAGATCATCCCCTGGTAACTATTTTTGCAATCCGAGGCTGATACCCCTTCTTGCCGGCAAGCGCGGAACCACCCCACCGGATAACTAAAAATGCCAGCCCAAAAAATCCAAATCCTCCCAAGGCTGAAGCGGTCGATTCGCTTAGTTGATAAAGCTGTGCCATCTTTTGACCCAGCACCGACCCCGCAATCAGCATCAATACGGGGAAAATATACAAAAAAAACGAAATACCCATCAGTTTTCCGCTATCAAACCGAATTTGAACCTGATCACCGGCAACAGCCCCAACGTCATTTAGGGCTTCCACTTCCATTTCTTTTCTATCGCCGGATCCATGACACGCTCCGCTTGAACAACACGCTTCACATGCTCCGCTCCTTAACGTTCTTACCCATGCCCGGTCCCCGTCGATTCGAGTCACAATACCTTTTTCTGTCGCCATACGAATAACCTCTGACCGGGATCAACTCAAGACCTGTGATTACCCCCCAGTCCTTCTTATGTAAATTTATTAAAAACTCACAAACGCAGCGTCAGCTTGCAGCACCTTAATTCGCTGCCATGCCACCTTTACCTTTTCGTCCTTACCAGGAGCCGTCCAAGCCGCGCATGCCATTCATATAAAGGCGACCGCTGGCAACAAATAAAGAATCACGGGTCAACAGCACCGGCAACTCATTTGACTTGGCCAATTTGAGCATTCGCTGAGTCGGCCGTTTTCCGCGAACAAATACCACCGCGCCCACACCCGCCACCTTCGATGTTCGTATCACTTCTTCTGATATTACGCCGGTCAACAATACAGCGTCTTTTGCCACCGCAGCTAAAATATCTTCCATTAAATCCGCGCTGCCAGCCCCCACAAGGATGCGGTCCATTTGCTCTTCGCCAATTAGAACCGTTGCGTTTAATATATCTCTCACTTCGGATATTTTCATAGAAAAGAAAACCAATACCTATTTCATCAGCTTTTTTGAATTACTCAGTAGCCGCAATTTCGCCTTAGGTTACCACCCATCGTCTTGTATTCAATTTCGCCCTTAAAATTTCATAACCCTCCAAAAATGTCAACGTCCTCTTCATGAGAATCCATCCGGGGTTATCCTATCTTGACAGACCGAAATATTTTGTTCATATGTCTAAAAGGCATTAAAAGCCGGCAGCGTACCAGCGACATCATGAAAATGGAATCAGCCATGAAAGATATTGACTCACTACTGGCATTTATTCGTCAAAATGATGATATCGCTCGTAAATTCAATGAAATTGAAATACAAATCCTTTCAACTCTCAACTTTGCCGGTCTCTTCGAAATATTGCTTACTCAAATAAAAGAAAAGTTTCAGATCCCATATGTCTGGATATCCTTAATCGATAGCGGTGAAGTTCCGGACTTGATTCACTCTCTCGGAAAATCAGAAATTTTAAAATCCAACCTCAGAATTATTGATCCATCTTCATTCTTGAAACTGGTTCCCGCGGGCAAGCGCCCTCTTCTTATAAATGATAACCTGGAACGTTTTTCAATTCTTTTTCCTGAAAGCGGTAACCACCTCTTCAGGTCAATGGCATTAGCACCGATTACTCTTGGCGGTTCCGTTATCGGCAGCCTGAACCAAGCGGATTCTTCTATCAGCCGTTTTGCGCCCGGCATGGACACGAGCCTGCTGGAAAGCCTTGCCCGAAAGGTTTCACTTTGTCTTGCCAATGTTACTGCCCATGAAAAACTTGCATTTCTCGCGTATCACGACCCGCTCACGGGTCTTTTAAATAGACGGGTTATGGAATCAATTTTAGAGCGCGAATATCTTCGAGGTAAACGGTATTCATCTCCCCTTTCTGCCGTCTTTATCGATCTCGACAAATTTAAAGCCGTAAACGATTCACTTGGTCACAATGCCGGAGATGAATTGCTTCAGCATACGGCAAAAACGCTGACGCAACTTGTAAGGAATTCGGACGTGGTTTCGCGATTTGCCGGCGATGAGTTTGTCATCATTCTCCCGGAGACCGGCCCCCAAAAAGCTAAAAACATGATGGACCGGATCCGCTCTCATTTTAAAGAAAACCCATTGCGAATGGGAAACCAAACCATAGCCATCGGTATCAGCTTTGGCGTCGCTTCATCCGATGACCCGGAGGTAAAAGATCCCTCCTCGCTATTGAACCTCGCGGACAAACGACTTTACGAAATGAAGGCCAATAAATCAACTCAAAGCTTCCTCACTAACAATCCCTAACCCCGATAAACGGGATTAGTGCCTTTAGAAAAAAATTTTCTGCCGAAAACGCTCAGAAAATTATTTCTAAGGCACTAATAAAAAAAGCCCCTTTCCAATGAAAGAGGCTTTTCGGTAACCTATAGCGAAGCCATTAAGCGACTTATTTCTCTTCTACTGATTCTGGCACTGAAGTCGTTCTTTCTTTTTCATCACTTCCCGTTTCAGCTTCAGCGGGTGCCGTCTGTATAACTTTGTCATCAGCAACCTTTTCCTCAACGGGCTCCTTAACCGGTGGCAAAGAAGCTTTTTCCGTTGCTTTTACCGTAGCATCGGTTTTCTTTTCAGTCTTTTCTCTTCTTTCCGACTTTTTGGAGGGCTCCGCCACCAATTGTATTAAAGACATGGGCGCAGCATCACCTGGCCTTAAACCAATCTTTATAACCCTGGTATAACCGCCTGCCAAAAGCCCAAATCGCTCAGCCGCTTCTTCGAACAATTTATGCACGACGCTTTTTTCTCTAACAATCGACAGTGCCTGGCGTCTCGCATGCAAATCACCCCTTTTGGCTAACGTAATCAGGTGATCGGCCCACCCTCTGAGTTCTTTTGCCCTGGTGCTTGTCGTCCGAATCTTTTCATGTTTTAGCAACGAGGTGACCATGTTTCTAAACATGGCGGTCCTGTGACTGCTAGTCATATTAAGCTTTAAACCGTTTTTGCGATGTCTCATGGAATCAATTATTCTCCTTCTTCGGTGTTTTCCTCAGGAGGGGCAAACCCATCTATCTTCATTCCAAGGCTGAGCCCCATATCGCTAAGAACATCTTTAATCTCATTCAGCGACTTGCGACCGAAGTTTTTAGTTTTAAGCATTTCCGCCTCGGTTTTGCTGACCAACTGATAAATTTTATTTATATCAGCATTTTTCAGACAATTCGCACTGCGAACAGATAATTCAAGTTCTTCGACGCTTCTATACAGATTTTCATTAAAGTCGCTATATTCAGCATCTCTTTCTTTTTTAATCTTTTCGGGCTCCATATCTTCATCAAAATTGATAAAGATGCTCATCTGCTCTTTCATGATCTTACTGGCATATGCAACGGCGCTTTCAGGCGAAATACTACTATCCGTCCATACCTCAAGCGTCAACTTGTCGTAGTCTGTCTTTTGGCCTACACGGGCATTTCCAACCACATAATTGACTCTTTTTATGGGTGCAAAAACGGCATCAATTGGAATTGTTCCGATGGGGGCATCGGGATCTTTGTTATCTTCAGCCAGCACATATCCTTTCCCTACCCGAACCATCATTGTCATTTGAAGCCTTGCGCCTTGTCCAAGTGTAGCAATTTTCAGTTCGGGGTTTAGGACTTCACACTTACCATTTTCGCATACAATGTCGCCCGCCGTCACAATACCTTCCCGTGAAACGTCAATATGGATGATCTTCGGCTCGGTATCTGGCACCTTAAGCCTGACTTCCTTAAGATTGAGTATAATTTCCGATACATCCTCTAGGACGCCATCGACAACACTAAATTCGTGCATCACATTCTCAAATTTCACAGAGACAATGGCTGCACCATATAAAGAAGATAAAATGATCCGTCTAAGAGAGTTCCCAATGGTAATGCCAAACCCCCTCTCCAATGGCTCACAAACAAACTTACCATAGGATTGAGAACTGGTTACCTGAACTTTTTCTGGCTTGATAATAGACTGCCAGTTCTTGAAAATGAGATCATTTGTTGACATGGGCTATTCTCCGGATTTTATGAAGCAGTAGGTGTGCAGCATCGTCGCACAACAGTGAATTTGCACTTTTGAAATGGTCTATCGTCCGCTATCCGTTTCTGTCCGGTCAACATTATTTCGAATAAAGCTCGACAATCAGTTGCTCTTGAATCGGCATTGTCAGATCTTCCCGTACAGGGGCGGCTTTTATAATGCCGGCCATTTTTTCTTTTTCAAGTTCAAACCATTGAGGGAGACCTCTCCTTACGACTGCTACGAAGGCATCGTTTATAACCTGAACTTTTTTGCTTTTATCTCTAACCTCCACCCTATCCCCAATTTCTACCCTATACGATGGAATATTAACCTTTTTTCCATTGACAAGGAAATGATTGTGCCGGACAAAATGTCTTCCCTGGGTTCGCGAGTTTACAAATCCCATGCGATAGACAACGTTATCCAGCCTTCTCTCAAGAAGCGTCAGAAGGTTTGTTCCCGTAATTCCCTTCATTCCGTCCGCTCTTTGAAAAAGCAATCGGAACTGTTTTTCAGAAAGTCCATACATCCGCTTAACCTTTTGCTTCTCCCGAAGCTGAATCCCATAATCAGACACTTTACCCCGTCTATTTTGCCCATGTTGTCCGGGGGCATAGCTTCGTCGATCAAACGCGCATTTGTCTGAAAAACAACGGTCGCCCTTTAAGAACAGCTTTAGATTTTCTCGCCGGCATAGACGGCAAACCGAACCTGTATATCGTGCCAAATCTTCCTCCTTTAATCAGTCTGGGCGCATACGCTGAGATATTACAGCATTCGCAGCCTTAAACTCTGCGCCGTTTGGGTGGACGACATCCGTTATGAGGTATCGGGGTAACATCTCTAATGGCGGTAATAGTAAATCCTGCAGCCTGTAAGGCCCTCAATGCAGATTCGCGTCCGGAACCCGGCCCCTTTACATAAACCTCAACATTCTTCATGCCATTTTCCATAGCCTTCTTGGAAGCGTCCTCTGCGGCGAGCTGGGCGGCAAACGGAGTGCTCTTTCGAGATCCTTTGAACCCATGAACACCAGAGCTGGACCAAGAGACTACATTGCCGGCTGGATCGGTGATCGTTACAATGGTATTGTTGAATGTTGATTGGATATGAACAACGCCACTATGAATATTTTTCTTTTCTTTCTTTTTTGTCCGGGTTCTTCTTGCCATATATCTATTCCTGTTTCCAGTTATTGACTACTTTTTGACAGCACCTTTTTTCTTAACTGCCGACCGCCTCGGGCCTTTTCGCGTTCGGGCGTTCGTTTTTGTACGCTGCCCATTTACAGGAAGCGCTTTTCTGTGCCTGAGGCCGCGATAGCATCCTAAATCCATCAATCTTTTGATACTCATGGATACATCGGTTCTGAGTTCACCTTCCACTTTGCACTCGCTATCGATAGCCTTCCGAATGCTGTTAATTTCATCCTGGGTCAGCTGATCGGTCTTAGTGCCTGGATTTATATCCAAACCGCCCAGTATCTTCTGGGAGGTAGACCGCCCGATACCGTAAATATACGTAAGTCCAATGTCAATGCGCTTTCGATTCGGTAAATCTACGCCCGCAATTCTTGCCAAAGCTCTTCCTCCTGTTTAAAACTATCCTTGCCGCTGTTTGTGCCGTTTGTTTTCGCAGATGACGCGGATAACCTGTTTTCTTCGTATAATCTTGCATTTGCTGCAAATTTTCTTAACAGACGCCCTGACTTTCATTTTGTCGACTCCTCAATTTTCACTCTGGCAACCCATCAAATTCGCCCATACGTTTTTTTTGCACTCAAACAAACTGCTTTATTTCGACCGGTAAACAATCCGTCCACGGGAAAGGTCATAAGGGGATAACTCTAACGTAACCTTATCGCCAGGAAGGATTTTAATAAAATGCATTCTCATTTTACCCGAAATGTGCGCGAGCACCTGATGCTTATTTTCCAACTCAACCTTGAACATCGCGTTAGGCAGCGTTTCCATTACGATACCTTCGACTTTTATCGGCTCATCTTTAGCCATGCGTCGACTCTCTCCGTCCTTTCTGTTTTAATTAATGCCTTCCCTTGACACGCACTCCGCTTTTCTTTAGAAACCCATCGTAGTGCCTCGAAAGCATATGTGATTCCATTTGTGAAATGGTATCAATCGCCACGCCTACAACAATTAAAAGGGAAGTACCACCATAATAAAAAGGAACGTCAAACTTCGTGATAAGTATGGAGGGCAAAATACAAACAGCAGCTACATAAGTAGCGCCTCCCAAAGTAATTCTCGTCAACACTCTGTCGATGTAATCCGCAGTTCGTTTGCCTGGACGTATTCCCGGAATAAAGCCGCCATGTTTTTTCATATTTTCCGCTACATCTACCGGATTAAAACTCACCGCCGTATAAAAGTAACAGAAAAAGAAAATTAGAGCGATGTAAAATAAATTGTATGCGACATTCCCAGGATGCAGTGAATCAGCGACTGCTTTCAGCCAGGGAACTGTAATAAAACTTGCCGCAGTAGCAGGGAACATCATAATGGATGATGCAAAAATTGGTGGAATAACACCAGATGTATTTATCTTAAGCGGCAAATGAGTGCTCTGCCCCCCCATCATTCTTCGACCAACAATGCGTTTAGCGTATTGAACCGGAATCCGCCGTTGCCCCTGCTCCACAAAAATGATGAATCCTAAGACACCAACCATCAACACCAAAAGGATAATCACCAAAAATATTCCGATTTCACCAGCACTTAACAACCGTATAACATTTCCTGCCGCACTAGGTACGCCGCAAACGATACCAGCAAAAATAATCAGAGAAATACCGTTGCCGATCCCCCTTTCAGTTATCTGCTCGCCAAGCCACATAATAAAAGCAGTTCCGGCAGTAAGCGTAATAACCGTCATAAACCTGAATGACCATCCAGGAACAATGACGGTCCCCATCTGTTCCAACCCGACACTGATACCGAAGCCTTGAATAATACTTAAAATCACCGTACCATAACGAGTGTATTGGGTAATCTTTTTCCGTCCCTGGGCGCCCTCTTTTGACAATCTCTCCAAATAGGGAATAACCATCGTCATCAATTGAAGAATAATGGACGCGCTGATGTACGGCATGATCCCGAGAGCAAAAACAGATAGCCTTTCCAATGCTCCTCCCGAGAACATATTGAAAAGACCCAATACGGTTCCGGACGCCCTGGCAAATATCTCCGCTAAAGCGGCGCTGTCAATACCCGGCGTCGGAACATGCACGCCAATACGATACACAATCAGCAGCGATAGACTGTACAAGACCCTTCTTTTTAGCTCAGGAATTTTGAAAATATTCTGGAATCCACCGGATACCATATTATATTTCCTCAATACTTCCGCCAGCAGCGGTTATTTTTCCGCCGGCACTTTTACTCACCCGAGTGACCTTAATCGTCAAAGGAAAATCTATCTCACCCTTACCTAAAAGCTTAATGCCGTCAAATCGGCCTTTAATCAGCCCCGCCAGCAACAGCGCTTCGCTGTTAACGACACTTCCACTCTCGAATCCGGCTAAATCCCGCACATTAATAATCGCAAAATTTCTTTTAAAGATATTGGTGAAGCCGCGTTTGGGTAATCTCCGGTGAATAGGCATCTGCCCGCCTTCAAATCCCGGCCTCGTTCCCCCGCCGGATCGGCTTTTCTGCCCTTTGGAACCACGTCCCGCCGTTTTTCCCGTCCCGCTGCCAACGCCCCGCCCTAATCTTTTCCTGGCGCGATGCGCCCCAATTTCAGGAGCTAACTCATTAAGCTTCATCCGTCTTCTCCTCGCCAGTAACAAGATGCTGTATGGCTTTAATCATTCCCCGAACTGCTGGCGTATCCTCCCTTTCAACCTCCTGGTTGATACGAAACAACCCCAATCCGCGAAGAACATTTCGCTGTTTTTCCGGTCGACCTATCATGCTTTTAACCATTCTAACTTTCAGCTTCGGCATATTTTTTTCCCTGGTTATAATTCGTCTACTTTTTTCCCGCGCCGTTCAGCCACCTGCTCAATGCTGCGAAGTCGTTGAAGTCCTTCCATGGTAGCCTTCACCACGTTATGAGGGTTATGAGTCCCCATGCATTTCGTCAAAACATTCTGCATGCCGACGGCCTCCAATACAGCACGAACCGCACCCCCTGCAATAAGCCCGGTACCTTTGGAAGCAGGCTTTAACAGAACGCGCCCCGCACCAAATTTACCAATAATCTCACATGGAATAGTCCCCTCGGTAAGCGGAACATTTATCATCGTCTTTTTAGCCTGTTCAACACCCTTTCGAATTGCCTCCGGGACCTCGCCAGCTTTTCCAAGACCGCAGCCCACGGACCCTTCACCATCCCCGACAACGACAATGGCGCTGAAACTAAACCGGCGTCCGCCCTTTACAACCTTGGCAACCCGATTGATGTGTACCACCTTATCAATTAGTTGGCTTTCTTCTTTTTCCTGCTTAAACAAGGTCCTGCCTCCTTCAATTCGTGAACTGACTAGAAATCCAATCCCGCTTCCCGGGCACCATCTGAAATCGCTTTCACTCTCCCGTGGTAAAGAAAGCCATTGCGATCAAAAACCACTTGCGTGATGCCCTTTTCTTTAGCACGTTTCGCAATCAAACTGCCAACAGCCTTCGCAACTGCACATTTTCCCTTAAGCTCGCTATCACCTTGAACCGTCTTTTCATTGCTCGCAGAAGCAGCCAAGGTTAAGCCGACTGTGTCGTCAATAATTTGAGCGTAAATATGTTTTTCGCTTCTAAAAACGCTCAACCGTGGACGAACCGCGGTTCCGAACACTTTTTTTCGAACTCGCAGTTTTCTTTTCATGCGAGCATGCGCTTTCTTTTTGGTCGTTGTCATCTTAATTATCCCCGTGCTGCTTAAGTATACAAATTGCCGTCAGAACACCCACCCGACACCAGCTGTTTTCTTTGTTTACCCTGTATAAAATCTTCCCGTAAAAAAAGTCGGCTGATAAATTCTTTTTTATTTTGTACCTGTCTTCCCGGCCTTTCGTTGGATATATTCCTCTGCATATTTAATTCCCTTGCCTTTATAGGGTTCAGGAGGACGAAGCTTTCGAATGGTCGCAGCGGTTTGGCCTAGTTTGGCTTTATCAATCCCAGTTAGCTTTATAACGTTGTTTTTCTCCACGATCGCCGAAATTCCGTCGGGAAGATCAAACCCTATCGGATGAGAATATCCTAGACTCAAATTAATGACATTTCCGTTCATCTCGGCGCGATATCCAATACCGTTTATTTCCAGCACTCGCTCAAACCCCTTTGTGACACCGGTCACCATATTTGCTAAAAGACTGCGCATCAGTCCCTGTATGGCATCCGCACTTTTCCCGGTTTCAAGAAGAATAACATTCAACGAACTCTTTTCAACCTGCAAGTCCACGGATGGATGGATCTTTTCACTAAGAGTACCTTTTTCACCCCTTACCGTAACCACCCGATCTATGTATTCAATCTTAACTTTTTCGGGAATTTGGATCGGCTTTTTACCTACTCGAGACATTAGTAACTCCTCTTTTACCAGATTTTACAGAGGACTTCGCCCCCTATATTCTCTTTACGGGCTTGTTTATCGGTCATCATGCCTCTGGAGGTTGATATCACGGAAACGCCCATACCGTTAAGTACCGGCTTGACATCTTTGCTTTTCATGTATATGCGCCTGCTTGGCTTGCTGATTCGCTGAATTCCATAAATCGCATGTGTCTGATCAGAGCCGTATTTTAAATATACTTTCAGGACACCCTGCTTGTTATCTTTAACAAGCTTGTAGTTGCGAATAAATCCTTCCTCTTTCATCAGCTTCGCAAGCTCTACTTTTATCTTGGCGCCAGGGATCTCAACACTGTTGAATTTCGCTTTTCCGCCGTTTCTGATCCTGGTCAACATATCGGCAAGCGGATCACTCATTGACATGACAATCTCCGTATTTTGAATCACAGTTTCTTGATACAATTTTAAAAAATCAAAAAATCCCAAAAGTTACCAGCTTGACTTGATAACACCCGGAAGTCTTCCGTGTGACGCCAAATTTCGGAAACAGATGCGGCAAATACCGAATTTTCGCATAAATGCTCGTGGCCTGCCACACATGGGACAACGATTATATCCCTGAACCTTGAACTTCGGTATTTCCTGAGCTTTATTCTGTAGCGACTTTTTTGCCAAACCATCCTCCTTGTAACCGTCGAATAAACGATACGCTTTGCGCCGGTCTAATTCCGAAACGGCATGCCGAGCAGTTTCAGCAGCTCTTTACCTTCCTCATCGGTCTTGGCGGAAGTAACAATTGTAACATTAAGACCTTTGATATTATCAATTTTATCATAATCAATTTCAGGGAAGATGATATGCTCCTTTATACCAAGCGAGTAATTTCCCAAGCCATCCATCGCCTTTCCTGAAACACCGCGAAAATCTCTAACACGCGCAAGAGCAATGTTTACCAGTTTATAAAAGAAATCATACATACGCTCACCACGCAGCGTAACCCGGCACCCGATCGGCATTCCTTCTCGAAGCTTAAACGCAGCTATAGATTTTCTCGCGCGGGTTATGACCGCTTTCTGTCCGGCAATAATTCCCATCTCTTCTACGGCTGAATCAAGCAGCTTTATATTTTGAATCGCCTCGCCAAGCCCCATATTGAGAACAATTTTCTCAAGCTTTGGAACCTGCATGGCGTTGGTATATCCAAACCTTTCTGTAAGTTTGGGAGCAACTTCATTCTTATAAATTTCTTTTAACTGCGACATGACACTCCTCCAGCTCCCGTTCTTAGGCGTCTATTGATTCGGCGCACTTCCGACAGATCCGCAACTTTTTGCCGTCCTCAAGAATTTGCATTTTAATACGAACGGGGGCCATGCATTTGTTGCACATCAGCATAATATTAGACATGTGGATGGGGGCCTCTTTTTCTACAATTCCCCCTTGCCGGTTTTGCGCATTGGGCCGCGTGTGCCGTTTTACCTTGTTTATATTTTCTACAAGGATTCGATCCTTTTTTTGAACAATCTTTAAAACTTTTCCGATCTTCCCCTTGTCCTTGCCGGCAATCACTTTTACCTTATCGTTCTTTTTAATGCAAACTCTGTCAATTATCATAATCCACTTCTCCAAAAAGGCAGGATATGCCTAAATAACTTCCGGCGCCAAGGAAATGATCTTCATAAACCGCTTTGCTCTCAACTCTCTTGCCACAGGCCCGAAAATACGGGTCCCAATCGGCTCCCGGTTCTGATTGATTACCACTGCGGAATTATCGTCGAATCGAATGAAGGAACCATCCGGCCTACGAATTTCCTTTTTAGTCCTCACAACAACGGCTTTAAGGACATCTCCTTTTTTAACCTTGGCATTCGGTATGGCCTCTTTAACCGATACTACGATAATATCCCCAACACTCGCATACCGACGCCTAGACCCGCCAAGCACTTTAATGCAATAAAGCGTTTTGGCGCCGGAATTATCCGCCACAGTTAATCTGCTCTCTACCTGAATCATTTTATATGAATTCCTTTACCATCAAACAGCTTTTTGAACTATCTGACTGACGCGCCATTTCTTGGTTTTGCTCAATGGCCTCGACTCTGTAATAATTACCTTATCACCAGTCTGGCAAGAATTGTTTTCATCATGAGCAGCAAATTGAGCCCGTCTTCGAATATACTTCTGATACAGACGATGCTTGACAAGCCGTTCAACTTTGACAACAATGGTTTTTTCCATTTTGTCACTTACAACGGTTCCGATCAGCTGTCTTCTAATTCCTCTTTTCTTCATGGCGCTCACATATATTATATGATTACTGTTGAGTTTCTTTCTGTCGAATAACAGTCTTTATCCGAGCAATATCGCGCTTAGCCGATTTTAACTTTGAAGTATTCTCAAGCTGGCCGGTACCATGCTGAAACCGGAGATTAAACCATTCCTGCTTAAAATCAGCTTCCTTTCGCGCCATCTCTTCAAGACTCATTTCTCTGATTTCCTTGGCCTTCATGATCATTCGCTCCTCTCTACAAATTTTGTCTTCAACGGAAGCTTGTGAGATGCCAGCCTTAAGGCTTCTTTGGCCATTTCCCGATCAACCCCTTGCATTTCATATAAAACCCGTCCGGGCCGAATAACCGCTACCCAACCCTCTGGGGGCCCTTTTCCCTTGCCCATTCTGACTTCCGCGGGTTTTTTCGTCACGGACTTGTCCGGAAAAATTCTGATCCACATCTTGCCGCCTCTTTTTACGTGACGCGTCATCGCAATTCGAGCGGCCTCAATTTGTTTCGAGCTTATATACCCACATTCAATCGCCTGCAATCCGAATTCACCAAAACTGAGAGAGGCACCCCGGCTGGCAATCCCTTTCATTCTCCCCCGTTGTTGTTTTCGGAATTTAACTCTTTTTGGACTCAGCATGTGCTCATACTCCTATCGGCTTCTTTGAGCTCGGTTCAGCCTCATTTTTCTGAAGTATTTCACCTTTGAAAATGAACACTTTTACACCAACGAGGCCGTAGGTTGTGTGTGCTTCCGTAAACCCATAATCGATATCCGCTCTTAGCGTATGAAGCGGTACGCGTCCCTCTTTGTACCATTCGGTTCGAGCCATTTCCGCACCACCGAGACGACCTGCGCAAATGATTTTAACACCTTGGGCACCAAATCGCATGGCGCTGGTAACACTTCTCTTCATCGCCCGTCTGAATGCCACGCGGCGCGTGATTTGCATGGCAACATTTTCAGCAACCAACTGAGCTTCAATCTCCGGCTTTCTCACTTCCTGTATATCAATGAAAACTTCCTGGGTTACCGTTTTCTCGAGATCTTTCTTCAGTTGTTCGATTTCGGCGCCTTTCTTTCCGATAACGATTCCCGGCCGGGCGGTAAAAATCCTGAGCCGTATCCGCTTGGCAGACCTTTCTATCTCTATTCTGGAGACACCGGCATGAAAAAGTTTCTTTTTCAGGAAATTCCTGATTTTAAAATCTTCAAGTATGTAATCCGCATAATTTTTGCCGGCATACCACCGTGATTCCCAGGTCTTAACGATACCCAATCTCATTCCAATCGGATTTACTTTCTGGCCCAAACTTTCTCCTCCTTTATGACACCATCTCGTCCGATAAAGTGACAGCTATGTGCGAAGTCCGCTTCAGAATACGCGTCCCCCGTCCACGCGCTCTGGCCGCGAATCGTTTCAACACCGGCCCTTGATCCGCCGTTATATTCGTTATAATCAGGGCATCCACATCCACACCCGGTTTTTGATCCGCATTTGCAACCGCACTGGTGAGCAACTTTTCCAAAAACCGCGCACCCTTCTGCGGCATGAATTTAACTTTTTGCAGCCCCGTTTCTGCAGGCAGACCCTTTATTGCCCCGATCAACATGCGAACTTTTTGCGGCGAGATACGGGCATATCGTAATACGGCTTTAACCTCCATACCAGACATTCTCAACTCTCCATTTTACTTCTTGATTTTGGTTTTTTTATCGCCAGCATGCCCATAAAACGTTCGCGTCGGAGAAAATTCACCTAACTTGTGCCCAACCATATTTTCCGATACGAACACCGGCACAAATTTTCTTCCATTGTGAACAGCCAATGTGATGCCTACCATCTCAGGAATGATTGTCGAACGTCTCGACCAGGTCTTTATCACCCTATTTGAACGGCTTTCCTGGGTAGTAACCACCTTTTCCATTAATTTGGCTTCAATATAAGGACCTTTTTTTAACGACCGTGGCATAGCTTCTCCTGATTTTGCCTTGGTAATTGCATTCAGTTAATCATACCACCAAAGCTGCTGCCGTTTGCCCCGGCAGCCTGATGATCTTATTTAGTTCTTCGATTGACAATAAACTTAGCAGTGCTCTTGTTTTTTCGTGTGCGATAGCCCTTGCTTGGCATTCCCCAAGGGCTGCAAGGATGCCGCCCGCCAGACGACCGCCCCTCGCCGCCGCCCATGGGATGATCAACCGGATTCATGGCAACGCCACGGACATGAGGCCGCCGTCCCAACCATCGCTTTCGTCCTGCTTTTCCTAATGTCAAATTCTCATGCATCAGGTTACCAAGCTGACCGATAGTCGCTTTGCAAACTAATAGAATCATTCTTACTTCACTGGAAGGCAATTTTACCAACGCATATCTGTCCTCTTTTGCCATCAGCTGAGCAAATGTACCGGCACTTCTAACAATTTGTCCGCCCTTTCCCGGGCGCAACTCAATGTTATGGATGTAAGTACCAAGAGGTATGTTTTTCAATGGGAGTGAATTTCCGGGCTTGATATCGGCTTCAGGTCCCGACATCACGGTGCTCCCAACCTCCAATTTATTCGGTGCAAGAATATACCGCTTTTCACCATCCGCATAATGCAACAATGCTATCCGTGCAGTTCGATTCGGATCATACTCGATAGCCGCCACTTTGGCGGGTATTCCCAGTTTTTCCCGCTTAAAATCGATTATTCGATACTGCCTTTTGTGTCCGCCACCACGAAATCTGCTCGTGATTCGCCCGTTTGCATTGCGCCCGCCAGTTTTTTTTATAATTTTCAGCAGGCTTTTTTCCGGTGTCTTTTTGGTAATCTCTTCATATGTCGAGAATGCCTGAAACCGTCGTCCTGGGGAAGTCGCTTTCACTTTCTTTACTGACATCTTCGCCTCTCTCGCATTTTGCCGTTAGCCGCCCTTTAGCGGCTTCCACCGTTTCGTCCTCTTTAAACCGGCAATATCTTTTTATACGCCTTCGAAGAATTCGATTCTCTCGCCAGGCATCAGCTTCACATTCGCCTTTTTCCAATCTCTGCGTTTGCCAACAATGCGACCCCGTTGCTTCACCTTTCCCTTAACCTGCATGGTGCGAACGTCAGCCACCTTAACATTAAAGAGTTTCTCTACAGCGTTCCGAATTTCTACCCGATTAGCTCTTCGATCCACCTCAAAACATACCTGGTTTGCGCTCTCTTTTTGGATGGTCGACTTTTCTGTAATCATTGGCTTCTTAATAATGTCATAGGGCGTCATGTGAGCCTCCCTTCAATTTCAGAAATCGCCGGCTGTAGAATAACCAAGTTATCGTGCGCCAAGATGTCATAAACATTGATTCCCTCAATTTTCATGACCTTTACACCTTTTACATTCCGGGAAGACCTATCCAGATGCTCGTTTGGCTTATCGGTCACAAAAAGCGTGTTGTTCAAATTCAACGTCTTTTGAATTTCCACGAATCGCCTGGTTTTGACCTCATCCAACTCAAACCCGTTTAGCACCATCAGTTTTTTTTCACTCAACTTGCTGCTTAACGCCATCTTCAGCGCAAGTCGTCTTACCTTCTTTGGCACGGTGTAAGCATAAGAGCGAATATCCGGCCCAAAAACGGAGCCCCCGCCTCTGAGTAGCGGGGATTTTATGTCACCTCTTCTTGCCCGACCGGTTCCTTTCTGGCGAAAAAGCTTTCGGGTACTTCCTGTTACATCGCCCCGATGCTTTACAGCAGCGCTCCCCGCACGGCGGCATGCCAATTGCATCTTAACCACTTCATGCAAAACGCTCGCCTTCACCGAAACGCCGAAAATCTGATCTGAAAGATCTACCTGGGAAACTATTTCCCCTTTCTGGTTAACCACATCTACGACAGCCATTTTTTTTCCCGCTTTTTCGAAAGGTTTGAGTGGTCATTCTAAATGCGCTCATTTTTATGGCACACGGCGCCAATCTCACTTTGGCAATTCTATCCAACGACCAAATCTATTTTTTAAATTTGACTTTGTTTACCATGACAAGGCCTGTCTGGCTGCCAGGCAACGCGCCCTTGATGAGCACAATATTCTCATCCGGGCGAATATCAACAATTTCCAGATTCCGGACCGTCATTTTAACATCTCCTAAATGCCCCGGCATCTTTTTCCCTTTGATAACCCGTGACGGCCAAGCGCTACACCCAATCGACCCCGGGATTCGCTTGCTATGGCTACCATGAGTGGCTCTGCCGCCACTGAATCCATGCCGTTTCATGACGCCCGAGAAGCCTTTTCCCTTGGTATTACCGGTTACATCCACTTTTTCTCCAATCGTAAAGATTTCTGGAGATATAATTTGCCCTAACCGGTAGTTTTCAGGATTATCTATCGGAAATTCCCTCATAACCTCATAGGCACCACCACCGCTTTTCTCGTAATGCCCTTTCAACGGTTTCGTGATACTTTTTACCTTTTTCTCACCAAAGCCAACCTGAAGGGAATTGTAACCGTCCTTTGCAGTGGTTTTTATTTGCGTCACAACACACGGCCCTAATTTCACTACGGTAACGGGGAGATGCCGTCCGTCACGTGAAAAAACACCTGTCATTCCCAGCTTTTTGCCTATCATTCCTTTACACATAGCTACAGGTTCCTATGCTACAGTTTTATTTCAACATCCACGCCCGGCGATAGGTCAAGTTTCATAAGCGCATCGACCGTTTGCTGGGTAGGATCCTGAATATCCAGAAGCCTTTTATAAGTTCTCATTTCAAATTGCTCCCGGGACTTTATATTCACGTGAGGAGACCGCAAAATGCAGTACTTATTGATCACCGTCGGTAGTGGAATGGGCCCAACAACCTTGGCGCCGGTTTTTCTGGCCGTGTCCACTATATCCGAAGCGGATTGATCCAGAAGTTTATGATCATACGCCTTGAGCCGAATTCTTATTTTCGTGTTCATTTTCATGGTTGCCATCTTTCTTATCTATTCTATGATATCGCTTACAACACCCGCGCCGACGGTACGACCGCCTTCACGGACTGCAAACCGCAATTCCTTCTCCATGGCAATAGGCGTAATCAACTCCGCGGTTATCGCAATATTGTCGCCCGGCATTATCATCTCAACGCCTTCCGGCAAATTCAGCGTGCCGGTTACATCCGTC
>JAZDPP010000051.1:0-150123 GCA_043797445.1 Pseudomonadota bacterium
ATCATCGTTTCGGCCAATTTCCCACGGCAGGGAGGCCGCGCCAGGGTGTTTTTGGAAGAGCGGCAGGCTGTTTGAGCGATAGCGAGTTCCTGCCGGTCTGGAAAAAATATCCTGGCGTGGCCGGTACGATGATCAAGGCCCTTCGATATCCTGAGAAAGAGGCCGATACTTTGTGACAATTGCGCTTGACTATTTTACCGGGGATTTCGATCCCCGGTTCAAAATCTTTCACGAGCTGATGCAAAAAAAGATCCGGGACATTCTCCTCGTCTCAACGCCCTATGACGCTTGGATCATGGATGAGGACTGTCGGCTCTCCGAGCGCATCATTCATGAATATCAGGGGCTAAACCTCAGCCATCCGCCCCGGCTCCACTGGGCGGCCTCCGGAGAGGCGGCCTTACGGGAACTCGACACCCGGAAGTTCGATATGGTTATCACCATGCCCCGCGTTTGGGGAATGGACTCCTTTGTGCTGGGACAGCGGATCAAGGAAAAAGACGCATCGATTCCGGTCATCATGATGACGCACCGGATTCCGCCAACGCAGGAGTGCTCGCCCGAGGACCCCTTGTCCGCCGGCATCGACCGGGTTTTTGCCTGGTCCGGCAATACGGATATCCTGGTGGCGCTCATAAAAAGCGCGGAAGATCGCCTGAACGTCGCGCATGACACCAAGGCCGCCGGTATTCGAGTCATTCTCTTCGTCGAAGACAGCCCATACTATATCACCTCCCTGCTCCCGATCCTATACCGGGAACTCGTCACCCAGACCCAGGCCGTCCTGGAGGAGGGGCTGAACGAAGAGCACCGGCTGCTCACCATGCGCGCGCGCCCCAAAATTCTGGTGGCCGGCAGTTTTGAAGAGGCGATCCGTCTCTATGAGGAATTTGAACCGTTTGTGCTGGGAGTGATCTCGGATGTACGATTTTACCGCAACTGCAAAAAAGAGGACGACGCCGGCGTCTCCTTTCTAAGTCGTATCAAAAAAGAGCGCTTTGACATCCCCCTGCTGCTGACCAGCTCGGATTCGAAAAACGCCGAAAAGGCAAAACGGATTCCCGCGGTTTTCGTGGACAAGAACTTGCCGTCCCTTCATGAGGCGGTCCGCTCTTTTTTTCTGGACCATCTGGGATTCGGCGAGTTTGTCTTCCGGGCGCCGGATGGCGGGGAGATTGCCCGGGCCGGCAATATGCGGGCGCTTGAAACCCATATGAAACAAATTCCCCTGGACGCTTTCTTGTCCCATTGCAACCGGAACGATTTTTCAAGATGGCTTTACGCCCGGACCGAGTTCGGTCTGGCCGATAAGCTCCGCCCCATCACCCACGCCGACTTTTCTTTTGATCTTCCTCATCACCGGGACTACGTCGTCTCGCTTATCCGGGCACGCCGGCATCAGCGCCAAAAAGGAGTCGTCGCCAATTTTGAGGCGGATGACTTCGATCCGGACACCGATTTTTTAAAAATTGGCAAAGGGTCCCTGGGGGGAAAGGCGAGAGGGCTGGCCTATATTTCCACCCGGCTGCGCGGTGCCGGATCACTTCACGATACCTACGATGCGATCCATATCCTGATTCCTCAAACGCTGGTGCTTACCACCGATGCCTTTGACGCTTTCATTGCGCAAAACCACTTAAAAAAGCTCGCCAACGAGAATCTTGCCGATGAAGACATGGCTGCCCGGTTTCTCTCGGGAAGCTTTCCGGAATGGATCGAAACCGACCTCAAGGGGTATCTGGCGCATATTCGCTATCCGCTTGCCATCCGATCGTCGAGCCTCCTGGAGGATGCCCACGCGCACGCCTATGCGGGCCTCTATCACACCTATATGATTCCGAACGATCACCCCGATCCCGGTGTTCGCCTGGCGCATCTCATCACCGCCATCAAGCTGGTCTACGCCTCCACCTACTATAACAGCCCGAAGGCGTTCTCCAAGCGGGTGGGGCATCGGACCGAAGAGGAAAAAATGGCCGTGATCGTTCAACAACTGGTGGGGGATGCGTATGACGGTTTTTTTTACCCGGCCATTTCCGGCGTCGCGCAATCCCATAATTTCTATCCGTTTCCCCCCATGAAACCGGAAGAGGGGGTCGCCACCATTGCCATGGGACTCGGAAAAATCGTCATGGCGGGTGAGAAGACCCTGCGGTTTTCCCCCCGGTTCCCCAAAAACCAGCTCCAAAAAGCCAATGTGGAAGATATTCTGGAGGGTGCCCAGCAGTATTTCTATGCGCTGAAACTGGGCGCCCCCCCTCAACTGCTCACCCACAACGACGAAATGAGTCTCGTGAGAAGACGCGTAACGGATGCCGCGGATGAGCTGCCGGTGAAACTTCTGGCCGGCACCTATATTCCCGAGGAACACCGGATTCGGGAAACCACCCTTGTATCCGGCCCCCGGGTGCTTACTTTCTCAAGCGTGCTGCAATACAACCTGGTACCGCTGCCCCAAATTCTGATCGATATCCTGGTAATGGGAGAAGAGGGGATGGGATGCCCGGTGGAAGTCGAATTTTCGGTGAATCTTTACCAGGATAAGCTGAGAAAACCGGAGTTTGCGGTCCTGCAGATCCGTCCCATGTCCGCCGGTTCCGAATTTGCATCACTGGAAATAACGGAAAAGGAGATTCAAAACGCCTTTTGCCACTCCCAGAACGCTTTGGGAAATGCCAGAGAAGAAAAAATCCGGGATATTCTCTACGTCAAACCGGATAGCTTCAGCCCGATGAAAACGCCGGAGATTGCCCGGCAGATCTCCCGCATGAATGAGATGCTGGGGTGGGAAGACAAGAAATATCTTCTCATCGGACCCGGCCGCTGGGGATCGGCGGACCGCTGGCTCGGCATTCCGGTGAAATGGGCCGATATATCCGGCGTGCAGGCCATCATCGAGGCAACGCATCCCCAGCTGCGGGCCGATCCCTCTCAGGGGTCCCACTTTTTCCACAATATTACGACCCTGGGAATTACTTATATCACGGTGGCGGACCGGCAAACCGGCTACCTCAACTGGCCCTGGCTCGCGGCACAGCCCGTAGTCTCCGCCACGGAGTTTGTCGCGCATGTTCATCTCGATCCGCCGCTCACCCTCAAGGTGGACGGGCGAAAAACGGAATGTGTGATATATAGCGATTAGCGAAAACCATCATTCATCCTTAAGGAGGATCTTTCCATGGCCCCACAGCGATTTGAAACCTTAGTCCTTCATGCCGGCAACCGAATCGAGGAGAGCCGGTCCAGGGCCGTTGCCGTGCACCGGACCAGTTCCTATCTCTTCGACAGCACGCAGCATGCGGCAAATCTGTTTGCCCTGAAGGAGCTCGGCAATATCTATACCCGGTTGATGAATCCGACCCAGGATGTACTGGAAAACCGGATGGCGGCCCTGGAAGGCGGCGCCGGTGCTCTCGCGCTCGCATCGGGAACCTCGGCCATTTTCTACACGGTCATCAATACCTGTAAAACCGGAGATGAGGTCGTGGCCGCAAACAACCTCTACGGCGGCACCATGACCATGTTCCAGGATATCCTGCCGGATATGGGAATCCGGGTCCGTTTCGTCGATCCTGGCGATCCGAAGAATTTCGAAACGGCCATCACCGAAAAGACGCGCCTCGTCTTTGCCGAGGCCATCGGCAACCCGGTTCTGGACGTGGCGGATATTTCCGCCATCGCAAAGGTGGCCCGGCATCACCACCTGCCGTTGGCCGTGGATGCCACTTTCACCACCCCCTATCTCTTTCAACCCCTTGCCCACGGGGCCGATATCGTGATCCATTCTCTCACCAAGTGGCTGGGGGGGCACGGCACCGGCATCGGTGGCATCGTCGTTGACAGCGGAAATTTTGACTGGACCGACCCGAAATTCACTCTCTATAACGAGCCGGATCCCTCCTACCATGGCTTGCGATATGCCCGTGATCTCGGGGATCTGAACCCGCTTGCCTTTATCCTTAGAATGCGGCTCGTTCCGCTCCGGAATCTGGGGGCCTGCATCAGCCCGGACAATGCCTGGATTTTTCTTCAGGGAATCGAAACGCTTCCCCTTCGCATGCAGCGGCATTGCGAGAATGCCCTGCAGGTTGCCGGTTTTCTTAAAAACCACCCGGCCGTCTCCTGGGTGCGCTATCCGGGATTGCCCGATGATCCCGCCTACCCGACGGCCGCCGCCCAGTTCAAAAACGGTTTTGGCGGGATGGTGGTTTTCGGCATCAAGGGAGGCGCGGCAAAGGGCGCCGGTTTTATCGATTCGTTGAAACTCATCTCTCATCTGGCAAACGTCGGGGATGCCAAGAGTCTGGCGATTCATCCGGCCACAACGACCCATTCCCAGCTTTCGGCCGAGCAGCAACTCGCCGGAAAAATCACGCCGGATCTGATCCGCCTGTCGATCGGTATCGAACATGTCTCGGACATCCTTGCGGATATCGAACAGTCCTTGGCAGCGGCCATATCCGGATAATCGTGAAGCTAAAACTTTACACTTAGCACTTAAGACGTCTGTTTCATAAAGGAAAGGAACCATGACCCGAACGGCAATTCAGGACTTCTACCCCGACGATGTGGCCATCTGTTACGGCTGCGGCCGGAATAATCCCCGGGAACTGCATGTCCGAACCCATTGGGATGGCGTGGAGGGAATCGCCCGGTTTACCCCGGAACCTTATCACACCGGGTTTCCAGGGGTGGTATATGGCGGTCTCATCGCCAATATCATCGACTGCCACTGCGTCGGCACCGCCATTGCCGCCACCTATGACGCGGAAGGCCGGGCGCCCGGCTCCGAACCGGCCATCGCCTATGTTACCGGAAACCTGAACGTCCGGTATCTGGCTCCAACGCCCATCGGCCATGAGCTCATTCTCCGCTCCCGGGTAAAGGCGTTGTATGAGAAAAAGGCCGTGATTACCTGCTCCCTCCATGCCAACGGCATCGGATGCGCCAGCGCCGAGCTCATTGCCGTCCGGGTGAAATCATGGGCGCCGGAGGCGCCCTTATGAGCCACAGAAGATGGGACAATCGCTCCTTTCGCGGCATGTTGCAGTCCGGAGACGGCGTCATCACAAAGGTAACGAATGCGAACCGGAAGACCATTTCCTTTCAGGCCGCCTTTGAGCTGACGGAGATCTTCATTGACCGGTTGAAGCATCAGGCGGAGCATCTTGTTTTCAGCGAAAGATCCCGGATTGCACGCCTCGGTGTCAATATCCTGGGCGATGCCCCGAGTCCGGATCGTCTGGAAAAAAGCACGCTCATCCTCGATCTTCAGGCCTCCGCGGTCATTACGGGGTATCCGGGCCTTGATGTTCTAAAAGATCTTTTCACCCCGGGGCTCCCCATCGGAAGGCTGGTGTATCTCAATCCCGATGCGCTTCTCACCTCCGAGGAGGTACTGGAGGCCATCAACCAGGCGGCGATCAAACTGCCGGCGTCCACCACTATCTCCAGCGACGGGAGTATTCTCATTTCCCCGCATAAGGTCATTTGCACCCTCAAACCCGGAATCGAAAAGGAAACGCTTCGACGGATTCTCTTTCGGGAAAATGGAAGAGAAATTTTGAACCGGCTCCAGATCCGCGAACCGGTCCAGGCCGTCACCATCAAGGCCGGAAAGGGGGTCATTACCACCTGCTCGATGTATTTAAACGAGCACTATGTGGCCCTTCAAAGCGGACTTGCCCTGGGAAAGCATCTGTCGGCCACCATTCTGGATCCGATTAAAACAAGAGGTATCCGCATCTTTCTTGAAATCGTCAACGGCAGCGCGCACCCTATCGTCAATCCCCTTATTTCCGCCCATATCTATCGAGTTCCGAAAATGGAAAAAAGAGCTGCTCCCAAGCGATCGGCCCACGGGGCGGTCTTATACTCCTACAAGCAGATGCGGGGTCTCGAAACGCGGCTGGACGCGCAACCGGCAAGCACCTGCCATTACCTCGACAGGCCGGTCGCGGTGATCGCCAATAAGCCCGGCGCCCTTGCCAAGGCCAGGATTTTCATGAATGGCCCGCCTGAAGACTGCAAGGTCTCGGACGCCGTCTGCGTGACCGCCCGAAGGGATTATTCCATAAAAAGCCCCTGTCCCCACGACTACAGCACGGCCGGTATTAAAAAGGCCCTGGGCAGGGGCTCCGGAATTCTCGCCGTAAAATACTTCCCGAACCTTCTCGAACACCGCGACATCATCAATCTCGCCGCGGAAGGACTCCTGGGCGCGTTTTATTTTTATAATGCTTCCCGGGAACACGGCCCCTTTCTCTCCGAACAGGACCACAGCCACCTTCAGGAGTATCAGGCCTTTGGCCTCGACACCTACTGGGTCTCCAATGTGAACCATCAGCTGATGGTGCACACGATGAGAGACGGCATGGGGTATTTCGTGATCCCCGAGCGTCTGGCAGATTTTCACAAATCGATGCTTTTCGCCTTTTACGGTTCCAACAAGGTGCTTTCCGGCGCCGGTTACGATCGGCTGGGACAACTCATGGACGCTTTGGTGGCTTTCTGGGGGAAGCGAATCGGTATCGTGACGGGCGGCGGCAGCGGCGTCATGGAGCAGGTCAATACGCTTGCCCGTCAGCGCGGCGTTCTTTCCGGCGCGAATTACCTCGACATCACCGACCAGTCCATGACGACGGATGTCGATTTCTGCCAGGTCTTTCAGTCCACCTGCCGGCACAGCCGGCAAAAATGGTTTGAAATCGCCTCCTTCCCCATTTTCAACGTGGGCGGCCTGGGGTCTTTGGAGGAGCTGGGCATCACCCTCTGCAATATGAAGCTCTCCATCATGGAGCCGGTGCCGGTGATTCTGTTTGATACCGAGGGGGGCGGCGCCTTCTGGTCCGGAATGGAAACGCAGATCCGGCAGATGATCCGCAGCGGCAGAGCGCCGGAATGGGTGGGAGACAATATCGTCATTACCGATGATCCGGCCAAAGTCATCGACGCCTATCGAAACAAGCTGCACCTCTTTTAGCTTATTCTCTTGGGGGGACCAAGTGGAAAGGAAAAGTGATGAGAACAAAAATAAATAACGGTATGTGGATTGGTTTTCAGGGAAAATACAGCCATGCGATCGGATTGAGGGCGTGGGCAGCGTTTCTGGTTGCTTTTTTTCTCATCGCCGTCCCGTTTAGCGCTGACGCCAATCTCACTTATTTTAACCAGGCATGGGATGATTTCGATCAGAACTACTCTTACTTCGAGTACAAAAACATAGATTGGGATCAGGTTAAAGAGGACTATCAGCTCTTTTTTACGGAAGAAATGACCGTGGACAATTTTACATTCTGGTTAAACGAGATGCTCAGTGAACTCCATGACTGGCATGTTTGGGTCAGAACTCCGGATGGGGAGTATTTAGGTTATTCTGAAAATTATGATACCAACTATCCGGAGAACTTATTCACCCGATACGTGAAAACGGGTCAATACCAGCAGTTGGGAGATAATGTCATTCAACACGGCATCGTTGACAACAATATCGCCCATATTGTGATTGACACATTTTCTTCCGGTAGTTTCAATAACATCTCGGATTCGGATATTGAAACCCTCTTCTCCCTGTATAGCGGAACCGATGGCATGATCATCGACATTCGCAAAAACAACGGCGGCAGCGAAACGATTGCCTCAAAATTCGCATCTCATTTTACCAACCGGGAATTGATATACGGCTACGTCAAGTATCGAGTTCCAGGCAATGATCATAATGCCTTCGGGGAGTTGATATCCAAGTCATTAACGCCCGGCACCACCAATTATTACGATAAACCCGTGGTGTGCCTCATCGGGAAAAAATGCATGAGTTCAGCCGAGTGGTTCAGCTTAATGATGAAAAACTGCCCCAATGTCTCGCTCATTGGCGACCGAACCCGGGGCGCATCCGGTAATCCGCAAGAGTTTGGTCTTCCCAATAACGTGAGTTACAGTATTTCATCCTGGGTGGCCTATACGGATCAGATGATGGAGTTTGAAGACAAAGGAATTGCACCGGATATTCAAATCGATCCCGCCGCAAGTTATAATAATGAAAGAGACTTTGTTTTAGAGAAGGCTATCAATGTGATTCTGGAGGGGGGGACAAATGACACCGATAAGATCAGCATAACCGGTTGCGGCATCTCCGGTTCTCAAACGGCAAACAGCCCTCTTTCTTTTCAGATCCATGCGCAAAGTGCCGCCGGCAACACCCTCTATTACCGGTTTTCTTACCATCCGGATTATGGCACCGGCGGATATGACGGTCTTCACTGGGCAAGCATGACCGGCACGGAGTATGTGACAACAAATTCAATTTCTCATACTTTCAGCTCGGCAGGAAAAAATATCGTCGTCGTATGGGCTGTTGCGGATTCCAACAATGTCGATTCGAACGGGGTCCCCATCATCGGCTGGTCAATAGATAACGGCAATACGGCCTGTAAAACCACCATCACCGGTTGTGGCATCTCGGGCACGCCATCTCAAAACAGCCCGATTACCTTTTCCGTCAATGCACAAAATGCCTGCAACCACCCCCTTTATTATCGGTTTTCCTATCATCCGGGTTATGGTACCAGCGGGTATGACGGCCTTCACTGGGCAAGCATGACAAGCACCGAGTACGTAACGGAAAGCTCGATTACCCATTCTTTTAGTGCGTCCGGCAAATATATCGTTGTGGTATGGGTGGTCACGGACACGAATCATGTGGATGCAGCGGGAGTTCCCATCATCGGTTTTTCAGTCGATATCGACTAATCACTATTATTAAGCCGTGAGGCGGGATTAAGAAGGGGAGCTTTTGGAACACGCGATCATCAATCAAACCTTTGAGTTATACCGTGCGGCGGTGAGTGCGCTGCTGGATGAGCTTTTCAACTTTACCACCACCCTTGAAGACAAGGACCTTGCGGCCGTGGTCGATACGATTCGGCGCCATGTCCGGGAACCCTTCTTGTTCGTCGTTGTCGGTGAGATCAAAGCCGGAAAAAGCAGCTTCATCAATGCGCTCATCGATACCGATATCTGTCGGGTGGATCCGGCACCCTGCACGGATTCCATTCAGCAGATCGTCTATGCGCCGGAAAAGACCGAAACGCAATTAGCCCCGCATCACCTGCGGATCGGTTTGCCCGTCGAGGTATTGAAACACGTCAGCATTGTGGATACACCGGGCACCAATACCGTGATCGATCATCATCATGAGATCACCGAGTCATACATTCCCAACAGTGGACTGGTGCTCTTCGTGTTTCCGGCGAAAAACCCGCACACCCGAACGGCCTGGGAGCTTCTGGACTATATCAGCACGGAGTGGCGAAAGCGGGTGGTCTTCATTCTGCAGCAGACGGATCTGACCACGGAAAAGGAACTGACCGTGAATATCGCCAAGGTGCGGGAGTACGCGGGAATGCGCGGCATTGAAGCGCCTCTCATTTTTGCCACCTCGGCCAGATGGGAACAGGAGAAGAATCCCGCCAGCGGGTTCGGTGCCATCCGCTCCTATATTCGGGAAACCGTGACCGGCGGCCGGCACTTATACCTCAAACTCAGCACCACGCTCACTTCGGGGGAGCGGGTTTTGAAAAAAGTGCATGACACACTTCAGGGCGCCAAAACCCAGCTCGAAACCGATCGAGCCATCGCAGCCCGGATCCTCGAAACGCTCGAAACGGGGAAAAAACAGATCGAGCACGATATCGCTAAGTTTGTCGAGGCGCTGATCAGCCGGTATGACCGGATCGGACTTGAAATAAAATCCGATTTCGAGGAAGGTCTTTCCGTGGTTGCCCTGTATAAGCGGGCCATTCGTGGCACCATCAACCGGAAAAAATCCGTGACTGTCTGGCTGGAAGAGCTGCAACTGCGGTTTGAGTCGCGGTTGACGGAGGCGCTTTCCACCGCGGCAACCGAAGGCGCCTGGCAGTTCATGCAGACGATCAAAACGCTCGTCGACCGGATTGATGAGGCCTTGCAGCGTGCCGTTTCGTTTGCTTCCAGTCGCGGCGAGGGGGCGCCATGGGACAAGGAACGGTTGGAAATCGTTGAGGAAATCCGGCAAAGGGTCGGGTCCATGGCCGCGACCGATCTTTTCCATGAGACCCTCGTCGCCAACCCGGCCGGCATGCCTTCCCGGCTCATGAGCGGCGGCACATTGACCCTGCTGGGCACGATTTTGCTGGCTGCGACCCACGTCACCCTTCTCGATATCACCGGCGGAATTCTGGCCGGCCTCGGTCTGTTCATCACCGGAGGCGTCCTCGTTGCCAAGCGGGGGAAAATTCTTCGGGAATTCAGCCGGACGGTGGCGGCCGGACGCGATAAATTTGAAGAAAAACTGACCGGGCAGCTGACCGCCCGGTTTTCCCAGCTGCATGGGGATATTTCCCGGAATGTTCAGCCCTTCCTGAACCATATCACGGAGCGCGAGACGAGACTTTTCTCCCTCATGGCCCAGGGGGAACGGATTCAGCGGGACCTCATCGCGCTCTCGGAACAAATTGAAACGGATATGGGGGGAGAATGATGTCAGAAAATGTGGCGTTGACGAAGGAGGGACTGGAACAGGTTCCGGAACCTGAGATTCAAACCCGAATTGAAAAATTTCAGCGGTTTCTGGAATCGAAAGATCTGGACGGCGCCTTTCTCCTTCAAAACGTCGATATTTATTATTTTACCGGCACGCTTCAGCGATCCATTCTCTATATTCCCCGGGAAGGTCAAGCGCTGCTGATGGTGATAAAAAGCTTTCAGCGGGCACGCAATGAATCCCCGCTTTCCGAAGTTCTTCCCTTGCAAAGCCGGGAGGGCATTTTTGCCCTTTTGGCCGATTTCGGCCACGGCCCATTGGGGCGGGTGGGGCTGGAGCTGGACGTTCTTCCCGCCGCCCAGTATCTCTGGTTTAAGGAGAAACTGCCCAAAACCGGCGTTGTGGATATCTCTTCCGGAATTCGTAAAATCCGGATGATTAAATCCCCCTACGAGGTTGATCAGATCCGGCGGGCGACCGCTATTCTCCATAAGGGGTATCGGGAAATCGGAGGGCTCATTCGGGAAGGAATGACCGAGCTGGAAATAGATGGTCTTCTCGCTCATATTGCCCGCAGGGAGGGCCATATGGGGTTTATGCGCATGCGCGGGTGGAACCAGGAGATGAACTATGCCCATGTGCTCTCCGGTGAGAGCGGGGCCATCGCCTCCTTTTGCGATACGCCGGTGGGCGGCCCGGGAAATACGCCGGCCGTGGCCCAGGGTGCGGGGTTCCGGCGCATCCGGAAAAATGAGCCGATCTATATCGATTATGGTTCAGGGGTAAACGGCTATCTCAGCGATCAGACCCGTACCTTTGTGATTGGCCGGCTTTCCGATCATCTTGCCCGGGCCCATGCCTGCGGTATTGAGATTCTCCAAAGGCTCGAATCCGAAGTACGGCCGGGAATGCCCTGCGGCGGCCTCTTTGAGGTTGCCGAAACCATCGCCCGTGACCAGGGGTTTGAAGCCCACTTCATGGGCCACGGCGAGGGAAAGGTCAAATTTCTGGGACATGGCTTTGGTCTCGAGATCGATGAGTATCCCATTATAACCCCCGGTTCTCCTCAACTCCTTCAGGAGGGGATGGTTTTCGCCCTCGAACCCAAATTCGTTTTTCCGGGCGAGGGCGCCGTGGGGATCGAGGACGATTATCTCGTCACCGCCTCGGGCCTTACGCGTCTCACCCTGACGGAGCAGACGCTGATTTGTATACCCGGGCCTTGATCATCATATCGGCCACGCCAGGGTGTTTTTTCCAGACCGGCAGGAACTCGCTGTCGCTCAAACAGCCTGCCGCTCTTCCAAAAACACCCTGGCGCGGCCTGCCTGCCGTGGGAAATCGGCCGAAACGATGATCAAGGCCTATACCCGGATGAGGGGTTTCGGAAAAAACAACCCGTCCCTCCGGCAAATTCGCACGGAGAGGCGGGTTCAGTGTTTATGGGTTAATTTATAACCGCCGGTTGCGGCTCCGGCTGTGACTATAGAACCGGCTCAATCCAGTTCAGAATGTCCCTGGCTTCGCCGTATTGAATGGCCTGCAGGGAATCAAAGAGCTTCTGGGAGATGGGGCCGACCCCGCCATTTCCAACGGTGATCAGTTTTTCGCCGTATTTCAGGGTGTCCACGGGCGAAATTACCGCCGCGGTGCCGGAGCCGAATATTTCCCTGAGGCTGCCGTTCTCATGAGCACTCATAATTTCGTCCATGGCGATCTTTCTCTCCGTAACCTGCAAGCCCCAGGTTTTCGCGAGTTCAATCACCGATTTTCGGGTGATGCCCGGAAGAATGCTGCCGTTTAACTCCGGCGTGATAATCTCCTCATCGATGACAAAAAAGATGTTCATGGAACCGACCTCTTCCACATACCGTTTTTCAACCGCGTCGAGCCAGAGGACCTGGGCGAAACCCTCTTTTTTGGCGCGTTCCCCCGCATACAGGCTGGCGGCATAGTTGGCGGAGGTTTTTGATTCCCCCACACCTCCTCGGGCGGCACGGACGTACTCCCGGGTCACCCAGATTTTAACGGGGTTAAAGCCCTCCGCGTAGTACGCACCCACCGGAGAGAGAATAATGTAGAAAAGATAGGTGTCGGAAGCTCGCACGCCGAGATACGGATCGACGGCAATCACGTTGGGCCGAATATAGAGGGAGGTTCCGGGAGCCTTCGGCACCCAGTCCTTTTCCACCTGGATCAGCTGTTTCAGCGCATCCAGGACAAAGTCCTCATCTATTTCGGGAATGCACAGGCGCCGACAGGAGCGATTCATCCGTTTCAGATTTTCTCGGGGCCGAAAAAGCTGAATGTTTCCGGAGGCGGTGTGATAGGCCTTTAAGCCTTCAAACGCCGATTGGGCATAATGAAGCACCATTGAGGCCGGATCCATTGCAATGGGAGCATAGGGCTCGATTCTCGCATTATGCCACCCCTTTCCCGGGTGATAATCCATGTTGAACATATGATCGGTGAAAAGATGCCCAAAGCCGAGGCTATCGGCTGCCGGTTTCGGTTTAAGGGTCTTTGCCTTCGTGATGCTAAGCGCCATGTATCCCTCCTGTTAAAAAAAATCTGCCTTATGTGAATTCATTTCCACATGGCAAAGTTTCTGAAACAAATCAAGCTCAAAACGCTCGATAAATATTAAAACATGGCGGGGCGAACAGGGCGCCGTTAGGCCTTGTCTTTCATTTTCACCGTTCGCCGGCTGTACGGGAGGAAAAGGTTTCGGTTGTTCATGATGTCGGTTTCAATCTTTTTCAGGGATTCCCGGGCTCGCTCCGGGCATTTGGCAATGACGGCTTCGCAGATGGCGTTGATAAGGCACATGGGAGCGCTTAAAGACCCCATGAGGGCTTCGTTTCGACCGACAACCGCCCAGAAGACGCAAAAAAAGCTGAAGTCCGCGTACTGGACGATCTGGGCCGTCGCATCACTCGTAACGGTGATGAGCTTAACCCCCTCCGTGTGGATCCGCAGATATTCGACCGCTTCCACCACTTCCCGAACGTACAGCTGGAAATCAAAGACAATCAGCACATCCCCCTTTTTCAGATTCAGCATTCGCTCAATAAGGGGACGACGCTCCCGCACCAGGGCAAGGGCATCGTAACCGAGCCGGTCCAGTTGAAAACAGAGAAATTCCGCCAGAAACGCCGATGTGCCCCACCCCATGGCATACACCCGTCTTGCGCCGGTTATGACCTCGATGGTGTTTTCAAACCACTCCCGGTCAATGCCCTCCATTGTCTGGTTGATAAATTCGACGTCCATGTTCCGGACTTTTTCAAGTACGGGTATCTCCAGCGACCCGACGGAAGACAGCTTTTTATGGGACGGGTAAATCACCCCGCGAATATAGGACACCATGGTTTCGCGCATGTCCTGGAATCCCTTGAACCCGAGCTCCCGGGCAAACCGGATCAGCGTTGCGTCCGATACGCCCGTCCTTTTGGACAACTCCCCCAGGGATGCAAAGGTGGCCGCCTCCATATGGTTCATGATAAAATCGGCTATCTTTTGATACGTTTGGCTCAGCCCATCATATCGTTCGCGAAGGATCTGGAAGATATTTTTTTTAACCATGGCCTCGTTTGCCGCAAATTGGGGGTTGTCCCCTGATTGGCATTTCAGGGGCGCTCAGGTCGTGATCATGGTTTCGGCCACGCCAGGGCACTAACGCTGGCAATGCCCGCAACCCCGTAGGGGCGAACCTATGTGTTCGCCCTTCGTAATCAGGGCTAACACATAGGTTCGCCCCTACAGGCCGTTCTCCGAAATCAGGGGTACGGGATTATTTTCTTGTTAAAAAAACAAGAAAATAATCCGTAAGGCACTAAACGTTATCAGGGGGGGTAAAAATGTGTCAAGCTTTTATTATGGCACCGATGCGCTTGGATTATTTATAAATTTTCCATATTGTTCGAGCTAATGGCGTACACTTGTTCCGCAAATGGAATTGACAGCGCCGGTAGGTTCCGCTTAGATTCCGATCGCTGCAGTTACCCTCAAACCCAGTTGAAAAAAAGAGGCGACCATGGAATACGATATCTTTCTTGCCGGTGGAAAAAAAGTGAATGCGCAGTTCAGGGGGTTTACGGTAAAAACGGACCAGCCGCCGGAGGATGGTGGAGAGAATTCGGCCCCCTCGCCGTTTGATTATTTCCTCTCCGCGCTGGGCACCTGCGCGGGGTTTTATGTCCTTTCCTTTTGTGAAACCCGGAAGATTTCCACCGATAAAATCAAGCTATCCCTCAACGGGGTCTATGATGAGGAAAAAGGACGTCTCGAAACGGTGCGGATCACCATCCATCTGCCCCCGGATTTTCCGGAAAAGTATCGAAAAGTTCTGACCCGGACGGTCGATCAATGTTCCGTGAAAAAAGCGATCATGAACCCCCCGGTGTTTGACGTTCGGGCGGAAATCGCCGAGTCGTAAAAACCGATGAAATATCATCCGGTTCGGCCTTTCAGTAAGGTGATTTGGCCGCGTTGGGCATTCCGGCGTTTCCGGATCATTCCGGCAGGTACCGGGAGAAGAGGTGATGGAATTCAATCATGGGCACTGCCAATAGAAATGGCCCATCCAAAAAGACAGGCCATTTTATTGCATTTTATATATGGCATTCGTCAGAAAGGAATGTCATCCTCCGGTGCCTCGGGAAAGCGTTGCGGCGGGGCCTGCTGGCCGTAACTGTCCGCTTGCCGTCTGGGCGCACTATTGTCCCCGGAGCCTTTTGAGCCGAGCATCGTCATTTCGGATGCGATGATTTCGGTCGTATACCGGGTAACGCCGTCTTTTTCCCAGGATCGAGTCTGAAGCTTTCCCTCGACGTACACCATCGATCCTTTTGAGAGGTATTTACCACAAATCTCAGCGAGTTTCCGGAAAGTGACGATTCGATGCCACTCCGTTTTTTCCTTTTTGTCACCGGAGTCCTTATCTTTCCACGATTCGGATGTGGCAATGTTAAAATTGCAGACCGCATCTCCGCTCGGCAAATATTTCATTTCCGGATCAGCTCCCAGATTCCCCACCAGAATCACCTTGTTAACTCCCGCCATTTTTCCCCCTTTTCTTTCACGTTGAAAGCATCAGAATTTCAGGTCGAATACAAAGGTTCATACAGAATGTCAACACGATTACATAAATAACAAAACCCTCCCCAAGATGCTATCCGGGGCATCCCGGGAAGAGATGAGACGTTGATTTACGCAATGGAGCCGATCCCACCCGTTTACAATTCCAGTGGGAGTTGGTAAACACAACCACTTTTTTGGAAAAACGTTTCAAGTTATAAAAAACAATCACGGCGCTGTCACGCTGGATATTTAAGAATGCAACTGGAATTATCAAATAAGACGGATTTAATCAACGGCCATTTGCCGCAGTTTCCCCCCCCCGCGCTCGCAAGACGCATCAAGCGGCATATCACCGGGCGTGATCAGGTGTTTTTCGCCATCACGGCCCCCGGGTTGGAATCGCTTTGCAAGGATGAGCTCACCGCCATCGGGATAACCGAAGAGTCGATGCGGGGGGTTCCCGGCGGGATAGAATTCACCGGACGGCTGGAGGCGTGTTACCGCGTCAATTTTTATTCCCGAATCGCTACCCGGATTCTCATGCGGATTGCCGAATTTAAGGCCACCGGCTTTGGGGAGCTTGAAAAAAAAGCGGCGGCAATTCCCTGGGAGCTTTACCTTCATCCGGGGAGTTCGATCGGGATCAGCGTGTCGAGCCAAAAATCCCGCCTGCTTCACACGGACGCGATCGCAGCGCGCATCGATAAGGCACTAACTTCTCACCTCGGCAGTCATTCGGGGATGGCCCCGATCGCAAGCCAGCGGATTTACGTTCGGGCCGTTTCGGACCGCTTTACCCTTTCCATCGATTCCAGCGGGGCGTCTCTCTACAAGCGGGGAATTAAAACCCACGGTGGAAGCGCTCCCCTGCGGGAAACCGGAGCCGCGGCCATTTTAAAGCTCGCGGGCTATTCGCCCGGCACGCCGCTCGTCGATCCCATGTGCGGATCCGGCACCTTTTCAATTGAAGCGGCCATGATGACCCTGAATCTGCCCCCCGGATGGTTTCGGGACTTTGCCTTCATGGGATGGCCCTCTTTCCGGCCCCGGCAATGGGCGTATCTTCGAGAGGAAGCAAAAAAGGAGTTCGTTCACATCAGCCCCCCCTGCATTCTCGCCTGTGACATGGACCCCGAAACCTGCCGGACCCTTTTGGGGTGTCTGGAAACCTTTGACCTGTCACAGGCGGTCCGGGTAGCGTGCCGGGATTTTTTGGATCGCGAATTCATCCCCTTCTCCCCCGAAACACCGGGGTTGATCGTTATAAACCCGCCTTTCGGCCGGCGGCTGGGAACCGCATCGCAAAGCACCACACTCATAACGGCCATTTGCGACCGGCTGAAAATTTCTTTTGCCGGATGGCGATTCGCCCTGCTGGTTCCCCACCCGGACATCGCAAGGAGAGTATCCTTTCCGTGCAAATCGAGTCCATTTCATCATGGCGGGTTGAAATTGACATTGCTGACAGGAGTTGTGCCGTAGTGAAAAAAATAAGAGACCTGGAAAATAAGAACGAAAATACGGTTAACTGGCGGGACCTTCTTCGCCGCAGCATTACGACGGCCGAGGCGCTTGCCCGGCACCTGTCGATCGATCCAATAACGGTTTCCGAAGTGGCGAACTGCTATCCTTTTCGCATCAATCCTTACTATCTCTCCCTGATTCATCACCCCAAGGATCCGATCTGGCGGCAGGCAATTCCGGATGCAGCCGAAATCGAGGATACCATGGGCATGCCGGACCCCCTGGCCGAGGAAGTTCTGTCACCGGTTCCCAATCTCATCCACCGGTATCCGGATCGGGTCGTATTACTCGTCTCCAATCAATGCGCGATGTACTGCCGGTTTTGCATGCGAAAACGGCGGGTGGGGCCGTCCCAATCGATTTCCCTGGAAGAGACGATGGAAGCGGCCGCGGACTATATCCGAAAGGAACCCCGGGTCCGGGAAGTCATTCTTTCCGGTGGAGATCCGTTTTTGCTGGAAACCGGCACGGTGGAAAAAATTCTCATCACGTTGCGCAGCATCCCCCATGTGGAAATCATTCGCATCCATTCCCGGACGCCCTGCACCCTGCCCCAGCGAATCACCCCGGCGCTCACCGATATGCTGAAAAAATATCAGCCCCTCTATGTGAACACCCATTTCAATCATCCGCTGGAAATTACTCCCATTGCCGCCGCCGCCTGCGCCCGGCTGGCGGATGCCGGTATTCCGCTCGGAAACCAGACGGTTTTCCTCAAAGGGGTCAATGACTCGGCGGAAGTCATGAGGGAACTTTTTCAAAAGCTGCTTCAAATCCGGGTCCGCCCCTATTATCTCCACCACCCGGATCCGGTTCGGGGCACGGGTCATTTCCGTCCCTCCGTTGAAAAAGGCATCGAGATAATGGCCGCGATTCAGGGTCATACCTCCGGCATTTGCCTTCCCCATTACATGATCGATATGCCGGGAGGAGGCGGCAAGGTGCCTCTGTTGCCGGCGTATATTCGAGGGCGTGAAGCGGGTAAGCTCATCGTACGGACGTATAGCGGGAAAACATACGAATATCCGGTGGCATGATTTTTCAATCCGTGTTTCCCGATAAGGTGAATTGAGTGGATGCCCAATTAAATTAAAATATTGACAACACTCCCCTCCTCCCTTACTTCTGACGGACACGCCAAAGAAGTCGTCCTCGTAAAACGCAAGTGGAAAAAACCGCTCTCTAACGATAAGGAGGTGACTGTGATGCCCCAATACCTTTTGCCTCGTCGGCCGGGAGTTGTGAACCTCCCGGCAACTCGTTGTTCACGGATCGGCATTGCTCTTCCCCTTTGGATTCTCATCCTCCTTATCGCGGCAATTTCGGCCGGCGGCGAGGAGAGCGGCCCGGCCGCCAGAATCGTTCACCTGACCGGGCAGGTCGAAGTTCTTTCCTCCGCTGCTGATGGGTGGCATCCCGCCTCGGCGGGGGCCGCATTACAGGCCGGTGACAGCATACGAACCGGTGATCGCGGCTGGGCGGCGTTGCTGGTGGCGGATGAAACCATGATTCAGTTGAATCGAAACAGCTTTTTCACCATCAAGTCGGTGATATTCAGTGCGGGATGGCTGAAACCGGTAAAAACTGGGCCGATGGGCGACGGGGCAAAAAACTCTCTTTACGAACTGAATTCCGGCCAGCTCTGGCTGCGCAATAAAAATAAAGCGGTAATCATCGACATTCGAACCCCTTTGCTCACCGCCGGCATTCGGGGGACGGAATTCGACCTGCGGATCAGTGCTGACGGCGCGGCATACCTGTCCGTTCTCGAAGGCCGGGTGCTGGCCCGGAACGAGGTGGAGGAAACGGTCGTGAACCCTTTGGAGCAGGTGATTGCGCGAGCCGGTGGGCCATTGGAAAAGAGGATTCTCCTGACTCCTGAAAATACCGTCCAATGGGTGGTGCATCTGCCACCGCTCTTATCCGCCGACCTCCCCGGTCTTCTTCCGTGGCCTCAACCGGACACCGCCGCCTTTCAGCAAGAGAACCGGATACGGGAGGCCCATGCCGCTCTTCTAAATAATGACCCCGGGAGCGTGGAAACGATGCTCTCCGAATGGACGAAAACCGATTCACCGATTCCGGCCGTATGGATTATTTATGCTCAGAGCCTCTTATTGAGCGGCAAAAACCAGGAAGCACTTTTAGCCGCGAAACGCGCGGTGGAGCTCTCTCCACACTCCATCGGCGCACTCATCACCAAAAGTTACGCCCACCAAGCCCTTTTTCAGTTAAAAGCGGCACTCGATTCCGCAAGGCAAGCGGTGAGAATCGCTCCGGAAAATGAAACAGCCAGAGTCACGGCCGCCCGGTTGTGGTTTGCCCTGGATGACACCAATGCGGCCAGGGCCGAAATTGCCGGTCTTTCCGAAAAGGGGAGCGCCTCTTTGCAGAATCTTCTGGGATTTATTTCGTTTGCGGAGCAGGATACAAAAGCGGCCGTTGCCTGCTTCGAGGCCGCGCTCGCGTTTGACCCGGGCATGGCGGAATCCTATCTGGGCCTCGCGCTGGCCCGAATGAGGTTGGGAGAAAAACCGGCTGCCGTGGCCGCCATCGCCGCCGCCATGGTACTCGAACCGAGGCGGTCTCTTTTTCTAAGCTACTGGGGGAAAATGCTTCATGAGCTGGGAAGACCCGAAAAAGCGCTGGATATTCTCGCGCAGGCCGCCGCCATGGACCCGGCCGATCCCACGCCGTGGCTTTACCGGGCACACATCCTAAGCGATCTCAACCAGGCGGGTGAGGCGATTGAGGCCCTCAATGAGGCTATTTTGAGAAATGACAACCGGGCGGTCTATCGATCCCGGTTTCTTCTGGACAAGGATCTGGCGGTAAAGAATGTTTCACTGGCGCGTCTTTTCCGGCAACTGGGCATGGGGGACTGGGGTCAGATAAAGGCCTGGAAATCGGTGAAACTGAACTATGCCAATTCGGCGGCCCACGATTTTTGGGCGTGGACACAGTATTATCTATCCGGCGGTAAAGGCCTTGGGGACACGAGCGAATGGCTCAAAGCCTTTCTCTTTAAACCGGCCAATGCCAATACCTTTAACACCGTTAACGATTACACCCTCTTATACGAACAGCCCGACGTCGGCGGCAGCCTTGAGCTTTGGGCGGGCAATCATGACTTGCGGCATGGGTCGGCGGTGCTCCATGGCGCCGCGCCCGAACAACATCTCTCTTATCAGCTGGATCTGTTGAAATACACCCGGGACCAATGGCGGGGAGGACTTTATGAGGAGGGGCGCCTCGTCCGGCCAAGTTTAAAATGGGACATCACCCCCCGGGATCATCTCTCTTTCCGGGCGCACCTGGAGTCAGTCGATTACGGGGATACGGATACGCTCACCCAATACCATGCGTCCGTGGATCGGGCCAATAAGTCCGAAAGCGATTATGGGCAGGTCGAGTTCGGCTATTACCGCCACATGTCCGCCGGCGCGGATTTCCTGATGCATCTGCGGCATCGGTTTGAGAGCGATATTGCGGTTAAACGCCATCAGCGCTTCTTTTATTCCCCCAATACGTATGACTTTTATGCGGATATCGGTCTTGAGGAGCCCTACACCGTATTTCAGCTGCTCCAGCTCTTTCACCTTCAAAACCACCAGGTGATGCTGGGCACCTTTCAGTACTGGAGTGACCGGGACTATGACGGCGTCACACGGACGTATCTGAACCATGGGGGCATTCCCGTCCCGGTTGCTTCCGATCAAACACAAAGCCGCCGGACCCGGCGCCAGCAGAGCTATTACTTTCAGGACATCTGGGAGCTTTCGTCTCTCTTTTCGATTGAGGGCGCGCTTTACGCCGATACCATCGAAAACGTCTCCAGCGCCGATAACACCACCTGGTCCGATACCTTCTGGAATCCCCGAGTCGGACTGCAATTCACTCCAGGCGCGGGCAACACGGTCACCCTTGCTTTTGCGCGTCACCTCGACACGCTTTTTGCCGCGGCCCGTATAGACCCGATCGACGTTGTCGGAAATCCCCTGGCCTCGCTGTTTGAGGGTTCCGTCATAGAACAGTGGGCACTCGGCTGGCAGCACGAATGGCCAAAAGGCGCCTTTCTTGCCCGCTTGTTCGATCAGACCCTGGATTACGATTTCAAGATCCGCCAGGCGGGAAAAGAGAAGATGATGAATGTCGAAAACCATTACCAAGGAATCGAAATCTCCTATAATCAGCTGCTAACAAACCGCTTCGGGTTGAATCTGGGATATATTCTGGTCCACGTCGAGGACGATGAATCGGATGCAAAAAACGAAGGGGAAAATCAAATGCTGTATGGAAGCCTCGCGTATCTTCACCCGCGGGGTTTTTACGGCGGGCTTCTTCAGCAGCATTTCGTGGTCCACTATGACAACCGGCCGGACAATCCCAACGACGATTTCAATATCACCACCGCCTATATAGGATATGAGCTGCCCAAAAAGCGAGGGGATATCCGGTTTGAGGTCATCAATTTGTTCAATGAGCACTTCGATGGGGTTTACCTGTCGGACTTAGCCGGCATCTGGCCGGAGACCGCCGGGTGGCTGAGTTTAAAGATCAATTTCTGAAAGCCGATTGACCGGGAAGTCGAGAACGGAGGAAGCTGCGGAAGGTCAACGCCAATTGAACCGCGAATCTTCAGCGCATTCATCGAAAAAAGCCCTTATCGCCAGAGCGATGGTGGTGATGGGCGTGATGATCGGTTCGGCCCTTTTTTCCATTTCCCCCTGGGGCCGGCACCTGGATTACCTTTTCTATGATGCGCTCTTCTGCCTGCGCGGACCCATGGCCCCCCCGAATGAAATCGTGGTCGTGGCGGTGGATGAGCCCTCTTTTGCCGTATTTCAGGCGCAGTGGCCCTGGTCGAGGGATTATCATGCCCGGCTGATCGATACCCTCTTTGAAGAGGGTGCAAGGACCGTTGCCTTTGACATTCTCTTTGCCGAACCCGCCGACCCGGCCGGCGACCGGCAACTGGCCCGAAGTCTGGCTGCCCACCCGAACACGCTTCTGGCCGCCGCCGTCGATATCATCGATGATCCGAATTATCAGTACCAGTCGGTGGTGACGCCGCATAAACGGCTTCTGTCGGATAAGACACCGATCGGCGGCATTAATCTGCCGTCCGATGCGGATGGGTTCGTCCGGCGCGCCTTTTTGAAATATGGTGCGATCCCTAGCCTCTCTTTCGGTGCGGCCCATGCGGTTTCATCCGGTAAGGACAGGGAGCGTCTGGAAAGCCTTCTCTATTCGAACCATCCGATATGGATCAACTATGCCGGGCCTCCCCGCTCCATTCAAACGATTTCCTATTATCAGGCACAAGATCCGTCCAAACATCTTCCGAAAGGATTTTTGCGCGATAAGCTCGTTTTTGTGGGGCTCGCCCTTCAAACCGTTCCGGAGCTCAACGCCCCCGTGGCGGACTATTTTCCTTTTCCCTATTCCCGCTCGGACACGAAACTTATCTCCGGCGTTGAAATTCACGCAACAATCGCGGCAAATCTTCTGGCTGGAAATTATATTAAAAAGCCCGCTGGAGGCCTATTCTGGGTGAGTCTCGTGTGGGCAATCGGATTTTTTGCCATCATATTTCCGAGACCGGGTCCAGGCCTTGCCTTTATCGGATTCACCATTACCGGAACGGCGCTTGTAAGCTATTTTCTTTTCTCCTCGGAAAATATCTTTTTCCCTTTTGTGCCGGCCGTGCTACCCCTTATTGCGGGAAGTCTTTCGGCGCCGTTTCCGGATCTCTTTTATCTTCGAAAAGAAAAGCGGCATATCCGAAGCCTCTTTTCCCGGTATGTCTCTCCGAAGGTGGTAAAGGCGCTTTTAGAAGATCCGAAACGCCTGCGGCTCGGCGGTGTAATGGTCGATGCTACCGTAATGTATCTGGATATCGCCGATTTTACCAGCATGGCGAGCCGAATGTCTCCGGAAGCGCTGGTAAAACTATTGAGCCGGTATCTGGGACGCTTCAGCGACATTATTTTTAACCGGGACGGGATGGTCGATAAGTACATTGGAGACGCGATCATGGCCGTCTGGGGGGCGCCGCTTCCCCAGCCGGATCATCCGGCCCTCGCCTGCCGGGCCGCACTCGAAATCATGGAGGCATTAAAAGACCTTCAGCGGGATGAAACAGCTATGGCCGGGCAAACCATAGCCGTCCGCATCGGCATCAACAGCGGCCGGATGCTGGCGGGAAATGTCGGCGGAAACCGCTTTTTAAACTACACCGTTCACGGTGAGGCCACCAACCTGGCAGTTCGCCTGGAGGCAATCAATAAAATCTATCAAACCCGTATTCTTCTGGGAGACGCTACCGCGGAGAGATTGGGCAATGAATTTGTCACCCGGGAAATCGAGCGCATTTGCCAGCCGGGGCAATCCGCCACCGTAACGCTTCATGAGCTGGTGGGACTCGCCTCCGGGCTCGATCCGAAAATAATCGAGCGTTGCCGCCTCTTTGAAAAAGCGAGAGGACTTTACCTGGAACGCCGGTTTGCCGAGGCGTGCGAGGAGTTTTCCCGGCTGATCGCCCTGGATGCGGCGGACGGCCTCAGCCTCATTTTCCACGAGCGCTGCCGCCGCTATATTTCAGAACCGCCACCGGACTCCTGGGACGGTATATCGGAGATTCGGCTGAAGTAGCAAAGGAATCAGTCTTTTCCGGAATGTTGCCTGAATCTGCTCACTTCCTGCCCAGCCAGTAGTTTGGCCGACGTCGAAGATCAGCCACCGCAATTATTCTCACACTGCCTGATTTCACTTGATAAATGATGCCAAAGGGGAATCGGTTTACAAGACAGCGGCGAGTATTTTCAGACATGGCCGACCACGCTTCGGGGAATTGGGTAATGCGGAAAATGGCCGTGTACACCTCTTGAGCGAAGTCCATTCCGAGACCCTGCCGGCAATCTTCATAATAGTCGACGGCCTTGTCAAATTCAATTTCCGCATCCTCATGGAAAAAAAACTTCATTTCGGATACTTCGCTCGGATTTTGGCAAAGACATCATCTCCCGGAACCAGTTTAGCCTTGCCTTCCTCGATTTCTGATATGCGTTGCTCCGCCTCCTGCGCCCAAATGCGATCGATTTCCTCGTCGATCGGGAGGTTGAGACTAACCAGAAGCTTCTCGATCAGATTTAAGCGGATATCTGCCGGAAGGGATAGGGCATCTTCAATTACCCTGTCATCTATTGTTGCCATGATTTTCCTCCCATAAAAACCTTCTTTTTACTTAACAGGGTCCACCAAATAGCGAAAGTTCAGATTTCCCCCCACGACGATTCCTGAAGCATGGCCATCCGCCGGTCCCGCTCCGCCACCACCGCCGGCAGGTCGAGAAGGGTGATCTTGCCCCGATCGTAGGTGAGCAGACCCTGTTTGCGCCACTGTTGCAGGAGCCGGTTGACCCATTCCCGCTTTGCGCCCACCATCGAAGCCAGATCCGCCTGGTTTAGGGATAAATCGACTTCATAGATTTTTCCGGGAACGGTTTCCTTTCCGATCATGTCTTTGTAGTGCAACAGCAGGTGCAGGAGACGCCCGGCGGTATCATATTGGGCGATGGTGTGGGAATAGAGCGTCGTCCAGCGAAGCTTTTCCAGAAGAAAATGGATGAAGGCCATCGAAAAATCGGGCAGGGTCCTCAGAAAACCTAAAAACGCACCATGCGACATTACCAGGAGCGTACAGTTGCCCAGGGCCTGCACCGAAGCCGACCGGGGGGCGCGGTCGCAGGCGGAAAGCTCTCCAAAGATATCGCGGGAGGAGAGCACGCGCAGGCAGGATTCGTCCCCGGTGGGATTCAGGGTCAGAATTCGAACCTTTCCGGCGGAGATAACATAAAACTCGCTGGTTCGATCCCCCTCCCGGATAATGATGTCCCGATGGCGGTAAGAGCGTGCCTGGAAACACCGGGCAAATTTTCCGAGATCTTCAGTGGAGAGACTTTTAAAAGGGGCCACGGTTTTCAGGAAAGAGACCCTTTTATCCAAAACACTTTTGTCCATGCAGGTATCTCCGAGCCCCGGGGAAAAACATCAACTGTGACTTAAGTCACAGAGTTACTGTGACCCACTATACAGACAAGACCTTTTTAATTCAATATGGAATAATTGCATTGGGTTTTGTGCACATATCCGCTTCAAATCGCTCTTGGGCGCTTTACCGGAAACAGACACGAAAGCCCGTGGATGTTCTCAGTCGGACATTATGTTTTTTTGCCTTCAGTCTTTAGCCTTTTCAGAGCAGGCTCGGAGATAAGGACGGAAATGAAAAACAAATACGTCAGCCGTGCCAAGATCAATGAAACCCAGTTCCGCTCGATCATCCAGCTGTTCGCCCTGGATCTGGATGCAAGTCAAATTTCCAGCATCACGGGAATTAACCGAAACACGATCAACCGGTACGTGAAGGAGATTCGGCTGAGAATAGTGCAGCATTGCCAGTTGGAAACCGCAACGTGTCCGGTCAATATTTTCGAGGATGAAATCCATCTCAACGGGGCGACCTGCGCCGATTCATCCGGGGGCATTTCATTTCTCGGAATCGCCAATGATAACGGAAAAATCCGCAGCCTGCCGATCCCGGAAAATATGTGCCCGAAGCTTAAGGCGGCTTGCTCGAAAAGAAAACCCGGGGATGACTGTCAATGTCAAATCGATGAGGTGTTATGGTGTTTCAGCGGCCTGATAGCTCTGCCGAAAATGAAGTATGTCCGGCTAAAGCCCGGAGAAGCGGATAACGGGCGCCAACGCAATGGCATCGATATTTGTTCCGGGTTTTGGGGGCTCACTCGATCGCGGCTTCACCGGTTCCGCGGCCTGAAAAAATCGACGCTGCTACTGCATATCAAGGAGTGCGAATTTAGGTACAATCACAATCGAAACGATCTTTACCCGCTTCTTTTACGTCTGTTTGAAGAACGCCCCCTTTTTCATTAATGCAGGGGGCACGCCCTTGCCTTGTTTCCTGTCTTCCCAGCATAAAGCTTCTCCTTTTTCTTTTCCGAAGACCAGCACGATGCTCCTCTGACCAAGAAGTATTCATCAAATATGCTGAGTGAGCTCCGCATAGGTAATGAACTTCATAGTAAGGAGGCCGCCTGTGAAAAAAATATCCTATTTTTGGGGTCGTAAATACACAAGGTTGGTTTGCCGAAGTTGACGGTATGGAAAAGTGAAGGGGTCGTCATGACTAGAACACCGAAAAAATCCTTCGATTTATTTCTTTGTCGATTATTAAAGGATTCTCAATTGCAGGCTTATCGTCGTTTTTTATCATCGGCATGCATTTCCTTTTTATCAGTTGGAAGGCAGTGTCTCGATCAGACAAAAAAATATTTAACTATTAAAATATATTACTAATAAAAAAATATTTTTACGATTCTAGTCTTGACCGGTTTTCCTCCTGTTTAGGAGTAATTTATGGCACGATAATTGTAATAAATAGGCAAAAACTCATCTTTTGAAGTTAATGACATCAATTTTCACTTTATTAATTAGGGAGGTTTAGAATGAAAATGAAAAGGATTGCTGCCATATTTATCGGAATTGCCGTTTTATTGCTCTTCCAAAGCAATGTTTTTGCAACGGCCGTAACAACACCGACATTGGCCCCACAAATCGTTGAAATTAACGCTAACAAAGTTCTGCAATTTCAGGTGGCTGATAACTGGGGCGATGGCTCTTGGGCGTATGTTCTCTTCAATACACCCGTTACCATTGCAGCGCATGAATCCATAACCGTCTCGTTTGACATTTTCCGGGCAAATGATGGATGGATGGAAAATCTCTGGTGGTCGTGGGACGTGGACGTAGAAGAAGATTATATAGACCCGGTATATGGGTTGCAATGGGATGTTGCTGGTCCAAATACTTCATCAATATATCCATTTGGCTGGGGGGATGATTACTCTTTTACCCCAACTATTATCAATGAATGGACAACAATTGAGTTGACATGGAATTTTGAGGCAGAAACAGTCAGTTCAAGCTATGGCCCGCAGGGGGACCTACTAACTCCGGTTGATACCGATCAGCCTTTAAATGAGACCGGGACTATGCTTTATGGGTGGTGGTTGATTTTGAGTCATGATGCAGCTACCGGAACCGGTCCCGAAATTGCCTGGATTGACAACCTTTTCATTCGCGGATCGGATATTTATGATTCAAACGGGTTTGAAGGTTTTGCGTTAGGAAATGTGGGCGGGCAGAGTAATTCTCAAGGTAGATGGGTATCCGGCACCGATCCGGCTCCGGTTGTTCCAGAGCCTGGCACTGTGATGCTTTTTGGTGCCGGAATCCTTTGTCTGACAATGCTAAGAAGAAGGACTTTGAAATGATTTGAAATGCAAAATTATAAACAATGTTATTAGGTTAAGAAGTAACTAGTTGTTAAACCGCTTTGCCGCAAGGTTAAGGAAGCGCCTTGCTGATTTCCTTCGACTTGCGGCACTTTTTTTTCCCAAGTTTAAGGCGACCCTCCCCCAAACTTTCGTGCATCCGCACAATTTCCTGGCGTTGGGGAGCTAAACCGGTTTCAGGCTTAACGGCAATGCTTCGGGGGGCGGCGGCAAATCCATTCCGTAATATGTAACCCGAACCGCCAACCTCTATTGGTTTGCCGCCTTGGGCAATGGCCCGAATTCTACCGGCACCCATGCATAACTGCCCTTGCCATCCGCCCGGACATGACCGATGCCCGGAAAGGGCAGGTGCATCCCCGCCACGAGGGATTTGTTGGCCGCCACGGTTTTCAGAATACCCAGCCGGGTGGCAACCGCCTGTTTCGGGTCGATGTCGTACTCGATGGCAACACCCGGCTTTGCGAATTGCACGGCATGGGCATGCACTAAATCCCCCCAGATGAGCAGCTTTTGACCTTCGGACTCAACCGCATAGGCCGTATGGCCGGGCGTGTGGCCATACGCCTTGACGGCTTGAATGCCGGGCACCAGTATGCTGCTTTCAGTAAATGTTTTCCACTGCCCGCTCGCCAGATAAGGTGCCGCGGTATCCCGTGCCATCTTAAAGAATGGCTGCAATGCCGCCGGTGAACCATCGGCAATTTTCTGCGACAGCCAGAAGTCGTTATCCGCCTGTGAGACAAAAACCCTGGCCTTGGGGAAGACGGGCTGACCGGCGGCGTCATTCAGTCCGCCCATGTGGTCTCCGTGGAGATGGGTGATAAGGACCGTATCCACCTGAGCCGGATCATAGCCGGCGGCTCTCAGATTTTCGGGTACAAACCCCAGCGTGGGGCCGAATAGTTTAGCGGTTCCGGTATCCACCAGCACCAGATTCTCGCCCGTATTGATCAGATAAGCGTTCACGGCCGTCTGCATTTTCGGATTACCGACAAACATCCGGGACAATAACCGGTTCAGGTCCGCTGGCTTTGCGTTCTTTAACAGGTTTGCGTCCAGCTCGATGACGCCATCGTAAAGGGCGGTAATTTCAAATTGACCCAGCTGCATGCGGTAATAACCCGGGACCTGAGTTTGGACCTTGGGCGCTTCGGCTTGAACGGGGGGCGAAAAGCCCATGAGCAGGACGGCAAGTCCGAGGGCGAGGATGAATCGGATGTGTTTCGGCATGAATAAATCTCCTTTTTGTAATAGATCCGGTGGATAAGTGGATAGCATCGACTGAACTGCAAATCTTTTTTTAGCCTTGATCATCTCTTCGGCCACCCCCGAGTCACGAGCAGGTCACGCCAGGGTGTTTTTGGAAGCCCGGCAAGCTGTTTGAGCGATAGCGAGTTCTTGCCGGGCTGGGAAAAATACCCTGGCGTGGCCGAAACCATGATCAAGGCCCTTTTTTTTAAGGCTATATCAAACAATTATCACGGATTAAAGACTCGAAAAAGGACTTTTTCGATAGCCGCAATCCGGGCTGGTTGACCCCATTTCCATATTGAGTGACTTCGCTTGCTTTTTCGTGTTATATAAACGTCGTTTTTGCTCAAACCGTTTACACCGATTACAGTGATCAAGCATTATGGTTCGCGTTGCAAAATGAGATGAGGAATATCTGGAGAACTTATGGAACAAAAGCTTCCGGAAAAAGCAGGATTATTGCGGACGTTGAGAAATCAGAATTTCAATGTGCCGGATTTTATCTATATCGCGGCCGATGATTTTAAGAATAAAAACTTTGGGGAACTGGAGAGGTTTCTGGAAACTCACCGGGAAAGTTTTAAGGTCATTGCCAGAAGCGCACACCCGCTGGAGCAATTTTACAAAGGTGGCACCTTTGATTCTCTGGAAACCTACGCGGACGTAAGCGGCATCCTGTATGCCAGAAAGCGGATGATAAAAAATGCCGCTACCAGCCGAGGGCTTTCCATTCGGCGGCAGCAGAAATTCAATAATGCGCCGGATATGGATCCCGAGGAACTGGGAGTGATCGTCATGCCGTTTATTGAAGGCTCCAGCGTTATGGCCAAGCTTCTCAGAAAACAGTGGGAGTTTGGGTATTGCCGGAATCGGGTTCAAAAAGTTCAGAGCGAGCCCTTTATCACCAAAACCCCCCACGACCGCCGGTTACTGGAACTTTCCAAAAGCATTCAGGAATTTTTAGGATTCAGATGCGAAATCGAGTATATCATTTCCGAAGACAATGATATCCATGTGGTTCAGGCAAAGGATATTTCCAATATTGAAATTCTGGAGCTGAAAGAAAGTGAACGGTCCCTCAAGTTGGATGGGATTCGAAGAATCCGGAAGCAACGAAACTTTCGGGAACGTCCCATGTATGTTATGGACAACAGGGCTGTTTATATTGATATTATAAGTAGCTGCGAAAAAATGCTGTCAGGCGAAACGGGGCCGGCGCCAGGTCTTCAGGAGATTGTGGGGATTATTCGTGCCCATGAGCAGGCGCTTGAGTCCTTTGCCCTGACGCATCATCGATTCGCGGTACTGGATCTGGCGGAACAGGTTCCGGAAGAACTGTACCATGTGGCCAACCATTATCTGGAAGAAATGCCGGATTTACAAAAGCAGATTTCCGCGGTGCTTTACGAAAATTTATACCGATGCGACATGTTCCTTGCCGAAGCGGACACCCTTCTCTCCAAAGACAGGATTCGGATCAATCTGTGCAGCCACGACGCCTACGGCATCGATACGGTGCGAAATCCCCTCTGGTCTGTTTACTGGCAAAGCGGCAGACACACGCAAATCGTAAAGGCATTCCGGCGGATGGGGTTTAAAACCGGCGACACCATCGCCATTGAAATCGACGCCGAAGAAAAACCGATGGTTTTCCGACACTAAATGGCTGTTACCCTGCTTTCCATCCCCCCCCCCCCCCCCCAAGGGGGGCTGTTTCTCAAAGCCGCGCCACAGGGACAGCGGTTTTATATATTTGTCAACACTCAGTGGAAATTTTTCGCAATTCACCCCTTGCAACTCCCGGTAAAAAGGCGTTAGAAAGGGTGCATGCAGACATCCGGCTCAAGCACCATGCGCCTTAAAGAACAGTCAGGTCTTTTGTATACTCGGTGGCCGCTTTGGGTGATATGCTTTTTTTCAGCGATCCTGATAGTGACGGCAGGGACAGCTCCATGCGAGGAAAAACAGGCACGATCACTGGATGCGGTATTTCATCCGGATGCCTTTGCGCCCTTTGCAATGGTTCCAAACCTAAATGCGATGGATTTCGAGCGGCATTGGAGCGCAAATCCGCCTTGGATTTTGGCTAATCTGGCGCATGCGGCCTATCATCCCGAAAAAGCCATCGTGGAACTCATGTCCCGCTGCGGTGCAAAAATTTGCCACGTTTATGATCAGGATGGCGCTTTGGCCTTTCTTGCCATATGGCCCGACAAGGCGATTCTGTCGTTTCGCGGCACCCAGGCCCAAAGCACGGAGGATCTTGCCACCGATTTGCTTTTTTTGCCCACCCCTTACGGCTCATCGACAGTCCATACGGGTTTTTTAATGGAGATCAATAAAATTTGGCCAAGGATTGAATCGGATTTAAAAAAAGAAATTTCTCAAAAGCGTCACCCTGTTCCGGTTTGGGCAACCGGCCACAGCCTAGGGGGCGCCTTGGCGACGCTGGCCGGCATGCGGTTTCAATTCCAGGCGGTCGTGACGTTCGGAGAGCCGCCGGTGGGCCGGGATATGGAAAAAATGTTTTTAAGCAAACGCCATCTTCGCTATGTGAACGGGGAGGATCCAATATCGAACCTGCCGGAGATCTTTTCCAATTATTTTGGAGAACCGCTGCATCTCCGCAACGCGGACGGGCTTTCGGACTGGCGCTTTGATCATGCCATCAGTTATTACGCGGAAAATCTTTTTAGAACGCCCCGATGATGTGAAATAATTGGAACCCTTGACCGAAGAGGAACATCAATTCTATTTTCACCTGTCACCTGTCACCTGTCATCTGTCACCCGATATAGGCAATCGTCGCCGCGCTGGACGGCTTTTCATGCAGGACAACGATCTCGGCTTTTTCAAGGGAATTGAAATTGGTAGCGCTGGCCACCGTATAGGCGCCCATCATTTGGCCGATCACCAGATCCCCGATCTCAAGTTCCGGAAGCAGGATATCTTCCGCGATCACATCCACGCTGTCGCAGGTCGGACCCGCCAGAATACTCGGGTGATGCGTGTCCGAGGTTCGCAGTACCGTCAACGGGTAGTCCGCCTTATCAAAGATCCGCCCGCTAAAGGACCCGTAGACGCCATCATCCAGGTAATACCACCATCGGCCCTCGCGAAACGCTTTACCCATGACCCGGGAGACCGACGTCACGGACGGCGCGGCCAGATAACGCCCCGGTTCGGCGATGATCCGGAGGTGATCGGGCAGCGTACCGAGCGCTTTTCGAATCGGCGCGCAGAACGGTTCGATGTCCATCGTATCCGGAGAATAGGGGACCGGAAACCCGCCGCCGATATTCAGCACGCTCATCATGACGCCCATGAGCTCCGCCCGGGCGATCAAATCCTGGCACACCTCGATGGCGGACACGTGCGCATCGGGAGTACGGGACTGTGAGCCCACATGAAAGCACAGTCCTTTAATATGCACGCCCTGGTTTCTCGCCCGGTTGACCAGCTGCAAGACTTCGGATGGTTCGCATCCGAACTTTCTGGAAAGATCCACCACCGCATCCGGGCCCCTGAAACTCACCCGCAGGAAGAGGCCGACGCGATGCCGGTACGAGCTGAACTTCTCAAGTTCCAGTGGATTATCGATCACAAACGTCGTGCACCCGAAGCGAAGCGCCCGGCGGATGTCCCGGTCTCCCTTGATGGGATGGGTGAATATGGTTCGGCGCGGATTGATGTGCAATTCTTGAAGCAGGCGAATTTCACCCAGGGACGCCACATCAAAAAACGCACCCGCCTGACCGAGCGTATGGACCACGGACCGGTGCGGCAGGGCCTTGATGGCATAGTATAGATCAACCCCCGGCAGCGCCGTGGATAACCGCCTGAACTGTTCACGAACGGTGTCACAATCCACCACCAGCACCGGTGTCCCCTGGCCGTCCGTGATCCTGCGGCAGGTTTCCGTATCGGCAATCAGTGAATCGAGTTGGGTCCGGTCAGCGGTTATAACGGAAGGGTTCATCACATCACGCTCCTCTTTATTGCGGCCAGGACATACTCCGGCAAGGCAAACGCTGCCTGATGAATTTCGGGGTTATAGTAACGGGTTGTTATCCCGGCGGCGTTAACTCGCTCCTGTAAGGTTTTCAGGGGGACCCGGCGTAATTGCGGATCATCCGTTGCCCATGCAAACGTCATAATGCCGCCGACATAGGTGGGAACCGCCGCACTATAGAAAGACCAATCCTTAAACTCTTTTGACAAATTCCGGGCGGTGGTGGTCAGTTCATCCAGTTGCGTAAAGGGGACACCGTTCTGAGTAACGAGCAGCCCCCCCGGTGACAGGCGCCGCCGGCAGGCGGCATAGTAATTTTCCTTAAAAAGAACTTCTCCCGGGCCGATGGGGTCCGTCGAATCGGTTATGATAACATCGAAGGTCTCCGAGCTTTTCTTAACAAACTCGATTCCATCCTGAATGACGATGTGGGCGCGCGGATCATCAAAAGCGCCCTGGTGATGATTCGGCAGGTGCTCCCGGCAAAGCTCGACGATGGCCCCATCTATTTCCACCATCGTTACATGTTCCACGTCCTTGTGGCGCAATACTTCGCGCAGCATGCCGCCGTCCCCGCCGCCGATGATGAGCACCCGACGGGCATGGCCATGCGCGAAAACCGGCACATGGGTCAGCATTTCGTGATAGATGAATTCATCCAGCTCCGTTGTTTGCACGATGCCGTCCAGCGCCATCACCCGGCCGAATCTGGCATTGTGAAAAATCAGAAGATACTGATGCTCGGTCTGAAGTTCAAAATAGATTCTGTCAATTGAAAACTGCTGGCCATAGGCATCATAGAGCGTCTCGACAAACTGTTTCATCATACTCAACCACTCCTCTGAGGTAGGCCTGCACTTTCGCGCGTTTGGGTTTGAAAACGCTTTTTATGATCTCAACGGCTTTTTCCGAATCAGAGTCGCCGCACATGAATACATCAAATGCGGCAAAATCTCGCTCCGGCCAGGTGTGAACACTGATATGGGATTCGGCCAGCACCGCCACACCGGAGATGCCGCCCTGGGGGGTAAAGTGATGAAGGTGGATATGAAGGAGCGTTGCCCCCGCCGCCTTGATCGCCCTGCGAAATGTATTTTCCATCAGATCCAGTTTGTCAAGATGTCTCGCGCCCCACAGATCGACGATCAGATGGGTTCCGGCAAACTCAAGTCCATCCCGTTTGATAAAATGATCTTTTGGTTCTTCTAAATGTTCAGGCGGGCAATATGCGGGCCAGTGGGAAATTGATCTATTAGCGCCGACGGAATCAATCGGTACCCTCTCGAAAGCAGCGACGGTGGTATGCGTCATTGGCATCACTCCTTAAAAAACACAGCACCCCAATTTAGGAAAGCGCCGTTTTTCAGAGCGGCGCCAATTTAGGAAAACATAAATCCTCTTAGGTTAATTTTTGGTTGGGCGGATTGTACCCATTTATCGATGAATTTCAAGAAAAAATTTAACGAATTTTAAGAAAAATTTGAGCGGTCGCAGTTCTTTTTGGCAATTATATGGTAAATTAAATTAAAAACAGTAAGTTGTAATCAATACCCGCTATCATTCTCTCCCTCCCCCGATCCGGTGCTTTCGCCGTTGCTTCTGAATTAGGGGTAAAACAGGCGGAACATGCAACAGCGCTTTGAGAAGGGTCCTTTTTGGCCGTGGTATCAAATGGTCAAAAAACCACCGGGTTAACGCCGAATGGAAATGTCCGGCGTTCCTCTTGACAGGAGGGGTTTTGTGATTAATGTTTTGGGTAAAATTTCATCTTCATATAATATCTTGATTTTATAAAATTTTATTAAAAAAATAAAGGAGGAATACCCACATGGCGATCAAACCCATGAACGATCGACTTCTTGTACTGCGGATGGAAAAAGAACAGAAAACAGCCGGTGGTCTTTTCATTCCGGATTCGGCCAAGGAAAAACCGATGGAAGGGAAAATTGTCGCAACGGGTCCCGGGAAAAGGGGCGAGGACGGCAAGCGGATTCCCGTTTCGGTAAAGCCCGGTGATCGGGTGCTGTTTTCAAAATACTCGGGGACTGAAATCAAGATTGACGGTGTTGAGCACCTTTTCATGAGAGAAGAGGATCTGCTTGGGATTCTGGAAGACTAACGGAGGGAGACTTTAATGACGGCAAAAATGATTGTCTTCAGCGATGAGGCCAGGGAGTTCATGAGAAAGGGCGTCAACGCGATGGCCGACGCCGTAAAAGTGACGCTCGGGCCCAGGGGAAGAAATGTGGTTCTCGAAAAATCCTTTGGCTCGCCGACGGTTACCAAGGACGGCGTTACCGTTGCAAAAGATATCGTTCTGGAACAGAAATTCCAGAATATGGGCGCTCAAATGATAAAGGAAGTGGCCAAAAAGACCAATGACGTGGCGGGAGATGGCACCACGACGGCTACGGTCCTGGCGCAAAGCATATACAACCAGGGGCACCGGCTGGTTTCCGCGGGCGATGATCCCATGGCGCTCAAACGGGGATTGGATTTAGGGGTAACCGCTGTAATAAAGGCGCTGGAAGGGATCTCCAAGCCGATCAAGGACTCGAAGGAAATTTTGCAGGTGGGCACCAGTTCCGCCAATAACGATGCTGAAATCGGAAAGCTCATCTCCGATGCCATGGAAAAAGTGGGTAGGGAAGGCGTGATAACGGTCGAGGAAGCCAAGGGGATGGAGACCTCCCTGGAAGTGGTCGAGGGCATGCAGTTCGATCGGGGATACCTCTCCCCCCATTTCGTGACGGATGCCCAAAAGATGGAAGTGGTTCTCGAGAATCCGTATATCCTCCTTCACGAGAAGAAGATTTCATCCATGAAGGATCTGGTGCCCCTTCTGGAGAAAGTCGCGAAGTCCGGAAAACCGCTCCTCATTGTGGCCGAGGATGTCGAGGGGGAGGCGCTTGCCGCTCTTATCGTCAACAAACTGCGCGGAACCCTCAAGGCGGCGGCCATCAAGGCACCGGGCTACGGCGATCGGCGAAATGAAATGCTGGAGGATATAGCCATTCTCACCGGCGGCAAGGTCGTCACGGAAGCGCTGGGTATACAGATCGAAACTCTCACGCTGACGGATCTCGGGCAATGTGCAACCGTTAAAATAGATAAAGACCATACCATTTTCATTGATGGCGCGGGCACTCCAAAAGCCATTGAGGGACGAATGAAGGCCATACGGCGGATGATCGAAAATACCGACTCGGAGTATGAAAAAGGCAATGCCAAAGAGCGCTTGGCCAAGTTCTCCGGCGGTGTGGCCGTCATTCGCATCGGGGCCGCCAGTGAAACGGAGATGAAAGAAAAAAAATCCCGGGTCGAAGACGCCTTGAACGCCACCCGCGCCGCTGTCGAGGAAGGTATTGTCCCCGGCGGTGGAGTCGCGCTCCTTCGCTGCATCAGCGCTCTTGAAAGCCTGAAGGTTCCGGACGATCAGAAACACGGAGTCGCCCTTTTAAAGCGGGCTTTGCAGGAGCCGCTTCGCCAGATTGCCCAAAACGCAGATGCGGAAAGCGCTGTCGTTATCGACAAGGTCCTCGCGGGATCAGGCGATTTCGGTTTCAACGCACTCACCAATACCTATGAAAACCTGATGACCACCGGGATTATCGATCCCGCCAAGGTGGTTCGCTCCGCCCTTCAGAATGCGGCCTCCGTTGCCGGATTGATGTTCACCACAGAGGCCATGATTACGGAAAAGCCGGCGAAGTCCGATTCAAAAGACGAAGAAATGGATGATGACATGTATTAGCCGGCCCGATTTCCATTGCCTTTGCGTAAAGCTCCATAGCTTAGCGCAAAGGTAATGGTTCCCCCTTTAATAGAGAAGGCGGCTCTTTTCCCTTCCCCTTGATGTGCCGAGCGTCTCTGCTATAGAATCCATTGAATGTTTTTACAATATGTTATAGAAGAGAATGCTTTCGGCGGGGGAAGTGGAAAGAACGCGAGGGAAAGGGTGTGGCGGAGGATCGTGATGGGGATCGAAGAAATCAGACAGGAAGTGGAACAAAAAAGCCTGTTGGTGAACCAAATCCGGCAGGAGATCGAAAAAATTCTCGTGGGCCAGAGAAAACTGGTCGATGGGCTTTTGATGGGGCTCTTTTCCAAGGGGCATATTCTCATCGAAGGGGTACCGGGGCTCGCCAAAACGAGCGCGGTCAAGGCTCTGGCGGCAACCGTCCAGGCTGATTTCCAGCGGATTCAGTTTACGCCGGATCTTTTGCCGGCGGATCTCATCGGAACGGAAGTTTATCGCCCTCAGACCGGTGAGTTTACGATAAAAAAGGGACCGATTTTCCACAATATCATTCTTGCCGATGAAATAAACCGGGCGCCTTCCAAGGTCCAATCCGCCCTTCTGGAGGCGATGCAGGAACGCCAGGTGACCATCGGCGACACATCTTACAAGCTCGCCGATCCCTTTCTCGTGATGGCCACCCAGAATCCCATCGAGCAGGAGGGGACCTATCCCCTGCCCGAAGCCCAGGTGGACCGGTTCATGCTCAAGCTGGTAATCGATTATCCGAATAAAAACGAAGAAAAAGAGATCATGAAGCGCGTCGGATTTGAGACGCCGGTTGAAATAAATCCGGTGCTCACGCCCCGGACGCTCGATGAGATTGCGGAATTGATCCGAAACATCTATGTGGATGAGAAACTCAGGGATTACATGGTCGACCTGGTGTTCGCCACCCGAAAACCCGCGGACTATCACATCGATATTGCCGACTATATTCAATTCGGCGCCTCACCGCGCGCAACCATCTATCTGAGCCAGATGGCCCGGGCCTATGCCTTTTTACAGGGGCGGGCCTATGTGACACCTCAGGATATCAAATCCATTGCACCGGACGTTCTGCGGCATCGGATCATTCTGACCTATGAGGCGGAAGCAGAGGATGTCACCACCGATCAGATCATCGGCCATATCTTCGATTCCGTGGCCGTCCCGTAACCCGGAGTGTCCATGCTTTCGGCTGAACTCATCAAAAAAATAAAAAAAGTGCATATCCGCAGCGGCCGGATGGTGAACACGCTGATGGCCGGCCAGTATAAATCGGTGTTCCGGGGGTCGGGTATCGAGTTTGAGGAGGTACGGGAATACACGGCCGGTGACGAGGTCAAGAGCATCGACTGGAAAGTCTCGGCTCGCATGGGACGCCCCTATATCAAGCGCTACCGCGAGGAGCGGGAGCGGCTCGTGATGATGATAGTGGATATGAGTGCTTCCGGTAATTTCGGCACCCGGGATGCGGTGAAGCGGGAAATATCGGCGGAGATTGCCGCCATTCTTGCTTTTAACGCGATCCGGAACAACGACAAGGTCGGAGCGATTCTATTTACGGACCAGGTGGAACATTATATCCCGCCCCAAAAGGGAGCGGCCCACGTCTGGCGGGTCATAAAAGAAATCGTAGCGTTTACGCCCCGTCGCACCGGCACGGATATTGAGAATGCCATTCGATACATGGGTCGGGTTTGTCGGAAAAAGGCGCTGGCATTTCTGATTTCCGACTATCTGGCGGGTGATTATGCCAAGCCGCTCAAAATCGCAGCGAAGAAACATGAGTTTATCGGGGTGCTGGTTTCGGATCCCGGAGATTTTGATTTGCCCGAGGGGGGACTGGTAACGGTGGAAGATCTGGAAACCGGCGCTCAACACCTTCTCGACGCTTCGAATGAGGCCACTCGGCGCTGGTATGCAACCGAAAAGCGGCGGGAGCACGAGCGCTCAAAAGAGATTCTAAAATCGGCGGATATCGATTGTATTGATGTCAGTACCGGAAGATCGGTCACCGACGCGCTGGTGAAGTATTTCCGGTACCGGGAAAAAATCAAGCGATAGAGGGGGAAAATGACCGATATCCACGACATAAAGCCGCTGGCATTGGTTTTATTTCCGGGATCATTTCCAAAGAGTGTCTGGTATCTCATGGCCGGGATTTTAGTGGCCGCGTTGCTGGTTGTCGCATACCGGTACTGGCGTAACAAAAAGCGCGCACAGGATATTTTCCCCGCGGAGGTCATTTTGCCGCCGGAAGAAGCGGCTTTTCAGGCCCTGGACGCCCTCACCAGGGAGGGGAAGATTCCCGACAAGGCCTTCTATTTTCGCCTGTCCGCCATTTTTCGCACCTACCTGTCCGGCCGATTTGGCGTGGATGGCCTTGAAATGACGACGGAAGAGCTTCTGCCGGCGGTCGATCGGCTGGGAATTGACAGGGCGCTTAAATCGGGTATAAAAGACTTCCTGTTGTTTAGTGATCCGGTCAAGTTTGCGGATGTCCCCGCTCCCTTGTCGCGCAGGGGCAGTGATCTTGAGTTTGTCGGCGGGTTTGTAAAACAGACGACCCCTGATTCGGCCGAAGACAAAACAACCGGGGCGCAGGAGCCCCTCACGCCGGTTGACGCCGGCAAAAGTACAGCATAATCGATGTTTCGATTTGATGATCCATACCTATTGTTATTATTATGTTTTCTCCCAGCCATGGTTTTTTGGCGGCGGCGCCGGCGACCGGTCCCGAGCCTGCGGGTTTCCAGCACGGCGTCGATGGCCCTTTTCCCCGCGGGGCTGCTCCTGCGATTTGCCAGGATGCTTCCGGCCATCAAATATGCCACTCTTACCCTGATGATTATCGCCCTTGCCCGGCCCCAGTGGGGAACGCGGCAGGTGGATGTCCAGACCGAGGGAATCAATATCATTCTGGCGGTGGATATCTCCGAAAGCATGGCGGCCCTGGATTTTCGGCAGGAGGGAAAAATCGTCAACCGCCTGGAAGCGGTCAAAGAGGTCATCCGCCAGTTTGTCATCAAACGCTCGGGGGACCGCATCGGCATGGTGGTTTTCGGATCCAACGCCTACACCCAGTTGCCGCTGACCCGCGATTATAATACGATTGCCACGATCCTTGAGCGGGTTCAGATCGGGGCCGCCGGTAAAAGCACAGCGATTGGGGATGCCATCGGCATCTCGCTTAAACGGCTTTCGGATATCCCCAGCAAATCGAATATCATTATTCTGTTGACGGACGGTAGCAGCAATAGCGGAGAACTTTCTCCGGAAGCGGCGGCCGAGATCGCCGCGACAAAAAACATACGGATTTACACGGTCGGCGTGGGCCGCGAGGGGGAGGCGCCGTTTCGGGTGAATATTCCCGGTTATGGGGAAAGATACGTGTATCAGCATGTCGAGATCGATGAAAAGACCCTGGAAATGATAGCGGAAAAAACCGGTGGAACCTATTACAGGGCAGAGGACACTCAATCGTTGCAAAAAATCTACAACACCATCGACGCCTTGGAGAAAACGGAAGTGAAAGTAAAAACCTTCGACAACTACCGGGAGTTATATCGATACCTTCTGGTTCCGGCGCTTTGTTTTCTCGGATGTTGGTTGGTGTTGACCCATACCCGGTTTTTGAGGGTGCCATGACCTTTTCCGATATCGACTTGCTCTGGTTGATCTGGGGGGTGCCGGTTCTCTTTCTGGCCTGTTTTTGGGGACTTCGAAAGCGAAATCGTATCCTGACCCGCTATGCCACGGCCCGGGGACTTGCCGCTATCTGCCCGGACACAGCCGCTTCCCGGCGGTGGATCAAGGCGGCCATGCTGCTCATGGTCATGGTGCTGGGGGTAATCTCCCTTGCCGGTCCTCAGTACGGGTACCAGTGGCGGGAAATCGAGCAAAAAGGGGTTGATCTCATCATTGCCATGGATTGCTCGAAAAGCATGCTGGCAACCGATATTCAGCCGACCCGGCTTGATCGGGCCAAACGGGAAGTAGTCGATTTGCTGAATCTGCTGCAAGGGGATCGGGTGGGACTGGTGGCTTTTTCCGGAACCGCCTTTCTTCAGTGTCCTCTCACGCTCGACTATGCGGCATTTCATCTTTTTTTACGTACCCTCACGCCTGATTTTCTACCGGTGGGGGGAACCGATATCGGCATGGCGATTGAAACCGCCCTTTCCGCTTTCAACGCGGCGGATGCCTCCGACAAAGCCGTGATCCTTATCACGGACGGTGAAAGTACGGGGGAGGATCCGCTGAAAGCGGCGAAAGCCGCGGCTGATGCCAAGGTCCGACTCTTTTGCATCGGCGTCGGGGCGACGGATGGGGTGCCGATTCCCACCGCGGGGGGCGGATTTGCAAAAGACTCGGCCGGCAATATCATTCTGACCCGGCTCGATGAGGCGACCTTAAAGCAGATGGCGGTGATGACCGGCGGCAGCTATGTCCGGTCCGTTGCGGGAAACATGGATCTTGAAACCGTCTATACGAAGCATATTCGAAAGGAGATGGAATCCGCCACCTTGTCCCAGCAGAAAAAAAAGATACTTGAAGACCGGTACCAGTGGTTTCTCGCGCTGGCCGTTCTGATTCTGATTCTGGAATTTCTCATCCCCCTTCGTAAAAAAGGAGGGGTTGTGGTGATGACGATCCTGCTCCTCGGGGCGCCGGCCGCTGATGCGGCGGCCCCGGGAGAGTTGATGAAATCGGGGGAAACGGCCTATGACGCCGGCGAGTATGATAAGGCGCTTACAAATTTTATCGATGCCCAGTTGGAAGCCCCGGATCGTCCGGAAATATATTACAATATGGGAAATGCGCAGTATAAGGCGGGCCAATTTGATGCGGCGCTGAAAAATTACCGGCAGGCGCTGAAATCCGATGATCCGGCCTTACGTCAAAAAACGCACTATAATATCGGTAACACGCTTTTTCGCCTCGGCAAGCACAAAGAGGCCATCGCAAGCTATGAGTCGGCGCTGAAAATCAATGCGGAGGATATTGAAGCAAAAGAAAATCTGGCTTTTGTCAAAAAGGCCATGGAACAACCCAAACCTCCACCTCAGGAAGGGGAAAACTCAAAAGAAGGTCAGAAAAACAAGAAAGACGAGGAGTCGGAGAAGAAGCGGGAAGACGCAAAGAAAGAGCCCCCCTCCCCGGAGAAGAACGCGGATCAGAATCAAAGCGGCGCTGAAGAGGAGAAGAAGGACGCGTCCCCGCCGGGTCAACCGGATGCGCCTTCCGATAAGGAGCCCGGAGAAAAGACACAAGCCGAAGCTAAACCGGAAGGCGCTTCTAAGCAAAAGCCCATGGATGAGCAGGGGGTCCAGCAGGCTGAAAAGATGCTTAATCGCCTTGAAGACAAGCCGGGCCGTGCGCTCATCCCCGAATATCACAAACGCCAGGTTGAAAAGGACTGGTAATGAGGCAACTGGCAGGGATATTATTCTGGCTCCTCCTTATTCCGCTATCGGCCTCCGCCGAAACGCTCCAGGCCTTTGTGGACCGGAACCAAACCCGGCTGGATACACCGGTCCAACTGATCGTCAGCCTTCCCGGCAGGGGCGGATCGGTGGATACATCTACAATTCGGGACTTTGACGTTCACTCCCGGGGTACCAGCAGCCGGGTTGAGGTCATCAACGGCCGGATGCGTCAGGAAGAGACGCACACGTTCCTGCTGGTCCCGAAACGGACGGGGAAGCTGACTGTTCCAGCCATGACTGCAACGCTTGAGGGGAAAACCTATTCCACCGAGCCGATTATCGTTGAGGTGAGTGAGCGAAGTGAAGAGAGCGCCGCCGAGGAGCGGGATATCGAGGTGATAGGCCGCGTAACCGAAACGTCTCCCTATGCCGGGCAGCAGATTGTTTACACCTTCCTCCTGCGCTATGGCGTTGAGATTGCCAATACGCAGTATACGCCTCCCGATTTTCCCGGCTTTTCAGCAAAGCAGATCGGTGAGCAACAGAGCCGGCAACAGGTTGTTAACGGCCGCCGGTACCAGGAGGTAGCGCTTTCCTATGTATTGATACCCACCAAGAGCGGAGAAGCAACCATCGGGCCAGCCGTGCTGCGGTGCGATACCATGGACTCGCAGTCCCGCCGGGGTTCGGCACGGGACCGGATGGATCCTTTTTCCCCGGATTCATTTTTCGGCAACCGCCGGCTCGTTCCTCGGGTGTTGAAAACAGACCCGATACCTCTTAAGGTTCGATCTTTGCCTCCGGAGACGGGTTCAACTCCTTTTTCGGGTCTCGTGGGAGAATTTTCCATGGCGGCATCCCTTGAAACGAATGAGATGAAGGTGGGAGATTCGGCCACCCTGTCGATCAGCATTCAGGGAACCGGCAACATCATGGACGCGGGATTTCCCACGGTCCTGGTGCCGGATGCGTTCAAGCAGTATGCGGATTCTCCGCAAAGCGATATCCAGCTCGGAGCGGCGGGCTACGAGGGGAAGAAGGTTTTTCGTCTGGCGCTCGTTGCGGTAACTCCCGGGGACCATCAAGTCGTTCCGGCGCCGGTGAGTTATTTTGATCCGGAGAAGGGCGTGTATCGCTTTTTGTCCGTTGCCCCGGTCCCGATCCGGGTCCGGGCATCCGAATCTCCCCCGGAAGCACCCGTGGTCGTTTCTTCCCCTGCGGAGAGTGAGGCGCTGCCGGGAGTCCAAAAGAAAAAAGTCGATTTTACCGGTCGCGATATTCTTCCTTTAAAGACAGGGCTGGACGCCCTTGAGAGTCGGGGGCCTCTGTCCGGTTTCCTGTTTTCAGTCGCCCTTTTTCTCCCGGCCCTCCTCTTTTTGATCGCGCAAGGGGTCTTTAACTTAAAACAAAAAAATCGGAATCCGGCCGCGATGATGACCCAAAAATCGGTCTTCGCCATGAAGCAGGCGTCCCGGGTTGCGGATGGCGCCGGAGAAGAATTTCTCTCGCACCTCTATCGGGCGCTGGTGTATGCGGTTTGTTCGAAGGCAAAAATGCGCAGCGAGTCTCTGACCTATGAAGAGGCAGGGCAACTGCTTCATGCCGCCGGTATTTCGGAAGGGGGTGCCGGCCAGGTATCGGATTTATTGAAAAAAATTGATTCCGCCAGATACAGTGGCAAGGACCTCGATTTGCCTGCCCGAAACGCTTTGCTAACAGAAACCACACGCGTTATGAAAGAGGTGCTGCGATGAGGTTGCAACAGGCCGCTTTTTTCCTTGTCGCTTGCTGGCTGAGCCTCTGGTGCGAAACATGGTCCGCTTCGGCTGAAACCGGAAAGGAAGAAAACCTCGCGTTTATCGAGGGGATTCGACACTATGAGGCCAATGCTTATCCCGAAGCCATGGTGGCCTTCGAAAAGGCTTTTGCCGCCGGCGTCCGCAACGGGAAGCTTTTTTATAACATGGGCAATGCCAGCCTGAAAAAAGGAGAAATCGGCCCCGCGATTCTCTGGTACGAGCGAGCGCTCGCCTTGATTCCCGATGATCCGGATTTGCTGTTCAACCTCACCTATGCGCGCAGTCTGGTCAAAGATGAAAAGGAGGGGGACGCTTCACCGGTCGTCGCGGTATTGTTTTTCTGGAAAGACATGTTCCGGATTGCCACGCTTCAATGGGCCGGCATCATCCTTAACGCGGCCTTTTGGCTTTTTTTAGGGCTCTACCGGTTCTTTCGAAGAGGCGTTCTCCGGCATCTCTGTTACGGCATGCTGATGCTATCGGTACTTGTTTTGGGAACCACCGGCTGGCGGTTATATGAGCAGGCGTTTCGTCCGCAGGCCGTGATTTTACCGAACTCGGTGTCGGTTCGATCCGGCCAAACGCCCGAATCGACTGAACTCTTTATCCTCCATGCGGGAACGAAGGTGGCGGTAAAAAATCAGCTAAACGGATTTCTGAAAATCCGGTTTTCAGAAGATAAGATCGGCTGGATACCAGAGAGTGTCGCGGGGATTATCTAGGGAGGAGGGTATAAGTTGCGCTGGTATTCAGTTTTTGTATTTATTAAGGAGCACCGTTAGTAGTCCCCAAAACAAAAAAAGCACCGGAACAATTTGTTCAACTGCTTGATTTTAATGGTCGGGGCGAGAGGATTTGAACCTCCGGCTTCCTGCTCCCAAAGCAGGCGCGCTACCAGGCTGCGCCACGCCCCGATTGATAAGCGGTGGATTTCTATCATGCTTTTTTTATTGGTGCAAGTCCATAGATGAAATTCCAGAGTTGTCACCTAAATAATCCGTTATACCGATATTAATTGCATCTGCTATGCGGGCCAAGTAGCCCATATCCGAAAGCTTTTTTTCCTCGGAAGGGGTGGCAAGGCAACCGATTTCAATCAGAATTGCCGGCATATCCGCTCCTGCCAGCACCAAGGCATTCGCACCGGTGACGAAGGTCGGTTGATCTGAAAACTGGCCTAAGCGATTCCGGATGTATCTGGCCAGCTGCCGGCTTGCGGAAAAATGCTTCAGCTGAATCGCCCGCCACTGTTCCCTGTCGCTGAACAGAGCAGCGGAATTTTCAGCCGAGAGACGGTTGCTATCGTTGGGGTTTAAGGACGGTTCGTAGTAGTAGAGGCAAAAACCGTTCGCGCTGTGACGAAAACTTCCGCCGACATGAATTGAGATGAAAAGATCCGCTTTTGAATCATTGGCCAATCCGGCTCTGTCAAATATATCGATATGATAATCATCTGTGCGGGACGAGTTTAGCCGATATTTTCCGTTGAGTCTGTCCGAAACAAGACGGGCTATCCGAAGGGTAACCTCTTTTTCCAGCGTACCTCCGGGTCCTTCGGAGCCGGAATCTTCCCCACCGTGTCCGGGATCGACAAACACTGCCCGTCCGGGAGATGGGTTGGTTGGCATGTCTGCAAATACAGGCGTGAGGCTGAAGGTTAACAGCAAAAAGGCAGTCAGTACAACGGGTGGAAATGGCCCCATCTTCATTTTTTTCTCCAACATCTTGACATATAAGGCGCTTCCAATTGTACTTGACACCAATCAGGATTGATATTATTTTCACTGAACGCAGTTTTGGCAATTTATTACATTTGCATATATTGTCAAGCTACGGATGCCAACCTGCATTGACCTCTGAGGCTTCATAGCATTTGCCCCTTCGCAGTGACACCCTTGGTCAAAAGATTTTCCGCCGGATTTACCATCGGCTTAATAGTCCGATGGCGGCGGGAAGGGCTTGGGCTGGGATTGCTTTTGAGGTTGGTCGTAATTCATTTATAGTGTTCGTTTGATTTGTAACCAGATGCGAGAGTGGCGGAATTGGTAGACGCACTGGACTTAGGATCCAGCTCTGGCGACAGAGTGGGAGTTCAAATCTCCCCTTTCGCACCATTTTTTAAATGCTTGAGGAGGAACCGCTTCAGGCATTTAACTATTCGTGATCATTTGAAAGGACAACCATGCAAGTAACAGTGGAAGACGTCAGCTCTGTAAAAAAGATTCTACATATTGAAATCCCGGAAAAGCAAATTACTTCGGAGTTGGATAAAGCTTATAATGACCTGAAAAAAAATGCAAAAATTAAAGGGTTTCGACCGGGGAAAGCTCCTCGCTCCGTTTTAGAGCGACAATTTGGAAAAGATGTGAAAGCGGATGTTACCTCCAAGCTTATTCAGGGGACTTTCGTCGAGGCTTTAAAAGAAACCGATCTAAAAGTGGTTGGGACACCGCTGATCGATCCGCCCGACCTCATTCCTTCGGGGCCGTACAAATATCAGGCCACGGTAGATATCAATCCTGAAATTGCCGATATTGATTTTAAAGGTCTGAAGCTGAAAAAGACGATTTATCCCCCGGACGATGCAATGGTTGAGGTGCAACTTAAAATGCTTCAAAAAAATATGGCCGAACTCACGCCCGTTGCAGCGGATAGAGCCGCACAACCTGTTGATTTTGTATTGATTAATTATGAAGGGTTTAAGGACGGAAAACCGTTTTCCGCGATGCAGAAAACAGAGAATTTTACAATGAAACTCGGTGATGGCAAAGTGGCCAAAGAAGTTGACGATGGCATCGTGGGCATGAAGCCGGGTGAAAGCAAGGAGATACCTGTCATGTTCCCGGAGGACCACGCCAATGTGGAACTTGCAGAGCAGGAAATTATTTTTCAGGTGATTCTCAATGAAATACGGGAAGAGGTGTTGCCGCCTTTGGATGACGAATTGGCCAAAAGAATGGGTCCGTTTGGGTCGCTGGAGGATTTGAAAAATTCGATTCGGGGAAACCTGTCATCGGGATATGCGAAGCGCACCGAGCAGGAACTCAACGAGCAAATTTTTTCGAATCTTATTGAAAAAACCCGGTTTGAAGTGCCCGATTCCTTAATTGATTATGAATTGGACCATATTATTTCAGACACGCAAAGAGCTTTTGCGCAAAAGAATATCTCCATGCAAGATGTGGGGCTGACCCGGGAAACGATGACGGGAAAATACCGTGATGTCGCGGAGAAGCAGGCCCGTCGGCACTTGATCCTGACAAAAATAGTCGATCAGGAAAAATTGCTGGTGACCGATGAAGAGACGGATACGGCCATCAGGGAAATGGCAGCCGCTTATCAGCAGCCTTTTGAAGAAATAAAGAAATACTTTATGGCACAGCAGGAGGGGTTGTTGTTTTTTAAAGAAACTCTGCTTGAAAAAAAGGCCATTCAGCTTATTATTAACAGCAGTGTGATTGAAGAGGTTATCCCGACGGAACCTGCGCAGAAGGGGGAGCAATAAATGGCGAGAGTTGAATCCATTAGTTGCTCTGAAGAAAATATCAGGCTATAAGAAAAAAGAACCGGTGGAGGAGGTGTATCGAGAGCCTCTCCATCAAAATATAAATTGACAGCGACATTAAGGAGGGTTTCCGTGCCGCTAATTCCCATGGTCATCGAACAGAGCAGTCGGGGTGAGCGTGCCTACGACATTTACTCGAGGCTCCTAAAGGATAGAATTATTTTTCTGGGAACTGCCATCAACGATGAAGTCGCCAATCTCCTGATCGCTCAGTTGCTTTTTCTGGAATCGGAAGATCCAGAGAAAGATATTAATTTTTATATTAATTCGCCCGGTGGCGTCGTGACTTCAGGGATGGCAATTTATGACACGATGCAATACATCAAACCCGATATCGCGACCGTGTGTATCGGACAGGCTGCCAGTATGGGGGCGGTATTGCTCGCCGCGGGCAAAGCGGGCAAGCGGTATTCGTTGCCCAACTCCAGGATTCTCATTCACCAACCGATGGGCGGAGCGCAAGGGCAGGCTTCGGATATAGCGATTCAGGCCAAGGAAATCCTGCGGATGAAAGAAACACTGAACCAGATCCTGGCATTCCATACGGGAAAAGATATTCAAAGTATCCAAAACGATACGGACCGTGATTTTTTCATGTCCGGTCAGGAAGCCAGAGAATATGGGATTGTCGATTATGTCATCACAAACAGGGATGATCTCGACAAAATAGGATCAACGGAGGCATAAAATGGCCAAAAAAGGAGACACCGGCGACAATCTTTTCTGTTCCTTCTGCGGGAAAAACCAGAAAGAGGTGAAAAAGCTTATCGCGGGGCCTGCGGTCTATATTTGTGATGAATGCATTCAGCTTTGTGGCGAGATCATTGAGGAAGAAACGGAGAAGGACGCCCAGAAACTCGTTCATTCGTTATTACCAAAAGACATCAAAGCAAAGCTCGATGAATATGTAATCGAGCAGGATGCTGCAAAAAAGGTACTGGCCGTTGCGGTACATAACCATTATAAGCGGCTTGACACCATGGTCAGCACCGGCGAAGTTGAGCTCCAAAAGAGCAATATTCTCCTGATTGGTCCCACTGGCTCCGGGAAAACGCTCCTGGCCCAAACCTTGGCGCGGTTCTTAAATGTTCCCTTCACCATAGCGGACGCCACCAGTCTCACAGAAGCGGGATATGTCGGCGAAGATGTTGAAAATATAATTCTGTCTTTGCTGCAAAAGGCCGATTATGACGTAGAGAAGGCGAAACGCGGTATCGTTTACATTGATGAGATTGATAAAATTGCCAGTAAATCGGATAACCCTTCCATCACCCGGGATGTTTCGGGAGAAGGCGTTCAGCAGGCCCTATTAAAAATTATCGAGGGGACCACCGCCAGTGTCCCGCCCAAGGGTGGCCGAAAACACCCTCAGCAGGATTTTGTAAAGGTGGATACCACTAATATCCTTTTTATCTGCGGCGGCACATTTAACGGTCTTGATAAGATAATCGAGAACCGTCTTGGGGCTAAATCGATGGGGTTCGGGGCGAAAATCGTCAAAAAGAGTGACCGGACCCCCGGTGAAACTCTCGGTATGGTTCAGTCCGAGGATTTGATCAAATACGGGCTGATTCCGGAATTCCTCGGCCGCCTGCCCGTTATCGCAAGCTTGGGGGAACTCAACGAATCCGCACTGATCCGGATTTTGACGGAGCCGAAGAACGCCCTGATCAAGCAATTTAAAAAGCTTTTTGAGATCGAAGGCGTAAATTTGCGTTTTACGGACAGTGCTCTTTCCGCTATCGCAGCGGAAGCGATCAAGCGCAAATCCGGGGCCCGGGGGCTTCGGGCGATTCTCGAGGGGTGCATGCTCGACATCATGTATGAAATACCATCCATTGAGAACGTAAAGGAATGTGTAATCGGTGAAGATGTAGTCCTCAACAAGGAAGAGCCTATTTTGTTGTACGAACAGACTCAGAAGCAAGCCTGATGATAATTAAAGAGGGGTTGTCCGAATCGATCGGCGAGCCCTGCGTTCGCTATAAACCGGTAAAAAGCCAATTTCCCAACAAGCAGGACCATGGTTAATATTTCTAAATTTTTCAAACAAGACGAAGTCATTCCCCCTTGGGAAACGCTTCCGCTGCTTCCCTTGCGTGACATCGTTGTCTTCCCTTATATGGTAGCGCCGCTTTTTGTCGGTCGGGATAAGTCCGTCAAAGCGCTGACAGACGCCATGAATCGGGACAAACGTGTTTTCCTGGCAACGCAAAGAAAGGCGGGCGTTGATCAACCCAAGGAAAAAGACATCAATGAAGTTGGCACCATTGGAACTGTCTTGCAGCTGCTCCGTCTTCCGGATGGAACTGTTAAAGCCCTGGTGGAGGGAAAACAGCGAGCCCGGGTCCGCCAATTTGTTTCAAATGACGAATACTTCCGGGTAGAAATTGAGCCCATGATCTCGTCCGAGGAACCAAAAGGTGAAATGGAAGTGCTATGCCGGGCGACTGTTGAAAGTTTTGAGAATTATGCAACGCTTGATAAAAGCATTTCCAAAGACCTCATTCGAAACATATCGGCGATTACGGAACCTTCTCGCCTGGCCGACACGATGGCGGCACACTTTGCGTTTAAAATTCAGGATAAACAACGACTTCTTGAAATTGTATCCGTCACCAAGCGCTTGGAGCTTCTTGTCGAGCTGATCAAACTTGAAACTGAAATTCATCAAGTGGATCAGCGCATCAAAGGCCGCGTCAAGACGCAAATGGAAAAGACGCAAAAAAATTATTACCTCAACGAACAGATGCGGGCCATCAAGAAAGAGATGGGCTCGGATGACGACATGGCGGACGAGTTGAACGAGCTTGAAAAACGAATCAAGCGGAAAAAAATGCCGAAAGAGGCTGCTTCGAAAGTTCGCCAGGAGTATAAGAAACTCAAGCTCATGACCCCCATGTCCGCAGAAGCGACCGTGGTCAGAAATTACATCGACTGGCTCATCAGCTTGCCATGGTATGAAAAAAGTGGAGTCCGCCGGGATATCGAAAAAGCGGAAGATATCCTGAATGAAGATCATTACGGCCTTGAAAAACCAAAGGAGCGCATACTTGAATACCTGGCGGTCCAGTCGCTGGTGAAAAAAATCCACGGACCGATCCTATGTCTCATTGGCCCGCCGGGAGTTGGCAAGACCTCTTTGGCAAAATCCGTTGCCAGAGCCACTGGGCGGAAATTTGTGCGATTGTCTCTTGGCGGTGTACGGGACGAGGCGGAAATCCGGGGTCATCGACGCACCTATATTGGAGCGATGCCGGGCAAAATCATTCAGTCTCTTAAAAAAGTCGCAGTCAACAATCCGGTGTTCTGCCTTGATGAGGTGGATAAGATGAGCATGGATTTCAGGGGGGATCCGTCCGCTGCACTTCTGGAAGTTCTTGACCCGGAACAGAATTATAGCTTCAATGATCACTACCTGGATGTTGACTACGATTTGTCGGACATTTTGTTCATTACGACCGCCAATACCTTGCCTGATATTCCTTTGCCGCTGCAAGACCGGATGGAGGTTATTCGTCTACCCGGCTATACGGAATATGAAAAATGCAATATCGCCGAAAAATACCTGGTTCCAAAACAGATTCAGGCAAATGGACTCGAGAGAACGAATGTCCTGTTTTCAAGAAATGCAATTATGGTCCTCATTCGCTCTTATACCCGGGAGGCCGGTGTCCGGAACCTGGAGCGTGAAATTGCCGCCATCTGCCGAAAAATTGCCCGGGAAGCAATAAAATCGGACGGAAAGGGTGACTTCAAGGTATCTGCAAGTTCAATCCAGAAATACCTGGGGCCGGCGCGCCACAAACATGGACAGGTGGAAGATAAAGACCAGATTGGTCTTGTTACAGGACTAGCCTGGACCCAGGTCGGCGGCGAATTGCTTACCGTTGAAGCCCTCATCATGCCGGGGAAAGGAGATTTCATTGTTACCGGCAAGCTTGGGGATGTCATGAAAGAATCGGCTCAGGCCGCCGTCAGTTACGTGCGCTCCAGGGCTGAGAATCTGAAGCTGGACAAAGATTTTTATAAAAACGTCGACATTCATATTCATATCCCCGAAGGGGCAATTCCAAAGGACGGGCCGTCCGCCGGTATTTCGATGTGCACGGCTATCACCTCCGCGCTGACACGGTGTCCAGTTCATCGGGATATTGCCATGACCGGTGAAATCACACTTCGCGGTCGGGTGCTTCCCATTGGGGGCCTCAAGGAGAAGGTGCTTGCCGCTCACCGGGGGGGAATTAAAAGAGTAATTATTCCCAAGGAAAATGAAAAAGATTTAAAGGATATTCCGGCCGGTATCTCCAAACAGATTGATATTCTATCCGTGGAGCACATGGATGAAGTCCTTGCCCTCGCACTGATTGTCGCGCCGGACCAACAAGTATTTCAACACCTTGACATTTCAATTGATATTGCCGGAAAATGTGCCCCGAAGGAAACGCCACTAATTTAACTGCCGGGAGCACTCTTTTTGCTTGACATAAACAGGCAATGTTGGTAGCTAAGCAACTCCTTCACGTTCTTGAAGGAGCAGATTTGTGGGCGGATAGCTCAGCTGGGAGAGCATCGGCCTTACAAGCCGAGGGTCACAGGTTCGATCCCTGTTCCGCCTACCACAAAAGAGCGTCAAGTGGCAATCTTGGCGTATGAATCAAAAAAGCCCATGGGGGCGTAGCTCAGTTTGGTTAGAGCGCTGGCCTGTCAAGCCAGAGGTCACGAGTTCAAGTCTCGCCGTCCCCGCCACAATAAAATCAAAGGGTTAAGATGAGAATCTTAGCCTTTTTTTCCATCAATTCGCCCAGTGTGCCCCCGACGGTTGGCAACATAAGCCACCCTAACTCATTGTTTTTATTTCCGATATTGGTTTAAGGTCTCGCTGAATGTGGTATCCCAGCGCCATCACATAAATCCCCAAACGCAATTCGTTAATAAATGTCTGACGCGTAAGGGGGTATCACGGTTTTTGTCTCGGTAGCCCCAACGATTCCGGGTCGAAATCTTCAATAATTTTCCCTTTATCCACAAAGTCGGTCATCTGATCAAGGGCATTGTGATAATAATGCACCACCGATGCCATCCACGAAAAGATCGGATCATCCACCCCTATCTCCGTTTTAATCTTTTCATGCAGAGCCAGCCCGGCCGTAAAATGATGCTGAAGTTGAGTGATGAGTTCTTTTCGCTTTTCATGCTTTTCGCGTTCGGCCGCGATGATTGGAAGTAACCGCTGCACGGAATATTCCACCAGCACATCCCGGGGTGCGTTGAAAAGCTTTGAGATCGACTCAATGGATTGCAGGGAGCGCCTGCTGATGACAAAGGTTTTTTGAACTCGCTCCTGTGATTTAAATTGGGCATCACTTGCTTCCCGAGCGATTTTTTTTAGAATCTGTGTATCTTCAGCCAAATGATCAAACAGCGATTTTTGTTTTATCCCCAGATGCTTGGCAACGATGCTGATAGCATCAATGCACCCGGCCGTCAGCTTGAAAGTGGCCCGTATCGATTGCCGTCCGCGAAGTTCGTTGCTGGTCGTGCTGGAGAATGAAACGTGCTCGATTTTAAATTCCGTATCTTTTTCCATCAGCTTCTCCAATTTTAAACAGATATATTACTATTTTCTAATATTACTATAATAATAATGCAATAAAAATTTTCAAACGATATTGACATAAGGTATTCCGCTTTTATCTTTTGGACAAAACAGAGAGCATCTCGCCGGCGATACAGTTGCTCTCATGCAGCATCATCAAAACCGAACCAAATAAAAGGAGGATAAGAAAATGATATTCAGACGAGCATTCGGTTTTCCAAACTGGGCATTCAATAATACATTCGAAGAATTAAACCATATCAGAAGGCAGATGGACCGCTTATTTGACGGGATTACGATAAAAAATCCCGCCGGGTACCGGAGCGGCGTTTTTCCGGCATTAAATCTAACCGAAGATAAAGATAACTTCTATGTTCGCGCGGAATTGCCCGGGATGACGTCGAAAGATCTCGGCATCGAAGCCACCGGGAAAAACCTATCCATTACTGGCGAAAGGCAAATCCCCGCAGTTGAGGAAGGTGCAAAATATCACCGCAGAGAACGGGAGGGGGGACGGTTTTCCAGGGTCATCAATCTGCCCGGAGATATTGAGTCGGCAAAGGTGGAAGCGTCCCTTGCCAATGGAATACTGACCGTTTTGTTGCCAAAAGCGGAAGTATCCAAGCCCAAACAAATCACCATCAGTTAATGAAGTTATATACATAGAGGAGGTGAACGTCATGACAACAGCACAATTCAAAGAGCTTCAGGCAAAAGAAAAGCAGGAGTTATCTCATCCTGCCGAACAGACCAAACCCGGGCGTTTTTTTACACCGGATGTGGATATCTTTGAGACCGACCGAGCCTTGATTCTTCTTGCGGACATGCCAGGTGTAACACCGGATCGCCTCACGCTCGATCTTCGGGATGACACATTGACCATTACCGGTGAAGTGACGCCGGTTAAGCAGCCAGGTGAAAAGCTGCTGCTTTTCGAATATGATACGGGGACTTATTATCGGCAGTTTACGCTTTCTGAAATCATCGATAAAAACAAAATCGACGCACAGTTGAAAGACGGCGTGCTGCGCCTCGCCTTGCCGAAAGTTGAAAAAGCGGCTCCGAGAAAGATCACGGTCAATGCCGGTTGATTTTTTTGCCGTCATCAGGTCCGGCTCAGCAGCCGGAGCTGGACCTGATGCCTCAAGTCTTTTGTGGGGGGGGGGTGGAAATGAAGGATGCGGGTGTTGGTTTTTTTTATTACTAAAGATATAAGCATTGGCGGTCGATAAAACACCAACTAATTAGTTTCGCTTCTTTTCCCTTCAAACTTTGCACCCGGAATCAATAGGCTACCCGCCTATTTTTTAGATATTCAGTTGAGCCGATGAAAAATGGGTACTACTGCCCATTATTTTTTTACCATTTTGAGCTTATAGTAGGACTAACAATTAGGATGATAATATAAAGGAAGACTGTTTTTTAGCGTTAACATTCCATTTTTTTACACTATCAGGTCAAGGAGATGGGGGCTAAATCGCAAGGGAATCGTAAAAAAAGGAGGGTGTTATGATTCAAGGAACCAAAGGAACCGTAAAATGGTTCAACAGCGGCCAGGGCTATGGTTTTATTGCCGAAGAAAATGGGTATCCGGCTGTATTCGTCAGGCATTCAGGGATAGTTTCATGTGGTTATAGATCCCTGAAGGAGGGTGACCGGGTTGTTTTCGACATCGAAAAAGATCATACCGGTCCGACTGCGGTAAATGTCACCTTGACGTAATTGATCCTCAGCGGGTTCTTTTTGTTTTCCAGTTTCGCATTTCAATTACCTATCCATCACCGAACTCATCTTCATGCGGCGGTCCCATAATTCAGGCCCTCTGCCCCCGGTAACGGATTTCCTCTTTCAGCATGCAGCAGGCGATTTTGTATGCGGGCGTACCGTCCGAGGCGTATTGAATATTGCCGGGCTGAATTATTTTATTCATGACGCATCCTTCGGGAATGATGAGGGGGAAAAGATCCGCTTCATTGACCTTCGGCATTGACATCAGCTGGTTTTCTTTAAAGGCCAGGCTGTGGAAGGGGAAATCCTCACACAGGGGGCAGCGGTACACTCGTCCGTTGGGGAAGATAAAGTAGTTTTCCGCTTCAATGCCGGCGCAGGCAAAAAGCTCTTCGGGACGTAAAAACACCTTAGGATAAATCGCCGTGATGCCGAGCCGGGCCACCGCGTCCGCCACGGCGGGTATTGTTTCGAGCCATTCCTTCGCAGACAGCTGGCGTTTTTCTTGATCGGACCCGGCGGCGCCGGTTTGCGCCGATTTTCCTCGGATACCGATGACTTGAATGAAAAACCGCTGAATCCCAAGATTTTTCAGGAGCGGTGGCATTTGTTCCACTTCACGGAGATTGCCGTGGCTTACCGTGTAGATGAGGCTGGTATGAAATCCTCTATCCGCCGCATTTCGAATGCCGGCGAGACAGGTATCGTAGGACCCGTCACCCCGGATGCGGTCGTTGGTTTGACGAGTGGCGCCATCAAGACTGAAGCTGAAAAAGTCCACCTCGTCCGGCGTTAGCTTGGATAAGATATCATTAAAAAGATACCCGTTGGTATCGATGGTGACGGACGCATACCCCATCGCCCTGGCTGCTCTAACGGCCTGGGGAAGGGCGGGATGCAGCGTTGGTTCTCCCCCCAAAAAAATGACATTCGCCTGTTGAGCGTTGTCGGAAAATTGTTTCAGCCAAGAAACGATGGTCTCAAGCGAAAGCGGTTTGGTGCCGTGCTGCACCGGGTTAATATAGCAGTGGCGGCAGGAGAGGTTGCAACCCGTCAGGATATGGAAAAAAACATTTGTGGCGTTTTTTGAAAAGGAGACCGTTTTTTTCATATGCAACACACCCGATGCTTGGGTTAAACCACTTCCAGGCAATCCTTAGATAGTTTTTTATCAAACTCGACGGGGTAGCACCCATCAAAACAGGCCTTACAGAAGCTGTTTTCAGGGTTTTCCACACCGGTTGCTTCCAGCAGTCCTTTGAGACTCAGATAATGAAGCGAATCGAGACCTAAATGCTCCTTGAGTTCCGGCACGGACATTTTGGCGGCAATCAATTCCCCCTTGGTTGAAAAATCAATACCATAGTGGCAGGGATAGCGGTGAGGAGGGCCGCTTACCCGCATATGTATCCGTTTGACGCCGAGTTCTCGAAGGGCTTTCACGCGGGTGCGAACAGTGGTTCCCCGGATGATGGAGTCTTCAATGATAATGATATCTTTCCCTTTGAGAAGGGATCGGACCGGATTCAATTTGATGCGTACGCCAAAATCCCGCATGCTTTGGGTCGGCTGAATAAAGGTCCGTCCCACATAATGATTTCGAATCATGCCCATTTCAAATGGAATGCCGGATTCCTGGGCATATCCGATAGCAGCGTAATTTCCGGAATCCGGGAAAGGCATCACCAGATCGGCCGAGACCGGGGCCTCCCTGGCCAACTGGCGACCATGTGCCTTGCGGACTTCATAAACCGTTTTGCCGAAAATCGAGCTGTCGGGCCGGGCAAAGTAGATGAACTCGAAGACACAGAATCTTCTGGCTTCAGGCGCTGCGTATCGGATGCTTTTAATACCGTTGGGGCCGATGATCACAATTTCTCCGGGGTCTATGGAGCGGATAAAGTCCGCCTCGACGAGATCCAGTGCGCAGGTTTCGGATGCCAGCACATAATTGCCGTTTAGCTTTCCGAGGCACAGGGGGCGAAAGCCATGGGGGTCCTTAATACCGACCAATTCTCCCCGGTTCGTGAGCATGACGAAGGAAAACGCGCCTTTTATGCGGGTGGCGCTTTCAACAAGCGCCTGTTCAAAGCCTTTGCCGAGGTTCTTAACGAACAGGTGAAGAAACACCTCGCTGTCCATGGTGGTCTGAAAAATCGATCCGGTTTCTTCGAGCTCATTTCGAAGGGTGTGGGCATTTACCAGATTTCCGTTGTGGGCGACAGCGTAGGTTCTTTGACGATGCTGAACCATAAGCGGCTGAGCATTTGAAAGGATCGAGCTGCCGGTGGTGGAGTAGCGAACGTGGCCGATGGCGCTGCGACCCTTCAGCTGTTCGAGCTGAGGCATATTAAAAACATCCGCGACAAGGCCCATCCCCTTATGTTGCCGCATGGTATTGTTATCGACAACGGCAATGCCCGCGCTTTCCTGCCCGCGATGCTGAAGGGCATACAATCCGAAGTAGGTTAATTTTGCCGCATCACCATGATCATGAATGCCGAACAGACCGCAGGACTCACGTGGTTTTTCCGAGTAAAAATAGTTCAATAGTGTTGCTCCCTTTTCGTAATTTGTGGTGCCGTCGCAGAGGTATTCCTGGCAACCTGCCCCCCTTTAACACAGGATCGTGGCGAGTGCAAACGCTTGCGTGCCGACGAAATATTGTCATAAGTACAAATTAAAAAAATTAGAAACGTTAAGTTATTCACGGCTGCGGGTGGCGGTGGCTGAAAATTTTATACCTTCTTGATACCCGGAGCCGGTAATGTTAGGGATGGCCATAAGACATGGAAAGCCTTCACCACAAAACGAACCGGAGAGGATTGATAAACATATCATGATGCTGGGAGATGATTTGCCCAAGGGACTTATTCCGGAAGCGATGAACAAATGGCGGGCATACAGCGAGGCTGCCGGAACGGCGGCTTTTCCTGTTTCCCCGGATGTGGATTTTTCAAAAACAGCCCTTCGCGTATTTGCCTTCAGCGATTTTGTCGCTCGATCCCTCATTCGCAACCCGGAGCTTCTTGCGGATTTGGTTCGAAGCGGCGATCTTCATAACCGTCACCGTGCCGGTGATTATCTCTCCTATCTTCAGGCATGCTGCGCAACCGTTTCGGACGATGCCACGCTTGGCATGATGCTTTGCCGAATCCGACGCCGTGAAATGGTCCGGATTGCCTGGCGGGATCTGGCCGGCTGGGCGGATCTGGATGAGACCATGGCCGATCTCTCGGCTTTTGCCGATGCCACTCTGGAGATAGCCCTTTCACATCTTTACCGTTGGCAATGCGACATCTACGGCACCCCCCTCGATTCAAGTGGCGTTCCTCAGCAGCTGGTCGTGATCGGTATGGGAAAACTGGGATCCAGGGAATTAAACTTTTCTTCCGACATCGATCTTATATTTGCTTATCCGGAAAGTGGTCAGACAGCGGGATCGCCGAACCCGATTAGCAATGAGGAGTTCTTTGTTCGCCTCTGTCGAAAATATGTCAAACTCATGAGCACGGTGACCACGGATGGCTTGCTTTTTCGGGTTGATATCCGGCTTCGGCCCTTCGGTGATAATGGCCCCCTCGTTATGAGCTTTGATAATATGGAAGATTATTATCAACACCAGGGCAGGGATTGGGAGCGATACGCCTGGATCAAGGCCCGGGCGGTAGCGGGGGATGGTGCCGGCGAACGATTGCTGGACCGGTTAAAACCTTTCATCTATCGGCGGTATCTCGACTATGGCGCGTTCGAGTCTCTGCGGGACATGAAACAAAAAATCGTTCTCGAATTGAAGCGAAAGGGAATGGCGGACAATGTCAAACTGGGGCCCGGCGGTATTCGGGAGATCGAGTTTTTCGGTCAAACCTTTCAACTCATTCGCGGTGGCGTGACGCCCTCCCTCCAATGTCGTGAAATTCAGGAGGCCCTGGCTCGGCTTGCCCGGGAGAACCATATCGCCCTCGATTCCTGCCGCCGGCTCACCGAAGCCTATCGGTTTTTAAGAAATACGGAACATCGACTGCAAGAGTTTTCCGACCAGCAAACGCATCAGTTACCGGAAAATCCGACTGAAAAAGAGCGGTTGGCCGCAGCCATGGGATTTTCTTCTCATCCGGCGTTTTCTCAGGAGCTTGAGCGCCACCGGCAAACGGTTCATGAGCACTTCCATCAGATTCTGGAGTTGGAGAAATCCGAGGACCGGAATGACATGGAAGCTTCGGCAAAAGAGCGGGACACCCAGCTGGCGGCCATTTGGCTTTCTCCCGGGGCGGATGAACAGGAAATGGAAGCTCTCGCGAATGCCGGATATGCCGATCCTGCAGCGGTCTTGCGGTTGTTGGAAGCACTTCAACTCGATTCCGCTACCAGAGCGTTGAGTCCCGCCGGTAGAAAACGACTGGATAAGATCATACCCGGTCTCCTTGTCCGTATCGGCAGCGCGCGTCAACCCTTGGTTGTTCTCGGGAGACTTCTCGATCTGATCAAAACAATCGGAGGGCGGATTGCCTATCTGGCCCTACTGCAGGAAAATCCGGGTGCTCTGACCCGGCTGGTCGAGTTCGCCGATGCCAGTCCCTGGATGATTTCCTATCTGATGCGCCATCCGGTGTTGCTGGATGAGTTGCTGGATCCCCGCACGCTTTTTGTACCGCCGGAGCGCCCGGCACTTGAGGAGGAAATCGGCCGTCGATATGAGATGATAGATCCCGTCGACCTTGAATACCAGATGGAAGCACTGCGGGTGTTTAAACAGGCGAATACGCTTCGGGTGGCTGCCGCGGATATCACCGGGGTCTTACCGCTCATGAAAGTCAGCGATCATTTATCCGATATTGCGGAAGTGGCGGTGGAAAAGGCGGTGGCGTTGACATGGCACCATCTTGCGGTCAAACACGGGATCCCCACCTGTATCCTGGAAGGGATACCTCTTGACCCCGGTTTTGCAGTGATTGCCTATGGAAAACTGGGTGGGCTTGAGCTGGGATACGACTCGGATCTTGATCTGGTGTTTCTCCATGCCTGCGGTGGCGCCCAAACTGCGGAGGGGCCTCGCCCCATCGATACGCCTCAGTTTTTTGCCCGCCTGGGGCAGCGATTAATTCATTTTCTGACAGCCCACACCGCCGCCGGCATTTTATACGAAACAGACATGCGTCTTCGACCCAGCGGCGCGAGCGGCCTTTTAGTTAGTCATATCGACGCCTGGGAGGAATATCAGATGGAAAAAGCCTGGACTTGGGAGCATCAGGCCCTGGTTCGGGCGCGGGGGATTTTTGGAGATCCCGCGCTTCTGCGTCGCTTTGAGCAAATTCGGCAGCGAGTGCTGGCCCGACCCCGGGAGAGTCGTGTGCTCAAAAAAGAGGTGTTGAATATGCGGGAGCGCATGCGCAGGGAGCATGGGAGTCGCAGACTGTCCGAGTTTCACCTGAAGCAGGACCGGGGGGGGATGGTGGATATCGAATTTCTGGTGCAATATATTATCCTGCTCGCCGCGCATCGGTATCCCCGGATACTTAAATGGACCGACAACGTCCGGCAGATTCAAGCCCTAGCGGCAGCCAATATTATCGGGGATGATATGGCCCACCGGCTTCGCATGGCATATCTAACGTATCGGTCCATGGCTCACCGGTTGAGCTTGCAGGAAAAACCCCCGATCGTGCCCGCTGAACAGATGAAAAATTTTCGCCGGACCATCATCCGGTTCTGGAATCGGGTGCTGCGGTGACCCCACCTTCCGCTGCGAAACGGGTAGCGCTGGTTTGTGCATATAATATTTCAATATCTTCGAGCGTGATTATTGACAAACTCGATTCGCACCGCTATTTTAGTTCCATAATTCAAATCAGGGGGCTGGCTGGTTTTCCCCTGGAATATTTATTTAAGGAGGCATTTATGTTTGAAGTTACGGGAGCAGCAACTACTCAGATCGGCGAATATTTCAAGGGGAAAACGCCGACGCCGATACGTGTTTTTTTGAATCAGGGCGGCTGAGCGGGGCCGGGATTGGCTCTGGCTCTGGATGAGCCTAAGGAAGAAGACGAAAAATACGATATTGACGGATTTACATTCTTGGTGGATAAGGATTTGCTCGAAAGAGCAAAACCGATAAAAGTCGATTTTCTGATAAATGGATTTAAGCTGGATTGCGGGTTGGATTTTGGACCGGCAACAGGGTGTTCATCTTGCAGTACGGAAAAAGGCAGCTGTCACTGATCATCTGAATTTAAATCTCGGGGCAACATCGAAAGATGTTGCCTTTTTTTTGGCTCGTATCCGATACAGCCTCTCTTTTTTCAGTTTTTGTTCCCGTAACCGGTTGACCGACCCTCCCGGACATGCTAGGAATTATATCTTATTTGCTTTAAATTGCCGGCCGGCGGGACCTTTTCGGAATTAAGGCGCTCGTGTTGCGATCATGCAGTTCGGCATTGTGTTGGGGAATGGGGGCGGCGCCCTGGGAATGTGCGGCCGGCCTTTAAACTGTTTCTGGGAGGTCCGTTGGGCAAAGGCGCTCAGTGGTTTCCCTGGATTCATATGGCGGATCTGGTCGATTAACCCATTGTAACGGCTTCTAACCCGAACAAAATATTTTTTATGTGTTGAATGCTGAAGGAGGCGTGGTGTTAACTCTTGTGATGGTTGTGGGGGCGGTATTGCTGCTGGCGGTTGTTATGTTTTGGGTGATACGGTCGAAAAAAGAGGCTGCATCCGAAAATATATCAAGGTATGTGTGCCCTCATTGCGGCGAGAGGCACTGTGATTGCCATGAGAAGTCCAAACCGCAATAAATCCAACTCCGTTAAGCAAGCGCCTTTACAAAAAAAATTCCGCAACTCTATTCAGCACCCCTTGAGGGGTAAAAAAACGCAGAAAATTTTTTTAGGCACAGATGATGTTTCAAGGCAATAATTAACAGCTATCCAAGGAGGTATTTTTATGACTGAATTTAACGAGATTGTTCGTGCACGCAGGAGTATCCGTAACTACGAAGAGAGAATGGTTCCGGATGAAATCCTTTATAAGATCCTGGACACTGTTAAATGGACGCCGTCATGGGCCAACACGCAATGCTGGGAGATTATAGTCGTTAAAGATGCAGGCATAAAAATCCGGCTTCAGGGGGCCATGGAAAAGACCAATCCTGCCTGGAAATCGCTTGCGGCGGCACCGGTGGTGTTGGCGGTGTGTGGCAAACTTGAAAGCGCCGGCTATTATAAGGGAAGTGTTACCACTAAATTCGGAGACTGGTTTTTGTTTGATCTGGGTCTTGCTTCCCAAACCCTGTGTCTTGCCGCCCAGAACGAAGGACTGGGAACAGTTATTACCGGGTTGTTTGACCATGACAAAGCAAAAGAGGTGCTCAAAGTGCCGGCCGGTTATGAACTGGTTTCCCTCATTCCCATGGGATATCCCGCAAAAACACCATCCGTTCCCAAACGCCGGGATACCGAAGAATTTGTCCATAAGGAGACGTTTTGAAGCAGGCATGTCGGCAAAAACCCCAATCCCATCCTTAGAGACAGAGGAATAGTTGGTTGAACAAATTCAGAAAACAAGTGACGATGAGACCATTGCACTTCAGGTCCCGGGCAAGGATGGAGCCGGGCCAACTTTTAAAACCAGGAGGCGCGGATGATAACAGACGAAGATGTACCCCAAACGAATAGCGATTATGTGGAAGACCTCACGGGTGAAATCGCCGTGGAACGGCCACACTTGGCTATCGCCATTGGCGAGCGGCTTCGAGACCTCAGGGAAAAAAAGGGAATTGACCTTGAATCTCTGGCAACCATTACCGGCCTGGATATTGGCTTTCTTGCCGGGATTGAGGGAAAAGAAGTGCAGCCCCAACTGGGCACGTTGATTAAGCTATCGAAGGCATTGGATAGTGCCTTTGGTCGCATTGTGTCAGGAGAGGGACACAAGCAATATTCGGTTACTCGCAAAGGGGAGCAAAAAGCGGTTCATCGTTCAACCGGTATGAAGGGGAAAAAGCACCTCTACACATACAGCTCACTGGCATCGGAAGTAAGAGAGCGTCATATGGAGACGTTCATGGTAACGCTTGAGGAAAACCCCGAGGGGGCTTTATCTCTCCATGACGGAGAAGAGTTCATTTACGTCATTGAAGGGGATGTGACCGCCCATGTTGGGGAGGATCAAATCGCGCTGGCCCCGGGGGACAGTATCTACTACCTGTCAAGTGTTCCCCATGTTGTGGCCGCAAAAAAAGGGACGGCTAAGATACTGGCGGTTATTTATGACGGGTCCAACTAATCCCGTGACCTTCGAGAGGCTTTTGCCGGAATTTAATACCCATCCGAATGTCTTTTCGGAAACGGCCTTCCGTCACCCTTGCCCATAACGAGGTGTGTTTACTCCAGATGAAGAGGCATGACCCCTTTTTCCCGGAGTCTTGTCCGCCGGATCAGCAAGACTTTTGAAAAATTGCGCACATCCTCAAGGGAGGGGGTGCGCAATTTTTTACCGCGATTTGAGAAACCTGGATTTTATTTCACTCAGTGTTAAGCCCATAGCGTATCCCTTCATAAGCACCTGGCCCAAGGGCGTGAAGGAGAGCAGGGCATACCCGAGGGATGGGAATCGGTAAAACCAGCGAGCCATTTTATAGGCGGCCAGGGTATCGGCCTTTATCGGCTCGATGAGCTTATGATAACATACGGAAGCCGAAATTCCTCCGTGGGTTTTCTGAATGATGGCTTGGGCTGCGGCCTGACCACTTCTTATCGCATTATGAAGGCCCTCTCCCAGCAAGGGGTCTGCCAGTCCCGCCGCATCCCCGACCAGAAAAACCCTTTCTGATCCGGGTTTGTATCCCCAACCACCAAAGCCAATGGAAAACGCTGCCATTTCTTGGAGGGTGTTGCTTCCGGTTTTTTCTCTACAATAGTGATACAAGGCTTCCGCTTTGAGCTTTATGCTATCATTATACGCATACAGGCCGATATTCAGATGGTCCCCTTTGGGAAAAACCCATCCATATCCGGATGGGACCACCCCGAAATCAAAGGCCATTTCATCATGACGGTGTGCCACAAGGGGCACTTTTGCTTCAATGGCAAACCCTCTTTTGAATTCAGGAAAAGGGGCGAGTTGTTTTCGAATGGAGCTGTTGGCGCCATCCGCGCCGATAAGAAATTTTGACCGGAGTGTTCCTTGCTCCGTAACGCATTCAAGAGACTGTTCCTGTTCCTTTACGTGGAGAAGTTTTTTTACCACTCGAAATTCGACGCCTGTTTTTAGTGTCTCGTTTAGGCAAAAATAATCAAATTCGGAGCGTTCCGTCATCAGCACCACCGGCATTTCACATTTCAGCGTCGTCTGTTTTGATAGATGCCGGCTCACCTCCATATTACAGCAGGCCGTGCGGGTAATGGATTCAATTGGATATCTAAGTGCTCCGGCGGCCTTGATGGTAAGCCCACCGGCGCAGGCTTTCATTCTCGGAAATCGGGTCTTATCAAGAAGCAGCACCGAAAAATTATGAACCGCCAAATCGTACGCAGCGGCACTTCCCGCGGGACCGGCGCCAACCACAATCACATCATAAGTTATCATCTTCGTGGCATACCTTAATTGAATATGAAGAAGTCCCCAACTCGAGACCTTGTTATATATTTCCTTGCGCTTTGATATCAAGCTGCTTTAGAGTGCGAACCCAATAAAAGAGGGAACTGACCGTTGGTTCAGAGAAAAAAGCGCCCCTAAATAGTCGGAAAGGAGGCACCGGTACAAAGAACCGGTGACCGGTGGGATGGAAAAGCAGTATATTGTGGATGATTTTAAATTGGGTGAATCCTGGCGGCTGTTTAAAATAATAGGAGAGTTCGTGGAGGGCATAGAGGCCTTGCATGACATCGGCCCGGCGGTCAGTTTTTTTGGCTCTGCCCGGACAACACCCGGCGATCCTTATTATAAAATTGCGGAGAAAACGGCAGCCCTATTTGCAAAAAACAAGTTTGCGGTGATTACCGGCGGTGGGGGGGGGATCATGGCGGCCGCGAACAAAGGCGCTCTTGAGGCCGGCGGTACCTCTGTGGGCCTAAACATCGTTCTTCCCTTCGAGCAAAAACCAAACCCTTTTACCAATATCGACATCGAATTTAAATACTTTTTCATTCGAAAGGTAATGTTTGTCAAATATGCAATGGCGTATATTATTCTGCCGGGAGGATTGGGAACCCTGGACGAGTTGTTTGAGGCGGTTACATTGATCCAAACCAGACGAATTCGTCCTTTCCCCCTGATCCTGGTGGGTTCTTCTTACTGGAGCGGGCTTGTTAACTGGATCAGGGATCGGCTTCTGGAACATAAAATGATTTCTTCCGAAGACTTGAACCTTCTTCAAATCATGGATGATCCGGAAGAGATTATTGCAACGGTTCAAAAAGTGGTTGCGCTGTAACCCCCTTAGCCAAGCAGCTTGTTAGATAGAAGGGTGTGTTACTAAAAATCTCCCAAAGGCCGATCAAAGGTAAACTGAGCTGGTTTTACGACGGTCGATTCCCAGACTTCCGCGACGTTACCGCCGGGGATCGAAAAGGGCAACGAGAACACGTACAATGTGAACCCGAAGATGGTCGATACAATTCCCAATGGTCTAATGGCCACTAGATCGACAGCCATTTTTTCAGTCGTGAAATCATCCTTCATATTTTCTGATGCTGCAAAGGATGAGGACGTAACCGGCAACAGGGCAATTGCCAAGGCGCATAACAAAACCACGAGTTGTTTGGTAAGAGAGTGCATGGCGGATTCCTTTCGAGACAGGCTTAATTACCGGTTTATAAAATGGTAGTTTCTATCTAATTTACTTTTTTAACTCTAAAAAAAGGCTGCCTGTGTGTCAAGCAAAAAAGAAAGCAACTGCCTTAGATGTTAACAATATTTCTTTTTGCCTCTGGAAACATATCGAAGTCGGCGTTGCCCTTCCGGTTCATGGAACATTTACATATGCGGTTCCGGAGCCACTTTTGCCTTTTATTATGATAGGAAAACGTGTCCTCGTTCCTTTCAAACAGCGGCAAGCGATCGGTTACATCATGGGGCCATCAACGCCTATGCCCGAAAGGCAAATAAAAAATATCCTGGATGTCCTTGACGATGAGCCGCTGTTTCCCGCTGCCATGGCAGGGTTATATAAATGGATCGCCGACTACTACATCCATCCCCTCGGAGAGGTGGTTAGAATGGCGTTGCCTCAAGGATTGAATTTTTACGAATCGAACCGGTATTCGTTAACATCCGAAGGGGAATCAGTCCTATGTGGTGAGGGATTGTCTCCGCTGGAGGAACGTGTGCTGAACCGGTTGACCGCGGGGGCGTGCAGCCGAAATGAAATTGTTCGGTGCCTCAATCAAGACGTATCCCACTCCTTTTTTCAAATGGCTGTTAAACGCGGTCTGATGATCGTGAAAAAAGAGATGGTGGGAGGACGAACCCGGCAGCGGTTTACCCGGTATGTGTCACTGACCGAGGGAATGCCGGCTGAGCCGCATTTGACGGCCTCACGACGGCGGATCTTTGAAACGTTATCATCTGCCGGCGAAATGGCCATGAAGGATTTGGCCCTCCGCATCCCCAATACAGCCGCTATCGTTTCAGGGCTTGCAAAGGCCGGCGTGGTAAAAATTACCCGAAAAGCGGTGTATAGGGATCCCTTTGGCGATGCCATTGAACCGGATATTCCCCCTGTGCCGACGTCTGAACAGGCCCATGCGGTATCCTCGGTACTAGAATCTCTGGGGAAAGGGTTTCTGGCTTATTTGTTATACGGCGTGACCGGTTCCGGAAAAACAGAGGTCTATCTCCAAGTAACGGCAGCCGCTATTCAGCGGGGAGTATCCGTTTTGGTGCTGGTGCCGGAAATTGCGCTCATTTCTCAAACAGAGCGCCAGTTTCGAGCCCGTTTTGGTGAGGTCGTGGCGTTGCTTCACAGTGGTCTTTCCGCCGGGGAGCGCTATGATCAGTGGCGACGGATTGTCGAGAATAAGGCGCGCATTGTCGTGGGCACCCGTTCGGCCATCTTTTCACCTTTGCACGATCTCGGCCTGATTATCGTGGATGAGGAACACGATTCCTCTTACAAACAGGAAACCCATTTGCGGTACAATGCCCGGGATCTTGCCGTGATGCGGGCAAAGGAGCTGAACGCCGTGGTACTTCTAGGATCCGCCACACCCTCTATTCAGTCTTTTTTTAACGTCGCTGCGGGGAAATTTACCCTGCTCTCTCTCCCCAGGCGAGTTGCCGAGCGGCCATTGCCGGAAATACAGGTGGTGGACCTGAAAAAAGCGCGGGAACAGCGGGGAATTCATCGATTTGTTACGCCAGAGCTCCACATGGCCATTAAGGAAACGTTGTCCCGGGGAGAACAAACACTTCTATTTTTAAACCGCCGGGGCTTTGCCAATTTTCCGGTTTGTAAAACATGCGGGGATCCGATCAGTTGCAAGCATTGTGATATTTCGATGACCCTTCACCATAAGGCGCAGCTCTACAATTGCCATTTTTGCGGGTTTTCCCGTCCCGCTTCTTCACCCTGCCCCACCTGCGGGTCATCGAATATTCACCTTCTCGGCATGGGAACTGAAAAGGTCGAATTGGCGGTTCAGCGCCTCTTTCCGGAAGCAAAGGTGGCGCGGCTGGATCGGGATACCACGACGCGCAAGGGGGCCATGCTCAAGATTTTAAAAGATCTAAGGGATTCCAGAATCGACATCCTGGTGGGAACCCAGATGATTGCCAAGGGGCATGATTTCCCCAATATCACACTGGTGGGGATCATTTGCGCGGATCTTTCCTTAAGTTTTCCGGATTTCAGGGCGGGTGAGCATACTTTTCAATTGCTGGCACAGGTTTCCGGTCGGGCCGGAAGGGGGGATTGCCCCGGCCGGGTAATTCTTCAGACCTATAACCCAAACCATTTCAGTATATTATGTGCTAAGAATCAGGACTACGATGCGTTTTATAATCATGAAATTCAGTTTCGAAATGCACTCAATTATCCGCCCTATTCCCGATTGATTCACCTGCGTATATCCGGAAAAGACAAGGCGCGGACCCGGGGGATTGCACAAGACGTCGGTGTTCATTGTCATGGGCTCAAAACATCGAAGCTTGAAGCCTTCAGGACCATTGAGGTGATGGGCCCCATTGAGTCCCCCCTCGCGCGTGTCGCCGGCCGTTATCGATGGCAAATCCTGCTGAAGGGGAACGGCGTTGGCCCACTTCATCGCTTTGTTCGGGAATTAATGTTCAGCAACCGGAGCCTTTTTTCAAATCGGCAGGTCAAAATCGTTGTAGATGTAGATCCCCTTTACATGCTATGAGGCCGCATCGCCCCTTGACATGCCGGTTAGGTAGATTACTATATGAAACGTTTCGGACGGGTACCTTAAAAAATCGGTTGATGGAGAAAATGAATGAGAAAAAATCCATGGGTAATAATTGCCACAATGCTGTTTTTCATCGTGCTGGCGGATGTGCCGGCTGGACTTTGTGCAGCGGTTGAGAATCAGCCGGGGGCGGCGGCCTTTTTTCCGGAAAAGGTGTTTGACTTTGGGCTTGTTTTGGAAGGTAAAGAAATCACCCATGATTTTGTAGTCAGGAACCAGGGTAAAACCGAATTGCTGATACAAAATGTCAAACCCGGCTGAGGGTGTACGGCTGCCGCTTATACGCGGCAGATCCCTCCCGGCGGTGAGGGAACGATATCTTTAAAGGTAAATACCACGGGACGTGGTGGTGGGGTCTTGAGTAAGAAGGTAGAGGTGGTTACGAATGATCCGGTCAATCCCACGGAGTTTTTAACCATTACCGGCACGGTGGATGCGCTTTACACCCTTTCTCCCAAACGGGTGCGGTTGACGGGGGTTTTGGGAACAGGCATCAAACAGATGGTAACGCTGGAAACGCGGGAAAAATATCCATTGAAACTAATAGAGGTCAGAGCGAAAAATGGAGATAATATACAGTATAAGCTTACCGAAGAAAAGGATGGCGCCGTTACCCGATATAAGGTGACCATAGAGTGCATTCGAAGCAGTGCGGGAAATTTTGTTGACACCCTTTTTCTCAAGACCGACAACCCTTCTCATCCGGAAATTCAAATCCCGGTATTTGGCAATATTACGGCGATGATGAATACCACCCAGCAATAGACCCGATTCTCTGACAGGGATATAACACATGTGCCATATTAAAGTCATCGCCTTTGACTGCGACGGGGTGATGTTTAATTCCGAAAAGGCAAATACGGCCTATTATGATCAGATTTTACACCATGTGGGGCTTCCCGCCATGACGCGGGAGCAGTTTGCCTATGTTCACATGCATACGGTGGGTGAAGCATTGGCCTATCTTTTTCCGGAGGGGGAGATGCTTCGGGCGGCCTATGCGTTCAGCAAAAATACCGGTTATTTTGATTTTATTAAACTGATGGAAATCGAGCCTTACCTCAAGACCCTTTTGGAAAACCTCCGGCCGTCGCTGAAGACGGCGGTCGCCACCAATCGGACCAACACTATGGGCCAAGTGCTTAAAGCGCACGGATTGGACGCGCAATTTGATCTGGTGGTTTGCGCGCTGGATGTTGCGCAACCAAAACCATATCCTGATATGCTGGTTAAGGTTCTCGATCACTTCGGTGTGACAGCCCAGGAAATGCTCTTTGTCGGTGATTCTTCCCTGGATGCGCAGGCGGCGCATGCCGCGGGCGTTCCCTTCGTTGCCTATGGCAACGGATCCCTTCCGGCCGCCCACCATATCACGACTCTCAAGGCCTTGGAGGACATTATCGGTTTTCACTGATTTCCCAGCCCGTTTTGTTCCCCGCAGTCCGGGCACTGCCAGGTAATTCCGTTACAGGTCATCCCCCACTGGTTTTCTTTCAGGCAGTATTGGCAAATCGTAAATCCACATCGGCAATGCCAGCAGAAGGGAAATACCCTATTACAACAATGGCATGTTTTGTTTTCGGCCTTATTTCGTTTTTCCCGGTATGACATGTTCGTATGGATTCCGATACGCTGAAAAAGGGTTACCTGTTTTATGGAAACAAAGGCCACTTTTCTGATAGCTTGTTGTTTCAAACCAATAATGATAAGGGGACGTCTGAGTTCTGAATTCGGATTTCTTTAAAAGCTGTAATTCAACCCGGCGAATGTGTCAATGCCGCTGGAAGGACGGTCCGGAATGGAAAAGGAGAAAACCCTGTACCTCATTGACGGTACAGCTTACATCCATCGTGCCTATCATGCGATTCGCGGATTGACCAATTCATCCGGGCTTTCAACCAACGCAGCTTTTGGTTTTACCCGGATGTTGCTGAAACTGATGGCGGATCGATCTCCTGAATATATCGGTATGTTTTTCGATGCGAAGGGGCCAACGTTTCGGCATGAAATGTATGGGGAGTACAAGGCAAACCGGCCGCCGATGCCCGAAGATATGGCGGTTCAGATTCCCTACATCAGAGAAATCACACAAGCCATGCGACTGCCGGTGTTTGAAATGCCGGGGTATGAAGCCGATGATCTGATCGGCACCATTGCCCGGCTGGCGGACATGGAGGGGTTTCATGTGGTGATGGTCACGGGAGATAAGGATTTCATGCAACTTGTCTCGGACCGGAAGACTATTTGGGATCCCATGAAGGACAAGGTCATTGACAGCGCCGCCATTCAGGAAACATTCGGCATTAAGTCGACGCAGCTCATTGATGTCATGGGGCTTTCCGGTGATACGGCCGATAATGTTCCCGGTGTTCCGGGAATCGGTCCCAAAACGGCCCTTTCGCTGATACAAGCCTATGGCAGCCTCGAAAAACTTTACGATTCGGTCGATACCATCGCCAGCAAAAATCAAAGGGAGAAGCTGATTCAATTTAAGGACCAGGCGGTTTTAAGTAAAAAGCTGGTAACCATTAATTATCACGCGCCGGTTTCTTTTTCGCCTGAGGCCTTTAAGGTTCAGACGCCGGATCGGGAAAAACTCCTGTCTCTGTTCAAAACCCTTGAATTTTCTCAGCTCCAGCAGGCCTTTGCCGAACCCGCCAAAGCGGCGCGGAAAGACTACAAGGCCGTTTGCGACCTAACGAGCCTTCAATCTTTAATTACGCGGTTGGAATCGGTTGCGCTCTTTGCCATTGACACGGAGACTACCGCAAAGCATCCCATGCTGGCGGAGTTGGTGGGAATCTCCCTTGCCATGGCGCCGGACGAGGGGTTTTATATTCCCTGCGGTCATGACCGGAACATCGTAGCCGATCAACTGGACCGGACGGAGATCCTTCTTTTGTTGAAGCCGGTGCTGGAGAATCCGGCCTACAAAAAAGTCGGCCAGAATATCAAGTACGATTGGATGGTGCTGTCCCATTACGGGATTGAGTTGGCCGGTGTTGCCTTTGATACCATGGTGGCTTCCTATCTTCTCAATCCTTCCAAGCGTGCCCATAGCCTTGATCAGATCGCCATGGATTATCTGAATCACCGAATGATCACCTATGAGGATACCGTCGGAAAAGGAAGAAAAGAAGAGGGATTTGCTCATGTTCCTCTCGAAAAAGCGGTCCCCTATGCCAGCGAAGATGCCGATATTACCCTGGCGGCATTTCATGTTCTTTCGTCAAAACTGAAAACGGCGGGATTGACGGACCTATTTGACACGGTGGAGATGCCCCTTGTGCCGGTGCTGTTGCGCATGGAGAAAAGAGGGATTCAGGTCAGCCACGACCGGCTGAGGGAGCTTTCCAAATCCTTTTCTGACCAGCTCGATGCCATCGAAGCGCAAATCTATGTCCTGGCCGGAGAGACTTTCAATATCCGATCCTCCCAGCAACTGGGGCAAATTTTGTTTGATAAACTTAAGCTCCCGGTTCAAAAACGGACAACGAAAAATACCGCCCATTCCACGGATGTCGATGTTCTGACCACGCTGGCGGATCACCATGAATTGCCGGCCCTCGTGCTGCGGCATCGCACGCTGGCAAAACTGAAGTCTACTTACACTGATGCCCTGATCGAGCTCATTCACCCGAAGACGGGCCGGATCCATACCTCTTACAATCAGACCGTGGCTGCAACGGGGCGGCTCAGCAGTTCGGATCCGAATCTGCAAAACATACCGATCCGGACCGATGAGGGGCGGCAGATTCGTAGTGCGTTTTTACCCCGAAAAGGCTGGCAGCTGCTGTCGGCTGATTATTCCCAGATCGAATTGCGGATTCTGGCACACTGCTCGGAAGATCCGATTCTGATCAAGGCGTTCCAGGAGGATGAGGATATCCATGCCAGAACAGCCGCGGAAGTTTTTCAGGTTTTTCCATCCTTTATCGATGCCGAACTTCGACGTCAGGCAAAGGCCATTAATTTTGGAATTGTGTATGGAATGAGCCCCTTTGGTCTTTCAAAGCAGCTAAATATCAGCCAGAAAATGGCAAAAACCTATATCGATAACTATTTTTCCCGGTATCAGGGGGTGAAGGTCTTCATGGACCGGACCATTGCGGAAGCTCATAAGAACCGCAAAACCACGACGCTCTTAAATCGGATACGGTTGCTGCCGGACATCGATAGCACCAACCGGACGGTCCGGCAATTTGCCGAGCGAATGGCCATCAATACGCCGATTCAAGGGTCTGCCGCGGATCTGATCAAGCTGGCCATGATTAAGGTCGATCAGGTTCTATACCAAAAAGGCCTGAGGGCGGCGATGCTGCTGACGGTTCATGATGAGCTGGTATTTGAGGCGCCCCCCGAGGAGAAGGCAGCACTCGAGGCGATAGTCCGGGAGATCATGGAAGGGATTTGGGACCTGCGGGTGCCTTTAAAGGTGAATATGGAATGGGGCGAAGACTGGTCGCAGGTTCACTGACCGGTAGTGAGGGGCAAGTGAGGTCTCAGCTTTTTCCGGTTTCGGTTGAATCGTTGGCCTCCTCCGGTAAGCCTTTTACTGCCGCGGCAACGGTGTCATATACCGATTTGAAGGCCTCGGAAAAGCCCGAAGGAGACACGCGGCCGGTTTCGATAAATTTGACGATAATTTCTTTTGAGGCTCTTAAGATTTGTTCATCCATTGATGACATGGGGATACCTTTCGTATTATTGTTTAATAATTTTAGATCGTTATCAGATATGAAATAGAATGTCAAGATGCGAGAGAGGCTCTTTTTTCTCTCAATTGCCGGCGGTGTTTGACAGAGGGGATAGGCTTCTGGTATTCGGAGTCATTTATCGCATTTTCACTCGGGCTACCTGCCGGGGCGGAAATATTTATAAATAGAGATCGGGTTGTACCCGGATAAAGACAATATTGCCGGCGCAAGGGACGTGCCCGGATGGAGGGAACCATATGATATCACCACCGGATAAACGGACACCGTATCCTGTTGATACACCGGAAATTGTCCGGACCGATCTTCTCGATATCATCGACTACCAGTATCGGACAAAGCGGGACATCGATATTGTCATTCGGCAACCCGAATTTACATCGGTATGCCCCATGACGGGATTGCCTGATTTCGGCACGATCCTCATCCGTTATCGGCCCGATAAACAGCTCGTGGAGCTGAAATCATTAAAGTATTATTTTCTTCAATATCGGAATGTGGGCATTTTCTATGAGCATGTGGTGAATCGGATTCTTGATGATCTGGTAACGGTGATAAGGCCGAAACGGATGGAGGTCGTTGGGGAGTTTACTGCCAGGGGCGGGATTACATCTACGATATCAGCAGTTTATGAAACGGAGAGCGAAACGGATGATGAGCTTGCGGAATAGAAGCGCCGGATGGCGGAAAGGGGCTCATTTTGCCCTGATATGGATTGTCGCCCTCTTTCTTATGACCGGATGCGGAACCTTGGGAAAGGCCAAAAATGCAACGATGAACCTCTTTGGCGGATTTGGCGGTAAGGGCGATGGGGTAAAACAACGGGTCGTGCTGATCCCCTTCGAGAATCGCACCCCATGGGACGAAAATCAATCTCATACGCTTTTCATGGCACAGTTAGTGGAAATGCTCGGGAAAAAATGTCCCCAAATTATTTTGGTTGGGCCGGGCGGTGCGGATTACCCCGAAGGGCTTTCCCGCCTCATTCCACCAGCCGTTCGTAGCCCTGATAATATCGGATTGGCAAAGACCTGCCGGGAGGCAGGCTTCAATGGTGTTATTACCGGCCATCTCACCCATATCAGCGCGGAAGAAGAAAAACGGGGCTGGTATGGGTTTAGAAAAACAAGCCGGGTGGCTCGCATTAAGCTGGATGCGGTGTTGTATCATGCCGGTACGGCCGCGAAGCTCATGGATGAAAGCTTTTCTTTCGACGTTGAGATGGTTCCGGTCGATAGTGGTGCGTCAACCCGTAAATGGGTGATAAATGATTCAGCCGTCAGTGATCCTCTCGCGGATTGTGCCAAAACCGCCGCAAAAACAGTGTGTGAAAAAATAAGCTCGACACCCTGGGAAGGTGCTATTCTTTCGATGGAAGGAGACAAGGCCCTTATTCCCTTTGGCGAATCCTCGGGACTGGCAGTGGGAGATAAGTTGGAAGCCTATGGCGAGGGCCGGCAGGTGGATTCCGCCGGCGGTTACCGGTATATTATTCCCGGAGTTAAAATCGGTGAAATGAAAATATCGGCTGTTTTTCCCCGAAAGGCCGAAGTTGCGGCTGTCGAAGGCGGCGGGGCAATCAGGGTCGGTAGTGTGGTCCGGCTGAAAAAATGAAAGATGGGCCTTGATCATCGTATCGGCCACGCCAGGGTATTTTTCCCAGACCGGCAGGAACTCGCTGTCGCTCAAACAGCCTGCCGCTCTTCCAAAAACACCCTGGCGCGGCCTCCCTGTCGTGGGAAATCGGCCGAAACGATGATCAAGGCCGAAAGATGATTATTGTCAGTATTCGACCCTGTAGACAGTGATGGGATCTTCAATTCCTTTTACCCTTACCGGGGGAAGCGCTTGGGCTTTAAGAGGCGCAGCCGCATCCTTTCCGGAAGGGGCATTTCTTTTTATTTTGAGGTGGGTCTCCTCGCTGATTAATATTTCACCGGCAGCCGCGATATCTTGCAGGCGGGAGGCGATGTTGACCGCCATTCCCACGGATGTGAATTCTTTTTTCCGTAGCGATCCGAGTACCCCTGAAAAGACATCCCCCGTGGCGATGCCGATACCGATTTCAAGTCGAAGCCCATCGCTTTGTTCAAGCAGCAGCTCATCTATTTTTCTTGCTTTCAGCTGCATTTCCATGGCGGCAAGGACTGCTTTTTCGGGATCCTCATCATGGGCAACCGGCGAGCCGAAAACCACCATCACGCTATCGCCGATATGCTTATCGATGGTTCCGTTATAGCGAAACGCAATTTCACCCATGGGTGCAAAAAACCGGTCGTTAAGAAAAGCGGCAATTTTCTCAGGGGGTGCCCCCACGGACAATCGGGTGAAGTTTCGAATATCGGCAAACAGGACCGATACCTCGTGAAATGTTGGCTGCAGCGCGTCCGTTAGTTGTTGGATTCTTTTATAGACCGGTTCGGAAACAAATTGCCTGAGTCGTTTTCGCAGGCAAATTTCGTGAATTTTGGCTCTGAACTCCGCATTGTCAAACGGTTTTGTCAGAAATCCGTCGATTCCCTCGTTCGTTGCCTCGATCGCCACATCCATTGTGGCGTAGCCGGTAAGGATAATCCGGGTGATTTCAGGGTTGATACTGCGAATTTCGTATAGGGTTTCGAGGCCGTTTAATCCCGGCATTTTATAATCCGAGATAACCGTCGAGATTCTGTGGGGCGTTTCCTTTACCATTGCCACCCCTTCAGTCCCGTTGATTGCCGTATGCACCGTATAAGCGCTGCGTTTCAATGCCCGTTTTACGGAGTGTCGAATTCCTTCCTCATCGTCAATAAAGAGTAATCCGTTCATAATGGGCTCCAATTCAGAATGTTAAGATGATAGTACCTGTATCCGTCTGCAGAACAAAAAGAGCGTGCCCAAGGTATAAGAAGCTTCTTGTATTGATCCTGATCTTTATTTTTTGCGCATAAATAGGTAACCCAACAAACCCAACAAACCCAACGAACTCAAAGAACCCAAAGAACCCAACAAACTCAAAGAACCCCTATGAACTCAACGACCCCAAATACTCCCGGATGAGGAGGAGTGCCTCGGATTCCGAGGAAAGTTGCTTGATCGACTCTCGAAAGTTACTGCTGAAACGAAGCCCCTTTACAAACCAGCAAAGGCGGCTGCGCATCATTCGGCAGGCATGGAGTTCGCCAAAATACCGGACTGATGATTTTAAATAGTTCTCCATGACTTCAAACCGGGCGCTAAGATCGGGCTCCGGCGGCTGTCCGTTTTGCATCAATGCCGAAGTTTGGGAAAAGATCCAGGGGTTTCCGATAGCGGCCCGGCCGATCATGACGCCGTCGCACCCGGTTTCCCGCATCATCTCTATTGCGTCTTTCGCGCAGAGGATATCGCCATTGCCGATAACCGGGATCTTAACTATCTCCTTGACGGCGCGGATGATGGATCGGTCTGCCATGCCTCGGAAGCCCTGCATCGCCGTCCGGGGGTGGACGGTAATGGCATCCACGCCGCAACCCTCAGCGATTTTAGCGATTTCAACGGCCTGTTTTCCCGAAGGTTCCCAGCCTGTTCGGAATTTGATGGTGAGGGGGATATCGATGGCTTCCCGAACCGCAGTCAGGATTTTTTCGGCCTGCGTGGGGGTTTTCATCAAGGCCGCGCCGGCCCCACATTTTATGATTTTTTTAACGGAACAGCCGAAATTGATATCCAGTATATCGGCTCCGGATTCCGCCACCATTCGGGCCGCTTCGGCCATGATGGACGGGGCGGAACCGAATATCTGAACCGATAGGGGCTTCTCCGCCGGAACGCTTGCCAGCATTTCAATCGTCTTTTGTGATTGATGGACAAGGCCGTTGGCGCTCACCATCTCCGAGCAGACGAGCCCGCATCCGGATTCTTTTATCATCACCCGAAAGGGGAGATTCGTAATGCCGGCCAGAGGCGCCAATACCGTATTTTCGTTTAGTGTGACGGCGCCGATTCTCATCCGTTTCCTCCTGTTGCCCCGGAGGACCGGTGAATCTTTTCTTTATTAAAGGGCGCTGATGGATTGGCGTAACAGTAGAGGCAGTTGTGAAAGCAGGGGTGCTGGTCATAGGCGCCGATGTCAACGGAAATCTTGCAGCCGCAGCCGGATGAAACCCGTTGTCCGGAATCTTTTTTCAGGGACAGATCTCCTCCGAAGAGTCGCATTAATAGATCATTGGGGATGCATGCGGCGGCTTCGATCCCGCTGGGTTGAGGGAGGGACTGCAGCAATTGCTTTTCGCAGCAGGCAAAAAGTTGCAGCCCGCGGGCTTTGAGCTTGGATTGCATGTCGTTCAGTATTCGGCCCTGTTCCTCAATTGAAACGGGCAAGAAAGACAGTGCTTGCGTTTTGGCGATACGCTTTTGAATCTTTGGATAAAGATCCATGAAACTGGTGATGCAGCGGGTGATTCCGAGATATCCTGCATGTTCCGCAATTTTATTAAAATCACCGAAATTGTCCATGGGATCGCCCGGTGTGGTCGTATACCGGCACAGGGGATCAAACCGCCAGGAAATGCTCTCCGGCGTATAGGCTGCCGTCAGCTCCGAAAGCTGATCCATGCGATCCGAAAGCGGTGGCACATTCGGCTCCAGGCGCTTTGATTCGGAATTGAGTGTGAAATTGAAAAACAGGTTAAACCCCATTTTTTTTAGGCGCTCTCCATACCCTCCATCAAGGAAGGGACCGAAATTCTTAGACCAAAAGACAATGGTATGGACGGTATGAACGGTGGCGATAACATGTCGGATTTGGCCGTTATACGGATTTCGAACCTCAAAAGCGCCATTATCCATCCGGTCCATGAACCAGTCCATGTAAAAAGCCGGTATGTCGGTTCTTCGGGATGCGGATAATACAAATTTGAGCGGCGCGTTCATGGGGTGCGTTATCATGGATGCGTGGCTGATCGCATCCGCGTCAGGAAGATTTTTTTTTAAGATCCGAAAAACTGATCACTTCCGCTTTTTCGGAGGACAGTTTCTTTCTGCTCACCGTTTTTTTTTCTTTTTCGGTTTCCGCCACGGGGATTTCGGGTTCGGTGGGGCAGACCACCTGTTCCAGGCGCATCTGTTTCCCATTCATGGTGAACGTTTCCCCGTTGATATAAACATCTCTCAGAATCCAGGTGACAACATGGAGCGGCACCTGAAGCATCAAAAGCTTGACATGGTACCAGTTCGGTTTTGAATCAGGAAGAATACTTTCGATTCTTGCAAAGGAAAGAGGAGTATTCTCCAGGAATATTAATACAATATCATTTTGGTTTGCCATGGGCGCACGCGTACCTTGTTTTTCTCTTCATTTTTTAAAGACCCATAATATGCCACAACCCCAAATCTATTGCAAAGGCTTTCGAGAAAATTGGAACGCTGTTCCCCTTTTGATTTGACACGGGAGAGGCTTTTCTGAATAATGACGGCTTGTAATAAATCATGTTATCGGATGATGGGATATTGACTCGACAGAAGCCGATTTTTGCGGGTCGGCAGCCGGATACAAGGAGATGAAAATGGGAAAAAAGGAACGTACCGATGGACCCTTTATTAATGAGGGGATTACCGATGTCAGGCGAATCGGAAGCCGGATTATTACCGAAGGGAAAACCAGGCATCCGCCGGCATCTCTGATGAAAGCCGCCGGTGTGATCGGAAATATGGGGGACCTGAAGAAACCGTTCGTGACGGTCATAAACTCTTATACGACCCAAATTCCGGGGCACGCGCACTTAAATATTTTTGGGGATATTATCTGCCGGGAGCTCGAAGCGCTCGGATTTAACGTCTGGTATGCCAATATCGGCGGCGCTATCTGTGACGGTATTGCCATGGGGCATTTCGGCATGAAGTACTCCCTGCCGTCCCGTGAACTGATCACGGACCAGATCGAATCGATGATCATCGCTCATCCCTGCGATGCCTGGATTGGTATCGGCAATTGCGACAAGATTGGACCGGGCATGCTAAACGCCATGGCCCGGTTAAATATTCCGGCTGTTTATGTGTCCGGTGGTCCCATGCTGGCGGGCAGGAACGGCGGAGATTTGATTTCCGTTTTTGAAGGGGTCGGGAAACGGGCTGCCGAAAAAATCAGCGAAGCCGAGCTCGACGTGCTGGCTGAAACCAGTTGCCCGGGGTGCGGTTCTTGCGCCGGCATGTTTACGGCCAATTCCATGAACTGCCTTGCCGAAGCTGTCGGGCTGGCGCTTCCCGGAAACGGGACCATTACGGCTGAGGTGTGGGCGGATGAGGATAAGATCCGCACCCGGCTCAATCCCGATCGGATTTCGCTTATCAAGGGGGCGGCCGGTGCGGTGAAGTGGTGTCTTGAAAACGATGTTCGACCACTCGATATTATCACCCTGGCGAGCATTGACAATGCCTTTATGGCGGATATGGCCATGGGCGGCAGTACCAATACGGTGCTGCATACCCTGGCGCTGGCCTCTGAAGCCGGCCTTTCTTACAGCTTAGAGCGGATTAACGAACTCTCCGCTCAGACGCCCTGCATCTGCAAGGTTTCGCCGTCACGACCCGAGGTGCATATGGAGGACGTGCATCGGGCCGGTGGGATTCCCACCATTCTGAAAGAAATATCCCGAAATGCCGGGGGGCATTTGACGCTATCGGCCAAAACCATTGCCGGCACGCTTGGGGATGTTGTGTACTGCGCCGGTGATCCGGACGGCAATGTGATTCGGGCGGTGGGGGATGCCTTTACCCCGGATGGGGGGCTTGCGGTGCTGTTTGGCAATATCGCTCCCAGAGGGGCTGTGGTCAAGGTGGCCGGCGTCGATAAGGACATGATGGTATTTGAAGGGCCCGCCGTTATTTATGAGTCGCAGGACGATGCGCTTGCCGGAATTCTTGAGGGGAGGGTTAGCGATGGGGATGTGGTGGTGATCCGGTATGAAGGGCCCCGAGGTGGTCCCGGAATGCAGGAAATGCTGGCGCCGACAGCCGCCATCACCGGTGCTGGACTTCGGGCGGCGCTCGTTACCGATGGCCGGTTTTCAGGGGGAACCCGCGGGCTCTGCATCGGTCATGTTTCCCCTGAAGCGGCGGCAGGGGGTCCGATTGCGGCTGTTCAAGCGGGTGACCGGATTCGAATTGACGCCGGAAAAAGAAGCATTGAGCTTCTGGTCCCCGAATCGGAGGTGAACCGTCGCATGGCAGCGCTAACACCGTTTGAGCCGAAAGTGAAGCGTGGTTGGCTGGCCCGCTATCTGCGCCATGTCACTTCCGCGGATAAGGGGGCGGTGTTTGATATATAAAGGACTCCGCGAAAAAAAAATGCCGGTCATGCGCTTTTTCTTTATCTTGATTTATTGAATTCGATCAAGAGGATGATCAAGCGTAAAATTAACGGTGAATTAGAAAATGCGATGTCCTATGGGATGGGTTCATCTGGATCGTTGAGATAAAAAGAGGGCCTTTTTGTGGAAGGCCCTCTTTTACAGCTTATGTTGTTGGCGGTTAACCCGTCTTATACCGCAAGGGCATAAGTTTCGTTTGAGCAGACAAGCTGCTCAACTCAGCTTTATCCGTTGGTCTTTTCAAAATTTTTCATGAAGTCCACCAGTGCTGCCACGGCTTCCACTGTGGTGGGGTTGTAGATGGATGCGCGGCAACCGCCAACGGACCGGTGCCCTTTCAGGCCGCCGAATCCGTTTTTGCCGGCGGCTTCAATGAAACGCTTCTCCAGCTCTTCCGAGGGTAGCCGGAAGGTCACATTCATCAGGGATCTACTGTCTGTATCGGCGGTTCCCCGATAAAAGCCACCGGCATCAATGAATCCGTAAATTAGATCCCCTTTTTTCTGATTAATAGCGGCCATTTTTTCCAAGCCGCCAATTTCTTCCTCCAGCCATTTGGTTATCAACTGGACGGTGTAGATAGAAAAGCAGGGAGGGGTATTGTACATGGAGTTCTCAGCGGCAAAAGTGGTGTACTTCAACATGGTCGGCAGATTTTGTGGTACCCGCTCCAGCATATCCTTTCGAATGATCACCAGGCAGACGCCCGCCGGCCCCATGTTTTTTTGGGCCCCGGCGTAAATGAGGCCAAAAGGCTTGGGGTCAAAAGGCCGGCTTAAAATGTCCGAGGACATATCGGCCACCAGAGGGACCTTGCCGGTATTCGGCATGGAGGCCCATTGGGTGCCTTTAATGGTGTTATTGGTGGTAATGTGGGCGTAGGCGGCATCCGGGCTAAATGAAATATTTTTAGGGATATAGCAAAAATTCCGATCTTCCGATGAGGCGACGACCTGGACGGATTTCCCCTGGATTTTGACTTCCTTGATCGCTTTGGTGGACCAGGTACCGGTATTGACATAATCGGCGGATTGATTCGAGGGGAGCAGGTTCATGGGAATCATGAAAAACTGGGTGCTGGCGCCACCTTGCAAAAACAAAACCTCAAAATCATCGGTGAGGGATAGAAGCCGCTTGATTCGCAAAACAGCTTCATTAATGACATCTTCGAACCATTTGGAACGGTGACTGACTTCCATGATCGACATTCCGGAGCCTTTGAAATTCAGTAATGAATTCTGAATTTCTTCTAAAACACTCAGAGGCAGGGCTGCCGGGCCGGCATTGAAATTGTGGATACGATTTTCCTTCATCTGCTAACCTCCACTTCTTAAATTTTTATCGTTATCTGCAATGCTGTTAAACTTTTCGATGAAATAATTAATTTTAAGGTGTTGTAAAAAAAATCGAGAATAGCGGCGTGGGCCGGGTGGTGAAAAAATAAAAAAAGGGAACAGGGGGGAGACCCCATTCCCTTGTGTAGATGCAAATAAAAAAGACGGCTTATCGTTTAGAGAACTGGAACCGCGCCCTGGCAGCTTTTTGGCCATATTTTTTCCGCTCTTTTGACCGCGGATCTCGTGTCACAAAACCGGCTTTTTTGAGAGCGGGCCGTAACTCCGGGCTGACCAGCATCAACGCCCGGGTAATCCCGTGGCGAATCGCACCGGCTTGACCTGTGATACCCCCCCCAATGACGCTGACCTTAATATCGTAGGACTCACGGGTGTTGGTGAGTGAAAGCGGTTGAGTGGTAATGGTTTTGGCTGTCTCGAATGTGAAATAATTATCTATCGGTCGGCCATTGATCGTAATCAGGCCGGTGCCGCTTTTCAGCCAGGTTTTTGCAATAGCGCTTTTCCGTCTTCCGGTTGCGTAATAAATTTCCTGCGTCATGACTAACCCCAGTTATTGGCAAGTAATTGGATTCAATCCATTATATATTCATGGCTTCGGGCTGTTGCGCGGAATGCGGATGCGTGTCGCCCGCATATACATGCAGCTTCTTGAACAGTTTTCTCCCAAGCCTGTTTTTTGGCAACATCCCCCTGACAGCGAACCGAATCACATCTTCAGGCCTTTTTTCAATTAATTTCTTTGCAGTTATGGTGGTTAATCCCCCCATATAGCCGCTGTGCCGGTAATAATTTTTCTGCTCAAGTTTTCGCCCGGTAAGAACAATTTGCCCCGCATTTATAACAATGACGCTGTCACCGGTATCCGCGTGGGGGGTATACATGGGATTGTGTTTGCCTCTCAGATGGGAAGCGATAGCAGATGCCAAACGGCCCAAAATGGCGTCTTTCGCGTCAACAACCAGCCATTTGTTATTATTATCGGTCGGTTTTGCACTGTAGGTATATTTTTTCACCGCTCTTGCTCCTCTTTGTTAGAATCCGACTCTACTAAATGATATTTATCACGCTGTCAAGCGAAAATTTCCAAGGGTAGACTCGTTTATTGAGTCGCTTCGTTTCCGGCAAGCCGCTTGAGTTTTGACATATCTTCCCAGGAAAAAGGAGTTTTCTGGCACGGCGAGATGGCATTGTTGGTAAAAATTGGGTCCGCGGTGAGATCGTATCGGGAAGATGCCACGGCCTGAGGCCACAGACGTGTGTGGGGGATGGGGGTATAGTGGGCCAGAATCGGGGACACGCCACATTTGCTGACCATTTGAATCGCCTCTTCAAGCTCCAATCGATTCTGACCCGGAAGTCCTGCCAGAAGATAGGCGCCGACCTGTTCCTTGGAAAACCCCGCATTCCGGAGATATTTTACCGCGCAGTTAAATTCGGCGGCGGTTGTTTTCCCGTCGAGATTCTCTCTGGACGAATCCCGATACATTTCGAGCCCGAGACGAAGTGTTTTAAAACCGGCTTGATACATCAGGTTAGCGGTATGATCGGTAATGCTCCTGATGTGAACGGCGTTGGGCGTATGAAAACGGATTGGAAGCCGCAGGGAAATGATATTCTCAAGGATAGGGATGGCGTGGGTCTCAGCGTTTACCAGCAGTGCATCATCATAGAAGGCAAAGTCCTTAACGCCAAATTTCAAATGCCAGTATTCGATTTCTGAGACAACCGTTTCGGGATGTCGGGTTTGGTATCCCGGATACAGTGTTTTTGAAGCGCAATAGGCGCAGTCAAAGGGGCAGCCTCTGGATGTCAGAAGGGGAATATAGTTGATAATTCGCTGTAAATCGAATGCCGGGACCGGGAATGTGTCCAGATTTTCCGGATTAAAATTGGGTATGACCGGCTGGCCGGTGAAGTCGTACCGCGTCCAGTCAGAAACCAGTTTAAGAATATCTTTCTCGGTTGCGCCGGATGCCACATGGGTTGCTCTGCAGTGTTGCTCGGCATGCTCCCGGCAGAGGGTCGCATAAATGCCGCCGAGCACAATCGGTGCCGTCGGAAATATATCCTTAATAATGCCGATGGTCTCATGAACGCCGGGATACCAGTAGGTCATAAGGGAAGTGACCAGAACCAGGTCCGGAGGGCAAAGTGCCCGCAGGTCGCTGTGGAACCACGACGGTTCGATGCCATAGCGTGAGAAATTACGGTTTATATCGTGGAGGCCGGATGGCGAGGGAATGGGCGTTTTTAGGTAGGGGCCACGGCCGAATCTGGCGCCGGGATCGGTTCTATTAAACGCTTTTGGATGAAACCGGTCGAGGCAATCGATATAACTGACTCTGGCGCCTTGGGATCGTAAAATGGCGGCAAGTTGCAACAGCCCGTAAGGTTTTGCCCAGAAATCATAGGCGGCGAAATCATGAATCCAAGGATTTACCAGGAGAATATGGGGAGTGTCATTTTTCACTAATTTCGGCGGTCGTTAACCATCATCATCCTCGGTGGGAAAGTATGCCATCGATGTTTTTTTCAACTCCTTTCGACTGAAAAGTATCGCATAATCGACAACGGGAACGGCGCTGGCCATCTGGCGGGCAATTTCCCGGCAGGACTCCTGGTCATGCGCGTGTACCATGGTGTAAAGATTATACGGCCACTGCGCAGTGGGATTGCGCCGATAGCAATGAGAGACTTGAGGAAATGATGAAAATTTTTCACCCACCTTGGCTATGTGCGCTTCATTGATTTGCCAAGCAACCATGGCATTTGCCGAAAAGCCCGATTTTTGGTGGCGTAGTGTTGCCCCGAACCGGCGGATGATACCTTGCCGGCAAAACAGGTTCAATTTGTCCAGCAGGGTTTCCTCCGAAATTCCGAGTTGCCTGGCGATTTCGGCATAGGGTCGTTCCGTAACAGGTATATCTGCCTGAACGGCGGCGATAATTCTTTTATCTAATTCATCCAAAGAGTCATTCATAGTATCACCGCTATAGAAAATTACAGGCCCGAATGTCAAGGTGGATTAATGCAGTCGCTTCCAGTGAAATAAATGTGGCTCCAGGTTGAAATCGTTATGACGGGGTTTTCTCCGGGAACAGTCGTTGAATGTCGGACGGCGTTGCCTGGCAAATGCCGCGTTCAGTGATAAAGGCCGTCACCAGTCGCGCCGGTGTCACGTCAAATGCGTAATTGGCGGCGGGGCTGTCTGCCGGCGGCACCAGAACCGATTTTGTTTCTCCCTGTGAAAAGCCGGTTACATACCGGACTTCATCGGGGTTGCGCTCTTCAATGGGAATATCCCTTAATCCATCCGCCACGTTCCAGTCAAATGTGCTGGAAGGGAGGGCGACAAAAAAGGGAATGTCGTTATCCTTGGCGGCAAGGGCTTTTAAATAGGTGCCTATTTTGTTGGCGACATCTCCGCTATAGGTAGTCCGATCCGTTCCGACAATCACCATGTCGACAAGTCCGTGTTGCATCAGATGCCCACCGGCGTTATCCGTTATGACGGTGTGTTTGATACCGCATTTGCCGAGTTCCCACGCCGTAAGCCTGGCGCCCTGATTCAAGGGGCGGGTTTCATCCACCCACACATGAAGTTCGATTCCCGCCTCCGCAGCCGCGTAAATGGGGGCGGTGGCGGTTCCATATTCAATGCATGCCAGCCAGCCCGCGTTGCAATGCGTTAAAATATTGATCGTTTTATCGCCTTTTTTAATACGGATTTCTTCAACAAGTTTGAGGCCATGTTTGCCGATATTTCTGCAATTGACCACCTCTTCCTCCGCGATGGTTGCCGCTTCGGCGCGCGCTGTGTCGATGCATTCATCCCGGGAGGTGGTGCGGGCCAATGCGGCATTCATGCGGTCAACGGCCCATGAGAGGTTCACGGCTGTAGGACGGGCGGCCCGAATTCGTTGTCCCGCATCAATCAGATGCCGACGATAATCAGGGCCCTCAATGGTTGTTTTTGCTGCAATATAAATGCCATAAGCGGCAGTCACGCCAATGAGAGGGGCGCCTCGGACATACATCTCTTTTATGGCGGTAATAACGTCATTTACCGTCAGAAGGTTGAAAACTGCAAGTTCATGGGGAAGTTTTCGCTGGTCGATTATTTTTACGGTGTTCGAAGTGTCATCATACCAGATGGGGCGCATCTCTTTTCCATCAACGAGCATGTTTCATCGTCCTTTCTCACCAAAGCTGGGTGACTGGATAGCGATATAAAACAGTTATCGGCTAAAACCGGTTTGGAAAATTAGGTGCCTCCAGCCTATTTCCTGTCGATAGCACCTTCAAGTATGCGCCGCACTCGTTCCTGTTCGGCGCTTATTTTTCGCAGTTGCTCTTCCAACCGGGCGCGTTCTAAAACCGGCGCAGTTTGGATCTGTTGCCGGATCTTTTCTGATTCCTGGAAAAGACGATACATTTCTTTTGCAATTAAGCGGATAGACATAATGGTATAGGGCCGGTAACCGGTTGCAGCGCTTAACTGAAAAGGCAATCAATTTCCGTAAGCTGGTGTTCGTTAAGTTCTTGTGGGTTTCCTAAGAGTCTCGTCATGAGGGTTATTTTTGCGGCCGATTCCAACACCTCCATCCGGTCATACGCCTGAAGAAGGGAGTCTCCCACTGTCAAAGCGCCATGATTTGCCATCAAAACAGCGTTTGCGCCGGTTGCCAATCCATGAACGACGCTTTCCGCCAGCTTCGATGTTCCCATACAGGCGTATGGGGCGGTTCGAACTTCCCCCAGAAATAGCCGGGATTCTGCCAGAAGGCGGCAGTTAATTTGGGTGTTCGATGCAGCAAAGGTTGAAGTCGTTACCGGGTGCGCATGGATAACCGCCTTGACATCGGGCCGAGCGGTATAAACCGCCAGATGCATCTGTGTCTCCATGCTGGGTTTTAGCTTTGGGGTCAGATTGGTGCCATCCGGGTGTATCTGTCCGATTTGATCTCCGGTGATGGTGCCTTTGTCGATGCCGGAAGGGGTAATAAGAATGGTCTCACCTGACACTTTCAGGCTGATATTTCCGCCAAGGCATGTTGTCAGGCCGCGCTCGTAAAGCCGCCGCATAAAGTATGCGACCTGATTTTTTAGAAGCGTTAATTCCATAATAGTCTGCAACTTAACCATTAAAAATGCTACTTGAAATCAAGCGATGGTTGTGAATCCCGGTCCGGACGAAGAGGCGCCGATATGACAAGGCCAGGGCTGACGGAATAACGGAATAGATGATATGAACCTGTTTCCGCCATCTAATTTTATGATTTTGTTGGTGCCCCCGGCAGGAATCGGACCTGCGGCGCATGGATTAGGAATCCATTGCTCTATCCACTGAGCTACGGGGGCTTTTTCTAACATATCAGGAGGTTGATGTTTTTCATTTGGGTTCGATTTGGTGGATTGTGCCCGAAATTGTGCCCGCGACGGATTTTAGGTATTCGTCTTGTTTTTGGGCAGCGAGCTTTAGATCAGCATCACGGACCATGTTGTAACGGTCGAAAACGGACCTTGTTTTATGACCAGAAATCATCATTGCCACTCTTTCGGGAATTCCAGATCGGACCATATTTCTAACGGCTGTCCTCCTAAAATCGTGAAAGTGTTTTAGGCCAATCTTGGCATCTTTGCAAGCCTTTTCCCATGCCTTATCAAACCGCTTAATCCTATCATTTTCAAGCCTATTAAGGAAAACATAAGGTAAAAGATTCGTGTCCTTCCGGCAAGCGTGCTTAACATCGCATCCTTGACTTTTCGGCCTGCCGATAACGTTCGGATTGCCGACGCCATCATCAATCCGGCGCGGTCAGCAACGTTTCCCGGTCCAGCAGTCGATAGCCCCGCTCCGCCTTGCTGACATCACAGGGAAAAACCGGTAATCCATCGCTCACCGACAGAGAAAACGCTTGAAGCGTCACTATTTCGCCGTAAATGAGCTCCATCTCAATTTCAGAAATGGCTTCGCTGGAAGGCCCCTTGGGGCGAATAGCCGAAACTCTCCCCCGGTCAAGCGCCAGTTCAAGACAGGCAGCCGGTTGCCCCGGGCTGAAGAGATTTTCGGGGAGTGTCACCCGGCAAAGGGTCCGATTAAAATCGGTGGTAAAAACAGGGGTGATTCCTTGAAGTCTCTCTTCCATCCCCGGCGGCCACAGTTCCCTCGGGACCAGCCCTGGTTGAAGCACTTCATCCGGCAGCGGCCACTCCCACTCCCCCCGGCGGGAAAGCCCGTTGCGGCTTTCCCCACGGGTTTTAACCGTTTGAACGAACCGATCCCCCTCGCGTCGGACCCGCAAGGCCATTCGGTGATGGTACAGCTCCAACGCCGGGGTATCGTAATAGGTATTGAAAAGTTCAAGATGAAGACGTGTTCCCCCGGAATACCGTACCACCAGCGGATGGGCCAAAATCCGGTCCAGCTGTGCCGCATCGATCGTCAGTTTGATCTCAATTTCCTGTCCCACAGGTTTCTTTTTCCTCGAAATCGGATGACACCCTCTGTTAAGATATTGCTTTTCGCCTCTTGCCGCGGCAGGATGGCGCAATGTTACTACAGGGTATTTGATTTTCAGTCAATCCATTCGGACCCGCTTTTGGATCGGACCCATGAAAAGGGTAATCCCCTCACTTCCCATCGAAGCGCACCTGCCGGCGCTGAAACGGATCCTCGCGGTAAACCGGAATGCGGTTCTGGCCGCCCCGCCGGGAGCCGGTAAAACGACTCTCGTCCCGCTATCCCTTTACACCGAGGCGTGGCTTGCGGGTCAAAAAATCATTTTACTGGAACCCCGCCGCATGGCCGCCCGGGCGGCGGCCCGTCGCATGGCGCATCTTTTGGATGAGGCGGTGGGTCGCACCGTGGGGTATCGCATGCGCCTGGAGCGAAAGGTGAGCGATGCGACGCGGATCGAGGTCGTCACCGAAGGCGTTTTGACCCGTCTTATTCAGGGGGATCCGGGGCTCACCGGTGTCGGACTCGTTATTTTCGATGAGTTTCATGAGCGCAGCCTCCATGCCGACACGGGCCTCGCCCTTTGTCTCGATAGTCAGGAGGGATTTCGACCGGATTTGCGGCTCCTCGTCATGTCGGCCACTCTCGATACCGGTGCCGTCTCGTCCCTTTTGGGAAATGCTCCCATCGTCCAGGGGGAAGGAAGACAATTTCCGGTGGAGACCCGGTATCGCAACGGGCCGCCGCCGGTCAATTCCATAACGGCGGTAACGGAAACGATTCTCCGGGCGTTTCGGGAAGAAAGTGGCAATATCCTGGTTTTTTTACCGGGTATTCTTGAAATCCGGCAGGTGGGAGACCGGTTGGCCCGGGCCGGGCTTGATCCCTCGGTGTTTATGGCACCTCTCCATGGCGGTCTTCCCGGAAAGGCCCAGGATTTGGCCATTGAACCAACGCCTCCGGGAAAACGAAAAATCGTTCTCTCGACATCCATTGCCGAGACTAGTCTCACCATCGAAGGGATTCGGGTCGTCATCGATTCCGGGCTGATGCGGGTTCCGAGATTTGATGTCGGCAGCGGGATGGCCCGCCTGATGACGCTCCCCCTTGACCGGAGCACGGCCGCCCAGCGCCGGGGCCGGGCCGGACGTCTGGAACCGGGAGTTTGCTATCGCCTGTGGTCCGAGGAACGTCACCGGATGCTCGCGGCCCATGGGAGTCCGGAAATACTGAACACGGATCTCACGCCACTGGCGCTGGAGCTGGCCGCATGGGGCGTTTCAAGCCCGGATCGCCTCTCCTGGCTTGACCCGCCGCCGGCAGCCGCTTTCGCCCAGGCCCGAATCCTTTTGACCCGATTGGGGGCACTGGACGAGCGCGGCCATATCACCGAACACGGAAAAGTGTTATCCACTTTTGGGCTGCATCCTCGACTCGGTCATATGATCGTTCAGGGCGCCGCTCTTGACCTGGGGGGGCTTGCCTGCGAACTGGCCGCCCTTCTGGGAGAAAAGGATATCCTCTTTTTCCCGCCCGGTCAGCGGGATGCGGACTTACGCCTTCGGGTGAGCGAACTTCGATCGATTGGCGAGCGTTCACGAGGACGGCCTTCCGGGAACGATTCCTCTCTCATGAGCGTCGATATGGCCGCCTGCCGTCGCGCCCAACTAACCGCCGATCATTTAAAAACGAAATTGAATTGCCGGGAGGCTTCCGGTTCGACCGATGCCTGCGGCCTGCTGCTCGCCTTTGCCTATCCGGACCGGATCGCCAGCCGGCGGCCCGGAGATACCCTGCGGTATCGGTTGTCCAACGGCCGTGGCGCCTATTTTGCCGATACGGAACCCCTGTCGGCGGCGGAATATCTGGTGGCGGCATCCGTGGATGGCGGCGAGCAGGAGGCCAGAATTTTCCTGGCGGCGCCCGTTTCGTATGAGGAACTCACCGGGCATTTGGGGGAACAGGTCTCCGAGCGATTGGAGATCCACTGGGATTCGAGACATCAGGCGGTCAAGGCTCGCCGGGAAGTCTGTTTCGGAAAGGCGGTGCTGAAAGCTTTTCCGATACCGGAGCCGGACCCGGCCCTCATGGCCAAAGCCCTCTGTGAGGGTATCCGTGACAAAGGACTCGATCTGCTGCCATGGACTAAGCTTCTTCGTACCTGGCAGGCCCGGGTGCTGCTCCTGCGGGATTTGACGGGTGCGAATAGTCACTGGCCGGATGTGTCGGATGACGCCCTTGAAAATTCGCTCGAAGAATGGCTCCTTCCCTATCTTTCGGGCATCACGCGGGCCGACCAGCTGCGTCGCGTCGATCTTTCAAGTGCGCTCCTATCGTTTCTCACCTGGAAAGAGCAGCAGGAGCTTGAGCGGCTTGCGCCCACCCATGCCACGGTCCCCAGTGGCTCGCGGATTCCGATCGACTACACCGCGGGTAACGTGCCCATCCTCGCCGTGAGACTCCAGGAGATGTTTGGGGCAACGGAAACCCCCACCATCGCGGCCGGGCAAACTCCTCTTCTCCTTCATCTTCTGTCACCGGCCGGGCGGCCGGTTCAGGTCACCCGCGATTTAAAAAGCTTCTGGGCCCATGCCTATCATGAGGTCAAAAAGGATCTCATGGGACGGTACCCCCGACACCACTGGCCGGATGATCCCCTGAAGGCTCCGGCGACAAACCGGGCCAAAAAAAGGCGCTGACTTACCCCGGATCCCCTGTAACCGTAACGAAAAATCAGAATCCCAACGCCGCGTTCACCAGCACCACCGATATGTCGGTCAGTATCGGCCGACGGTGCAAAATGGCGGTGATGCGGCAGATGCGTTGCGGGCTGTTGCAATCGGAACAAATACCGGTTTCGGCACAGGGGGTCTTCATGTTCAGACTTTTCGCGCGCATGGGACCGGCGACCTCCCGGGTCCTGCGAAGGGCTGAAGGAAGATCGTCTGTCACCTTATTCATCCCGGCAACGATCACCACTTTCCGGGTACCGAAACACATGGCATTCGTCCGGTTGCCGGCGCCGTCCACATTGACGATCTCGCCGGTCATGGCAATGGCGTTGGCGCTGCAAAAAAAACAATCGCAACGGCCCGCCAGCAGACGGATTTCGAGATCCCGCGCCTTGTCGATCCCCGGTTGCCAATGGTCATAAAGGGTTTTGCCGCGACGCTTCAATTCCTCAAGAACCCCAATGGACCGCACCGTGGCCGAACCGCCGACGCCGAACGTATCATAGCCCGCCGTCAGGGTCAGAATCAGGTCTCTGGCTGCCGAGACGTCCGGCGTCAAATGGGCGTCAAAGCCGTGTTTGATCAGGTTTTTCACACATTCCTCCCCCCATTTTTGCCATAGCCAGGACTGATTTTCATTCGCTTGGGGAGTACTCGAATAGTTCAATGGAAAGCTGTCATTCATCATATTCATTTATTTTCTCCTGGGGCAAGACATCCTTGGGCTTCACCACACCCTATTCCAACAAGGAACGCTGTGACTTTATCTTATATCTCACAGGCCTGCTAAGCTTTTCAAGCACTCCTTCCTTAACCAGCCGGTGAAGCCACTCTTTTGCCTGGCTTTTCGAAATCCGCAAATCAGCAGCCACCTCGGCTTCAGTCCTGGGCGTTTTCATCTCCCCTATCAGCTCCGGCACTTTGGCGAACAGTTGTTCGGCCGGCGCCGGGGGCAATTCGACAGTCAGCGGCGGGAAAGCGCCATTGACCGGGGATAATTTCCGCGGAATTTCATATGACGTGGAATCCTCGTGAATCGAAAAAAGAAGTTCTTTTTGAAGGGAAGCGGGCTTTTTTGAACTCACCTCCGTCAATAGTATCTCCGTCAATAGCATCTCCGCCAATGCTCCCGGTGTCTCCGGATTCGGCCAGAGCAAGGCGCCCTTATGGCGGAGGCCATCCAAGCCCTTGCCCGTTTCCCCATTCGAGCGAACATAGACAGGCACGAGTCGCAGCTTATCGAGTTGTTCGGCCGCACCGGTCCAGGTACCGCCCTTTTTGTAATCCGAACTGACGACCAGCGCGGCATCCGCCAGCGCATAGATCAGGAGGTATCTTCTTGATTGCGTCACCCTTTTAGGCTAATTGCCATGATCTTGAATGTTATTATTATGATTCCGCCATGAGTTTTCGGACCCCTGATAGCAGATTTTTGAAGCTGGTGGAGCGGTTTTGCGTCAGGCTTAAATAAGGTCCAATTGCACGTGAACCGGCGATCTTTTGATATGTATTTTCGGTTAGTTTTATTAACTCTTCCGATGGATTTCCCAACATATGGTCTGGGTCTCTGAATTTGCGACCCTGCTGTTTTACCGCCAAGCCAGAAAGCCCAAGCCCTTTTTCAACCGCCGCAAGATCTCCAAGGTAAAAACATTCCAATTCCCGGCAAGCCACTCGAACAAGAACCCCCTCCCGGCCGGCTTCGCGGCATAGCTCCATCAGTTTTGACTTTACTTTGTCGCAATCCCCTGAGTCTTGATCCCGCATTACTATAAACAGGCAGTCCGGTTTTCGCCATGCGCGGAGAATTTTCGGCATCCGTTTCTCCATGTCCTGCTTGCCCTCAAACACCTTATATTCAGATAAAATTCCGTCCGGGAGTATTCTGGGAATCACCCCTTTCAGCATCTCCTCCGCGGAAGGCTCCTCCAGAAAGAAAACGAGCGTCTTCATTTGGGATCGACCTCCGGGAAAAATCCCTGCTTCCAAAGATATCCCATCTGGTCGCCTTCCTTCATGAAAGCCACAATTTGTTCATCATCGCTGGCTCTTCGAATCTGTGTATACCCATCCTTTTTCACCAGCAAAAAGACCTCTTCCACATTCGCAGCATTTAAAAAATCCGGCGAATGTGTGGAAACAAAAACCTGGCCACCACGGTTTGCATAATCACGGAACTCCTCTGCCAGTTCCCACAACAATCTCGGGTAAAGTTGGTTTTCAGGTTCTTCCACGCAAAGCAGCGGATGGGGATTCGGATCGTAGAGAAGCGTTAAATAGGCGAGCATCTTAATGGTGCCGTCAGACACATATCGGGCGAGGAAGGGATCTTCAAATGCGCCATCCTGGAACTTCAGGAGAACCTTTCCCTCTTCGGTCGTCTTCGAATCGATACGGGTGATGCCGGGCACCCGCATCTTCAGCGAATCAAGTATTTTTCTAAAAACGTCATCATGCTCGGAATGAAGATACTGAATCACCAAGGATAAGTTCTCGCCTTCACGGGATAAGTGTTCAGCATAACCGGCTTCCTGCTCGGGCCGGGCCTTGCTGATATGAAAATCAGACACATGCCAGTTTTCGATAAGGTTCCCCAGCGCCATGACCGCCGGAAACCGCTCAAACTGCGCCAGCCCTTTTACTGCAAGGATGTCCGGTGATTTTAATGTTTGCTCTTCCCGTTGCAGATCCTTAACATCGGATACTGAGTCCAGTTCATTGGTAACTGCTATGCCTCTGCCACGGCTGAAATCCAAAAAGTGCCACGGTTGCCCCCCGCTGCCGCGACGGTATTTCAATATCTCGCGCGCCACGAAGGCCTTTCCCCGTTCTTCGCCGATCTGCAAAAAATAGGTCGTCAGGGGGCGATCGGGCCGCTCACGAAATTTCATTTCAATCTCGATAGGCCCCTCTGAATTTCGGCTAAGAACCTCTTTAAAGCCACGGCTACCCCCTAACTTCATGAGGGCCGTATTCACATTGGCGGTAAGCGCATCACGAAGAAAGCCAAAGACGCTAAAAATCGTGCTCTTTCCGGAACCGTTCGCTCCAATAAAAACACAAAAATTGGGAATGTCGACAATCTCGGCATCCCGGAACGCCTTGAAATTTTTTAACCGTATGGATTCTATTTTCATGACTTAGATTCCTATTCTTACAGTTTCCTTTTTTCAACTGTCTTCTTGCGATATAGACCGCTACCAACTAATGATTACCCAATGACCTTTATTGACCGGGCTAACTTAATTCAACATGCCGCAATAATACATCATACTCAGATCCGGTCGCGCAGCTTTGCCGTTTCGATTTCACTTTCCATCAGCTTTGCCAAAAGCTCTTCCGGGTCACCGTGATTTTCCGCGTCCACATGGGGATTCTTGAAATCGAGATTGTACCCCCGCTCCTTGACCTGATCGAGCCCGACCTTCCAGGCAACATTCGTCTTTTCTCGGTTATCCCGCCACTCCAGGCAGGATCTAAAATGCTCAAAGCGGATTGGCCGGGTCATGGAATAGGCCTTTTGTCCCTCGGGAACGCGGTGCTCGTAAAACCATATCTCCTCTGTCGGTGCGCCTTTCTCGAAAAAGAGAAGATTCGTGCCGATGGACGCGTAGGGTTTAAAGACACTGTTGGGAAGCCGGACGATTGTGTGAAGGTTGCACTCGGCCAATAAATGCTCTTTCAAGCGGGTCTTGACCCCTTCGCCGAAAAGGGAGCCGTCCGGGAGAACCATGGCTGCGCGCCCGTTTTTTTTGAGCAGGCGCACGATAAGAGCCAGAAAGAGATCGGCGGTCTCGCGGGTCTGAAAGTGCTTTGGGAAGTTGCTCTCGATACCGTCCTCCTCTCGCCCGCCAAAGGGCGGATTGGTGAGAACGATGTCGACCCGGTCGGCCCGGGTGTAGCTGATATAGGGCCGGGCAAGGGTGTTGTCGTGCCGCACAAAGGAGGGATCGTCAATGCCGTGAAGCAAGAGATTGGTGACGCAAAGCATGTGCGGCAACTGCTTTTTTTCGGTGGCACGAAGACCCTGTTGCATTCGCCTTTCATCATCGGGGGTCTTCACGTAGCGCTCGCGCATGTGCCGGATGGCGCAGGTGAGAAAGCCGCCGGTTCCGCAGGCCGGGTCAAAAAGGATTTCTCCTGGCTTCGGATCGATGCGATCGGCCATGAAGGCGGTGACGGCCCGGGGCGTATAGTATTCCCCCGCATTTCCGGCGCTCTGAAGATCGTTCAATATCTGCTCGTAAATGTCGCCGAAGTGCTGTCGTTCGGCCAGGTTGTTAAAATCGATGGCGGTGATCTTATTTAACACCTGGCGCATGAGCTGACCGGACTTCATATAGTTGTAGGCGTCCTCGAAGACGTCATGAACGACGCGGCGGCGGCCGTCCTTTGCTGTAGCGGGTAACTCCTTTAGAGCCGGAAAAAGCTGACCGTTGACGAAACTCATCAACGCTTCCCCGGTCATGCCCTCGGGGTCCGCCGCCCAGGCCCGCCACCGGAGAGGCTCCGGAATGGGCGAGCGGTAGGTATCGTCGAGCAGCTCCAGTTCCTGATCCTGGTCGTCGATGATCTTCAGAAAAAACATCCAGCAGAGCTGGGAGATGCGCTGGGCGTCCCCATCGACCCCGACGTCCTGGCGCATGATATCTTGAATGGATTTAACCGTGGTTCGAACAGACATGGAAAATCACGCTACCTCTGCATAAAGCGCCGATTGGAGTTCACGGACGGCCCTTTCGAAGCCGGGCCGTCCACCGAACTGATCGACCAGTTGTTTCAGTGTACCCATTTCCGTAAACGGGATCACCTTAAGAATCGAAAGATCATTGAGATGGGTCACCCCTTCGTCCTGATACTTCCGGAGAAGCGCATCGAGCACCGCCCGCGCTTTTTCCCCGTATTTCGAGAAAACATTGCGCTTTCGAACTTTTTCCGCGCGCTCCTTGCGGGTGAGCGGCGGCTGATCAAAGGCGACAAAACAGATAAGGTCAAAGGGATCAAGTTCCCTTCCCACCTCCTCGGCCAGCGGATCGAGAAGGAGTCCCTCTGCCGCCAGTTCTTCAATGATGGCCTGCTTCCGTTCAGCGCCGTTCCAGCGCTGTAAAAAATTATCCAGGCCGGCAAAATGCTTCCGTATCGCTTTCTTCGAGTAGTCGCGAAGGCTTTCGGTGACCAGCTTACCGTTTTCATCAAGGTATTCGATGCGCTGCGCGATAACGCTCACCTTGGGACCATCGATATAGTATTTCCGGGGCTTATCGTCTTCAGATAGTATACCGATATCCGGGGGCTCGAGTCCGGCAATGATCTCCCCGTCCATCCCGGGTTCGGGCGGGATGGGGTCCTCACCATCGTTTCGGGGAAGCACCTCGTCCGGAGGGAGAATAGGGTCGGTTTCAGCCGGCTCATAAATCTGCACCGGCTCGCCGTCGAAATCGGGGTCCGCGAAGTGATGGGTCGCTCTCCGAAAGTCAATCAGAGTGAAGTAATATTTCTTCGTGTCTTCATGAACGCGGGTGCCACGGCCCACGATTTGCTTGAACTCGGTCATCGAACCAACCTCGCGCTCCAGGACAATCAAACGGCAGGTTTGGGCATCGACACCGGTCGATAACAGACGTGAGGTGGTAACAATCACGGGATACCTTGCTTCCGGGTCGATGAAGTTGCCGATCTGGTCGCACCCTTCGGCATCGTCGCCGGTAATCCGCATGATGTAACGCTCATTTTGCCCAGCCAGATCCTTGTTCTCGTTGATCAAGGCCTGCCGCATGCGGGCGGCATGTTCTGTGTCCACGCAGAAAACAATGGTTTTCTGGAATCGATCCCCGCTTTCAACGAGGAACTCGGTCACTTTTTTGGCAACGCATAGGGTGCGCTCATCAATGACCAGCTTCCGGTCAAAATCGTTCTGGTTGTAATTGCGATCCCTGATTTCGTGTCCGTATTTGTCGGTTTGCCCCTGAACCGGCCGGTATCCTACCACATCCACATCGAGATGCACTTTCACGACCTTGTAGGGCGCGAGAAATCCGTCACGGATACCTTCCTTCAGTGAATAGGTGTAAATGGGGGAACCGAAATAGTGGCTGTTAGAGACATACTCCGTTTCTTTGGGGGTGGCGGTAAGTCCGATCTGGGTGGCGGAGGAAAAATAATCGAGGATTTCCCGCCAGGCCGAATCTTCGACGGCGCTGCCGCGGTGACACTCGTCGATCACGATCAGATCGAAAAAATTCGGGGAAAGTTCGCGGAAAATTTTCTGGCTTTCCTCCGGCCCGGTAATGGCCTGATAGAGCGCCAGATAAATTTCATAAGAGGTGTCGATCCGGCGGTGCTTTCTGCTGACGGCGGTCGTAAGTTCGACTTCCGTGCCATCTTCGCGCTCGATGGTTTTGGCATGGGTGCTAAGTTTTGCCATGGCCGTGCCGAAAGGGCGAAAATCGTTCACCATCGTTTGGTCAACGAGTATATTGCGGTCCGCGAGAAAGAGGATTCGCTTTTTTCGCCCGGCCTTCCACAAACGCCAGATGATCTGAAAAGCGGTATAAGTCTTGCCGGTGCCGGTGGCCATAACCAGGAGGATGCGATCCCGGCCCTTTGCGATGGCCTCGATCGTCTTGTTGACGGCGATGCACTGATAGTAACGCGGTTCCTTGCCGCTGCCGTCATTAAAGTAGTTCTGGAGAACAATGGCTTCTTGTTCGGGAGCCAGTTTTTTCCATGCACGGTAATTTGCCCAGAGATCTTCCGGTTTGGGAAACGCATTCAAAGCCAACTCGGTTTCCAGCTGACCGCTCTGACCGGTTCGGTCGTGAAAAAGAAAGGCGTCGCCGTTCGATGAGAAAACAAAGGGAATATCAAGCGTCTCGGCATACGATAATCCCTGTTGCATGCCGTCTCCGAGCCCATGGTGGTTATCTTTCGCTTCAATGATGGCAATGGGGATATTTGGCTTGTAGTAGAGAATGTAGTCAGCACGTTTGGCCCGGCCGCGGGTGACAAGTTTACCCCGAACGATAATACGGCCCTTCGTGAAACCGACCTCTTCGCGTATCTGTGTCAGCACATCCCATCCGGCCCGCATAATGGCCGGTGTGATGAACTTCGTGCAGATGTCGCGTTCGCTCATATCTTTTTTGTTCATCCAGCCACCAGTGCCGGTAATGAGGGATTATTGGGCCGGAAACCGCACTTCGGCAACTTAAATTCCGGATTCTCCATATCGTTCAAACCATATCCATATGATATCTTAGTTCATTTATCATCCATCATTGTCAAGTGCAACCGCAACACCCGCCTCAACCCGTGCATCTGCCTGTCCCGTCATGAATTTCAAAACGAGAAACCGGGCGCTTCAAGCATAACCATCCTAATTTAAAAATGATTTATCAAATTACTTGCGTCACAGCCCGTTGTCAACCGCTTTCAGCCGCAAAAACACGACTACCGCCTGCAACTTCATGAACCAGTTTATTGCTTAAAATTATTGAAATGGCGGGAGCGTTATGGTAAATGGCCACAACATCTTGTATGGGAATTGAGCTGAATATGCACATATTGTGTAACATCCCTTAATTTCAACGAAAAGCTGAAAAGAGTTGATCGGGAAATGAATTCACTTCCAGGACACATACGACCACATCCGATGGGCGCCCCCGCATCTCCCTCCTTTTACGGATCGAGACTTGTCCACCTCTTGTCCGGCTTCACCCCGGCCGGTGCCGATGGTTCCGGGTACCGTTTTGTGGACCGGTTTGGGCAACTGGTGGGATTGCAGGATTCGATTTCCCTTTCGAGGGTCCATGCCGAACTGCCGGCGATGGTGTTCAAACCGGACGGACTCGCAACGGCTGACACCGCCAAAGCCGTCCGGGAAACGTTTCTGAGTACGCGCAAATCACTGGTGACCACCATCGCCATGAGTTTTGTTCCCCATTCGGGGCATATTAAGGAAAAGCTTCCCACACCGGATGGACTTCATGCCCATTTTCTGTTCACCGGCGTTTACGCGGCCAGACGTTCCGGAAGCGCCCAAACCCACGCATCGGCGTTTGAGCCGTACCGTAAATTTTACGTGACCCGCCAAATAGAGATGGAGACCCGCATTCAGCAGCTCCGGTCGCTTGTCGGAACCCGAATTTCCTTTCTATCACCTGAATTGGCCCGGCTCGAGAAGTTGGATTCGTGTCTCGCCAAAGTGCTCTCCGGTTCCGTCCGGGATCTTTTCGCCGTGATTCCAAAGCAGCTGGAGCGACGTTTTGCGAGCGGGTTCGATACCCATCGCCGGGATCTTCCGAAAGAACCGACGGCATCGGATCTGGCGGAATGGATATTGCCCGGCGGCTGGATCTGGACGTTTTGCGGAGAAATGCGAGAGCTATTGCTCGCGGAACTCGATGTCCGGTTGCAGCCGGTTTTAGGAATGATCGATTCGCTTCCCCCGGAAACAACCGCCGCCGATAGTTCGTGGGATGAAGAGAAGAAGGGGCCTGAATCGTGAATAAACTCATTTTTTGGGCCGCACTGTTGCTGGGCGGCATTGCGGTTGGCTGGATCAGTTCCGTGATGGCCCATGCAAGTCCTCAGGCACTTGCCGTCACTCTCATTACCGGGTGCGTTTACAGCATCGGTGCCGTTGAGCTCTTTCAATTCCGGCGGGCGACATCGACGCTGCTGCAAGCACTCTCCGACACGGGGGAGAAAGTCGCGATTCTTGACGACTGGCTCGATCGACTCGATACGTCCCTTCGAAGTCCGGTTCGGTTTCGGATCGAAGGGGAGCGGGTCGGTTTGCCGGCCCCTATCGTGACGCCGTATCTGATCGGTCTTCTCGTCATGCTGGGATTGCTGGGAACGTTTATCGGCATGGTCGAAACCTTGAGAGGTGCGGTCATTGCCCTTGAAGGCGCCACGGAAATTCAGGCGATTCGGGAAGGACTTGCCGCTCCCATTCGAGGACTCGGTCTGGCATTCGGCACCAGCGTCGCGGGTGTTGCAACCTCCGCCATGCTGGGGCTCATGTCCACCCTCAGCCGGCGGGATCGGATTCAGGCGAGCCGGCTCCTGGACAGCAAAACGGCAACGGTTTTCCAGGCATTTTCCTTCTCCCGCAATCGGCAGGAAACCTTTCGGGCCATTCAGATGCAGACCCGGGCGCTTCCGGAAATGATCGATAAAATGACCGCCATGGCGGAGAAGCTGGACCGGGTCGGAGATCGGTTACTCGACAATCAGGATCATTTTCACGCTTCGGCGAAAACCCTTTATGCCGAGTTAGCCGCTTCGGTGGACCAATCGCATAAGGAGAACCTCTTTGAAAGCGTTCGCCTGGCCGGCGAACACATCCGCCCGATTCTTCAAGAGGCCATGACGGGCATAACGGCTGAGACGCAAAACGTTCACGCCCTGTTGACCCGCACCGCCCGGGAAAACATCGAGGCGCTTTCCGGAATGTTTGTTACGGCTTCAGCAGAGGTCAACCGGTCATGGCAGGCCGGTGTTGAAGCGCACGCGAAATCAAACGCGGCATTGACAGGGCAGCTTGCGGGCATGCTGACGGAAACGGTGCGGGAACTCACCGCCGGCGTCGGGACCGCGGCGACCCGAATGCATCAGGAGGTCGCGAACCTCCTGAACTCATCCGGCAACCTGATCCAAACCCGAATGGATACGGAAACGGCCTGGCTCGATCAGCACGGTGAGCGCATGAACACGCTTACGGCGACGCTGAGAGCGGCGCTTGGCGCCCTGAGGGAGGATGAAAACCGCCGTGGCGAGGCTGCGGCAGCGCGATTGACAGCGCTGGAATCCACGTTGTCGACCCGCCTGGTACAGCTTGGCAAAGAGATTGAGGTTCCGATGAGCCGGTTGATTCAAACCGCCGCCGAAGTTCCGCTCGCAGCGGCGGAAGTCATTCGCCGATTGCGCGAGGAAGCCGCCGGAAATGTTGAACGTGACCATCGCCTTCTGGAAGAGCACCAGGGAATCCTCACGCAAATAGATGCACTGACCCGCACCATCGCTTCCACCTCAGGGCGGCAGCATGAAGCGATCGAAGATCTGGTCGGCTCGTCCGCGGAGATGCTGAAGGACATTGGCCACCGGTTTGCCAAACATGTGGGAACCGAGGCATCTCATGTTTCCGGTATGATGGAGAATTTCGCCGTCAGCGCCGTGGAAATAGCAAGCCTCGGCGAAGCGTTCGGCACCGCCGTCCAGGTGTTCGTCACCGCCAACAATACACTCATTGAAAATCTCGGCCGTATTGAGGCGTCATTGGATAAAACTGCGGCCAGAAACAATGAGCAACTGGAATATTACATCGCTCAAGCACGCGAAATTGTCGATCACTGCCTGTTGTCGCAGAAGGAAATCTTTGAAGAACTGCAACAGCTTCGCCCCAAAAACAGCCCCCATCCCGAAATGAGCGAATGGAAGAATTAGAAGCGGAAATTGCCGATACGCCGCCCGTTTGGGCGATCTTCGGAGACCTGATGACGGGACTTGCGGGAGTACTCGTCCTCCTTCTGGTATGGACACTGGTGTTTCAGGTGGACCTTTCCAGGTCGCTGAAAGAAGAGACCCAAAAACGAAAGGCGGAGGAGCAGCGCCGGATCGCTCTGGAAAATGCCTTGGCGGATCCGCTGGCACAGGGAAGGATCACCCTGCAAGACGGCCGTATCGGAATCAGCGGCAACGTTTTGTTTCAGTTGAATTCCGCCGAGTTGCAACCGGAGGGGCGGGAGCTGTTGCGAACACTGGTTGCCCCCTTGCGTGTTTATCTCGACGAACGGGATGACCTGTTGATGATCAGCGGGTTTACCGACAATTTACCCATTCTCCAAGGCAATCACCGGTTTGACGATAACTGGGAGCTATCGGCCCAGCGCGCCCTGACGGTTACGCGGGGGCTGATTGAAGAGGGCATGCCGCCAACCCTTGTTTTTGCGGCCGCGTTTGGTGAACATCGGCCCGTGGTCGAAAACCGGGACGAAGAGGGCCGATCCCGGAACCGTCGCGTGGAGATCGCCCCGGTTCCGAGGGGCCATGAGGCGCGCCGTGATTGACAAACGGAGCACGCTTCCGGATCTTCTTGCCGCGCTGGGGGAAAGCGGCGCCGGCGGATTCGATCCCGCCCGATGGCAATATATTACTTCATTGGCGCGAAAAGCCGGGGAGAAGCAGGACGCGGTCAGAAGCCGAATAGAGAAGATCGCCCTTGACGCTATTGAGGACTACCGGAATCGCTTTGAAGGCGAGCGGGCAAAAGCCGCGACGATGATGGCGCGTGCCGTATCGGAATATCCCGATGCGACGCAGCGGCTCCAGCGGCTTTTTGCGGAAGGAAATTTCAACGGCATCCGGGTGCTGGCTGAACGATACCGCCGCCCGCATCAGAGCACTTTGGGCGCATTGACGGATCGGATCAATAGCGGTTCGGCCGTTTCGGAAAAGGAAAAAACCTCGTTTTCTTTCGATGATCTGCTGCGGCGTCAGGAGGCGGAGGTGCTTCAGTCAGTTGACACCGCTTTTGTGCATGAAGACACGCCACCATGCCGGGACAAAGCGGCCCCCTCCCCATTTCATTTTTGGAAAAAATCCTGGGCAAAGCTCAATTCGGACCGGCTGGTCACCCGTGCCATCAAGGATCGCCCGGAGATTGCCGGTCCCCTCAACCCCCAGATGCTCGTGACACATTCCCTTTCCATCATGCGCCAGTTATCCCCCGACTATCTGAACCGGTTCGTCTCCTATGTCGACACCTTGCTTTGGTTGACACAGGCGGGGGAGGAAATCAAATCCCGTTCGGATAAAAAGCGTGGCCGGCACAAATAAAATGGAAATTAACGCTTTAAAACATCAACCGCTTTGACTATAAGGGGAAACGCTTTAAGGGGGAGCGGAAAACGCCGCCGGAATGCACGCCGGCCCCCCTATATGGATAACAATTCAGGAGTTTTTCATGACGATCTTTGCCGGAACCATTTTTTCCAGTGCCTTTCTCCTCTTTCTCGTTCAACCGATTATCGCAAAACAGATTTTACCCTGGTTCGGCGGAACGTCCATGGTGTGGACCATCTGTCTGGTATTTTTCCAGGGGGTTTTACTGGCGGGATACACCTATTCGGATTGGATTTCCCGCAATCTGGCCCCTCGCGCCCAGGCATTGCTTCATATTCTGCTGCTGGTGACCGCGCTTATTACCCTGCCCATCGTTGCGGATTCATCATGGAAACCGAACGGAAACGAGGACCCCACCTGGCGGATTCTGGGTCTGTTGCTCTCGACCGTTGGCCTGCCTTATTTCCTTCTCTCCACCACCGGACCTCTCGTTCAGTCCTGGTGTGCCAGCATTATGCACAGCAAAACGGTTTACCGGCTTTTTTCCCTCTCCAATCTGGCCTCGCTGCTGGCCCTGGTCTGTTATCCCTTTCTCATCGAGCCGCATGCGTTGACGCTTTGGCAAAGCAGGGCGTGGTCGGCCGTATTCGGCGTATTTGTTTTTCTCTGCTCGGGGACGGCGCTGCTATTCGTCTGGAATTACCGGCACGAGGGAAAACACACCATTCGTTGCGTAAGTCCCGCGGACGAGGGGGAAGCAGCGCCCACTGCGTCCGAGATGATATTATGGCTGTCCCTGTCGGGGATGGGATCCTGGATGCTGCTGGCTATTTCGAACCACATTACCCAGAATGTCGCCTCCATCCCTTTCCTCTGGATACTTCCGCTGACTATCTACCTGCTCACTTTCGTTTTCTGCTTCGAAAGAGAGGGCTGGTACCGGCGCAACCTTTACCTGATACCGGTGACCCTTATTCTGGGAATCTGCGCCTGGGGGCTGCAAACCTATTCCGTTACACTCGCCATCAAGATCGCCATCCCCCTTTACATGGCGGGGCTTTTCCTGATTTGCATGTTCCTTCACGGTGAGTTGGCCGGCAGAAAACCCGGTACCCGATATTTAACACGATTTTATCTGATGCTCTCGCTGGGAGGCGCCCTCGGAGGAATGCTGGTGGGACTCGTGGCACCCCGGATTTTGCCCGCTCTCTATGAACTGGGCATCGGATTCGTTCTGACCGCATTATTGGCCGCATTTATTTTTTATCCGCAAAACCGGAAAATAGCCTGCGGGGCTGTGATCATGAGTCTCCTTTGCGGTTTTTTTCTATACATTCAGATCTCGGATGAATTTTCCAATACGCGGGTTGTCACGCGCAATTTTTACGGAGCCCTTCGTACCCGTGACAGAGGAAGTCAAGAAGAGGGAAAGCGGGTCCGCCAACTGAAACATGGCGCAATTCTTCACGGCGAGCAGTTTCTCGATCCCGCCAAACGCAAGGAAGCGACCACCTATTACGGTGCTACCAGCGGCGTCGGGAAAGCCATTTTGAACCTGTATGATCATCCGATCCGTGTCGGCGTCATCGGAATGGGAACCGCTACGCTTGCCGTCTATGGCCGGCCGGGTGACTATTTCCGTTTTTACGAAATCAATCCCCAAGTTGTTGATCTCGCCCAGCGGGAGTTCACGTTTCTAACCGATGGGGAAGGCAAAAACGACATAGTTCTTGGAGATGCCCGCCTCTCTCTCGAACGGGAAGCGGTCCAGTCCTTTGACCTCCTGGCGGTGGACGCATTTTCCGGGGATTCCATCCCCGTCCATCTGTTGACCCGGGAGGCAATGGAAATCTATTTGCGTCATTTGAAAACCGATGGGGTTCTCGCCTTCCACGTGACCAACCGGTTTTTGAAACTGGCCCCGGTCGTGCGCGCCCTGGCGACGCATTTCGGCATGGAGGCCGTCCGGGTTTACGACGAGGCCGAAGACTCTCACCTCTATCGGAGCGATTGGGTGCTGGTATCGCGCAATAAGGCGCTTCTGGCCAGGGAAAATATCGCCGCCGGCACAACGCCCATCGACGAGATAGCGGGACTCGATTTATGGACGGATGATTTCAACAACTTATTTGACGTCCTCAAATAGAACAAAAGAGAAGGAGATAACTTGCTCCGGATTCCCTTTCGAATTTCGGCCCGGAGCGTAGGCTTCTTGGCCATTTTTTGGCGGCCATGAACTGGCCAGCGGACCAGCTTTCCCTGAAAAATTAATCCGCACGCTGACTCATAAACGAAAAAGCGCCAGTGGCAGCGGCTCAATGGGAATCCCCTGAATTTTTCCATACTGTCGGGATTTTCCCAAAATCCGGCCATTCGGGTACTTGGCGAGCTGCTTCAAGTCCTTTGGCCTGATCTGATGGGTCCACTTTACTTCCACGGGCCAAAAACGGCCCTGAGCAACATACGCGATATCGACCTCCCCCTCTGCCTTGATGTAATAGGTCGGGAAATGACGATTGTGATGTATTACCGCACAGGCTTCAACCAGCTTTGCGGCCGCGCCCGGATCATCCAGCGTTGGGATCATCTGGTGATGGTAGGGATCTCGATCCGGCCTGAGCCAGCTTTTGACCGCATGAAACACGAATGGATCGGTAAACATCACCTTACGGGCCTTTTTAGGAGCGGCGACGAGTTTGTCCTCTATCAGGGCGGCCTGAACAAACACCGCATCCATGGAAGAAAGCAGATCGATGTAATCCGACACGGTTTTAGGATGATCGATCGAAAGATCCTGTGCAAGTACGTTCCATGTTATCTGGCTGCCGTACCGTTTTATCACGGCCTCCAGGATTTCGTGCAAATAATGTTCTTGTTTCCCTCTCTTTAAAACATCCCCCCTGATCCAATCGCTATAGGTTGATAATGTTGCAGGCATGACACGATCATACTTTTCCATATCGTTGATTGCGGTCAGGAATCCGCCATGCAGGAGATAGCGGTCGAACGCCTCAAATAACCGGTCGAGAAGAGAAGGGTCCGATTCGATTTCAGAATCTGTAAGATGTTCCATCTCGTCCTCGGAAAACCGTTTTTTTAACCGTACGGTCTCGGCAAAACTCAGGGGAAATAAATGAAAATCAACAATATCGGATATCCCCCGTCTTCCCGGAAAGCGCATGCGGGCTTCCTTGATGATCACCAGATCGGATCCGGTTAGAAGAAGAGCGGTATCCTCGATCATACCCGCATCCGCAAGATATTTGATACCCTTATCCCATTCCCGAATATAGCTTACCTCATCAATAACGAGGTATTTGAAACCCGGATTCGACATTTCATTCAAGGCATCCATGACCAGCCGGACGAGGGAATGCTGATCGTCGATCAGCTCTCCGGTCAAATAGAGGATGTTTTCCGGCGTGTTCCCATTTTGGAGCAGTTCCGCCATCCATTGTTTTACCAGGGTTGTTTTACCAACCTGCCGGCCTCCCCCCAGCGTAAAGATTCCCGGCTGGTTATCCGGAAGCCGGCGCAGCAGCGGTGAACGGTATCTCAACGGTTGCCGGTTCAAGCGCTTCAAATGGGGATCCAGCGTTTCAAATGCCCCGGCGTTTTCAAGGTGGGTATTGTGCGGAAGAAAGCTAATATCCATGGCCATGGCACTCCTCGATTTCGACGCGTGTCGATGATGGATAGTGACTAAATTTATTCAATGGTAATTGATTAAATTTAGATTTGATCACCATGAACATTATTTCAATGCGTTGTCAAGAATCGATAATCCAACCCCGGTGAGTAAGCGCCCGCAGCTGGCCGGTTTAATCCGCGATTCGTAACGCAGTGAAATTTCATAAGCGCATACGGGGATAATAACCGTTTATGCTCCCGCTTCCTTTTTCTTCCTCAGCAGAGAATGATAAATACCCGGTGTCGAATCCTTTATTTCAACGGCTCCGACGCTTTTTTCAAAAAAGGTAACAGCCCCGGCCTGGCCGATAATGGCATATCCATACCCTTTAAGCGTCATATCCAGCAGACAGGCCCGCAAAAGCGCGTTGCCGGTTCGCTTTCCCCTGTAAGCCTCTTGAACGCCGATGGGGCCAAAAAATCCCAATGCCGTCGCATCATAGCAGGCAAACCCGATCAGTTGCTCCGATTGAACCGCGATGAAGCACGCGCCCGGCACGCGGGAGATGGCCACATCCGTTTCGCTCGCCCAGCCGGCTGAAAAATGTTCTTTCACCCAGTCGATAATGACATGCTTTTCCGGGCCGATGGGTTTTCGAATACAGATTCCAAGTTCCGCCTGCTCCGATACAAAACCGGAATCCCAAGTAAGGTCATACAATTTAACCAGCATATCAGACATACGGATTTTCTCTTCCCTTTTTCGATGACGCGATGGCAACCGGTTCCGGCATAGTCTCTTTGGCGCCAGTTTAGAGAGAATGCTCGTTTTTGTAAAGTCATGACGCCGATAATCTTAGCTTTTCTGATACCGGTACCCAAACCGGATGTTCCGGGAGGCTGAAGAGCAAGGATTGCCAGCACCGGAGATTGCGAAATCGGCATCCGGGTTCGGTTAAGCGTCCGCTTGGCAGGGCCCCTCACCTTGGAAAGGACAACAGTACAAGTCGAGGCCAAGTCCGAGCAAGTAACCCAACAAGTAACCCAGCAAGCAACCCAGCAAGCAACCCAGCAAGTAAAACATCTGATAGAAGCAACATCGGGAGAAATGAGGCGGAGCCAGTTGATGGAGGCGCATGCACTCAGGGACCGTCATGAAAACGGATTTCTTGAATCACTTTGATATCATTTTAACCGGGGTGATGAGGCGCAACATTGCCCTCGGCCGTATTCTCATCGTGCATACGCAACGCCAGCCCTGCCGCCAGCCGGGCCAGATCGCCAAGGTTGTCTATCAGCACCGAGCGGGGCACCCTCAGCGAGCCGAGCAACTTCTCATAGAGCTCCGGATTGACTGTATCTCCGGAACTGAGCTGTTGCCGGAACATCATCAAAGCCGGAATCAATAATTTTTGTACAGAGGACAGTTGGCTGCTGATCTCACCGTCGACGTCCAATTCAATCAGTTTCCGGGCCAGGTCTTCCCAGGAATAGTTTTTTGCCAGACGCTCGATAAACTCGGGCAACAGATCGAAACGATCACTGTCCGTATTGGCCATCGTTTTGATGAACTGCCGCAATTTTTCGCGTATCACGGGTTTGGCCAAGGTTTTGGCCGCGTTCAGCAAATTGCTTCCGGCATTGAGGTCAACGAATTGGTCTGCCTGATCAAAAACGGCGAGAATGCGCTCACGGTCCCGAAATTTTTTCACGTGCAATTCGTTGTTGGAGAGCATGGCCCCCCCCACGGAGGCCTCAACCGGGGGCAGCGACGGTCGCCATGCCATCCAGATGCCATTGTCGGCCAGGCGATCGGCGACCTGCCGGCTCACCGAGCCGGCGGGGAAAATCGTCTCGTTCGCTGCAGCCAGCGAGGCGACAATCTCCCAACTGGCCCGCAGCAGCGGCGGGAACCCCATCGGGCCCTGGATCGGCCCAGAGATCCCCGCACTCGGTTCGAGCTGTTGCAGACGGCACCGCAGTGCTATTACATCGGGGAAATCCCCCCCCAGTATTCCGCCGAGGTTGTCCACCACGATTCGCAATAGTTCCAGCCGCGGCTTCCCGTCGAGCAGCAGAAGGTGGGCGGCAAACAGTCCGAGGACAGGATTGGCGAATTTGCTCTCGAGCAGATCCTTCATCAATTCCCGGTCAAGGATGTTGCGGCCTTGCTGCAACGCCTGGCGGGCCACCTCGGTGAGGCGGAAATAGCGATCTCCCGGGTGGAACGGCTGGCCCAGGGGAACCATCATCACCGCCGCCTCCCGCAGCACCGGGCGACGGGTGGCGCTGGTCGAAGGTCCCTCCTCGATGTGGATAAAAAGTTGGGTGGCCCACCCCATGACGGTAACGATCGGCAAGACCACCTGTTCGCGCTTTGCCGGTTGGTATTTAAGGAGGTAATGGCCGGGATTGAGTTGCGCATTGCGGATGGCAAACCCGAAGCCGACATCCCGCTTCGCCGCATGGTCGTAGTTGATCAGTTCGCTTCCGTCGAGGGCACAGAGGCTGAAGCCATCATAGGAGCGCGCATAGGCGTCGCGAGTATGATCCGTCTGTTCAAAAGGGGCCCGGCTCGGATCTCGTACGCTCAGGAGCAGGGATGACCCCGAGCCCAGATTGATCGGCGGTTCGGCATTAGCGGTGGCCATGGCCACGGCATGCTGGTGGTATTCGTGACTGGTGGTGGTGTTTTGTAAGGGGGCGGGCGAGGGAAATGCGACGGGGTCGAGCCGCACCGGTGGCAGGGGGAGGCCGGTGTCGACCGCGAACATTTTTTCCCGCACCGCCCCCCCCACTTGAGTGCGTGCCTTATAGAGACCTGGCGCCAGTTCGGTTTGAATTTGCCCGAACCCCTGGGCCACCACCTGGAATCGGCCATCGAATATTTCTATCCAGGAGGCACGGTCGGCCACCTCAACGGTTACGGGGGCTTTATAGTTGGACATCCGGACCTCCCGCCTGGAAAAGCTGCTGCCTCTCCTCGGCACCTGCTTGCAGCTTTACCCTGTAGAGCCCGGCAGGCAGGGGAAGGGTCACCTCCGAGGCGACAACCGGCACCGTTTCGGTGGTCCGGTTCGCCCAGCAGATGCCGGCCATTGCATGATCCGCCTCGGACAGCTTGAGGGTAGCGAACAACTGGTTGTGCCCATCGAAGATCTCGATCGTGTCGCCGTCCCCCCAGGGGGTTACCCGAATTTTCTGCGGCAACCGGGCCGGCGGCCGGCGAAAAAAGACGATGTCCCCTGAGGGGGGAATATAGATTTCCGGTTTGTCCGCGGGGATATCTCCACACATCGTCGGCCAGATGTCCTCGACATACCCCTTAATCATTTGACCGGTGATGTTGCCGTTTCCGTCGGGAGCTGCGTACTTGAAAGCCTCCAGGAGGGCATGGGTGAGCAGGCTGTGAACCTCGTTGTTGCGCTCGGGAATCGGCCGCTCCTGCGCCTTGCCGCCTTTGGGCGCCGCGTAGACGCAGAACAACTTGACATTGGACGCCGAGCCGGGGTTTACGATGGCAGGCAGCGGCGGATTCATTAGCATTTTCGTCGCTTCCGCGTCGCGGCAACAATCCATCACCAGCACTATTTCACCGAAGATCGCCACGTCCTTGACCCACAAGGCGTAGAGGGTACCGGAGATATTCCAGTGGAACAGGCGACTGGCATTGGCCGCGTAAATGGCTGCCTGGGGCATCTGGTTGCGGATTTCACAAAAGCCGTGACCGGAAAAAAAGAGATAAAGCCGGTTATCACTGTGGTACTGAATGTTGCCGCCCCCTCCGGTGATTAACTGCTGAAAGGCGACCTGGAAGTCGCTGAACTGGGGCGGTGCCTGATCCGGGGGCACTTGTGGCGGCGGGTCGGGGGAGAGGAGGGTGGTGATGTGCGCTGGATTCACATCCCCGCCCTGGGGGTCGATCAGCCAGTCGTGAAATCGCTGAACATCCCGCGGTGGCCCCTGCAACGGCGGAAAACCCGGAGCGGGATAGTGGCTGATGCCGACCAGGATAGCATAATCATTGCGCGGCATGGCTCAAAAGCCTTCCTTTAACAGCCATTGCAGGCTTTGCAGGGTGGCCGTATCGTTGTCGAAATCGCCATGTTTTGCCGCCGAGCTCGCGGTCCCCCCGCCGGTGGTATCGGGCGCCCAGACCATGCTATCCGGAAAGTCGCCGAAAAATTTGTGGCTGCGGGCGATAGCGGGAAACGCCTCGGCCGTAAAGATCTCTTTCTCCCGCAGGTAACGCTCCATGCCGACCAGGGGTTCATCGACCGTTGTCTCCAGCAAGCCGGAAACGAAATACAGCAGTGAGCGCGGGTAGAGGATCGGCACCAGCTGATCATCCGCTTCCCATTCGTCGGTCATACCGAAGGAGCGGAAATGAGCGATGCGCTGAGCATGGTTGGCGATGGTCGCACCGAATTTTTCGTAGGTGACGGCGGGCGCCAGAAAAACCACGTCGAATTTGACATGGGGAAGCATCAGGGCGGCCGCCTCCAGCAAATTGCAGATGTAGACGGCCCCGGTGCTGTGCCCGATCAGGGTGATGCGCGGCAGGGCGATGCCATTCCGGTCGAGTTTTTGCAGCTCGGACAGGAGTGCGGTGCCGCCGTGATTTTCCCCGGGAAGAAAGGCGTCGGCGGTATCCTTCTTCATCTGGTTCCAGACCACCGTGCCGACCTTGTCAATATACAGGCTGCGCAGCACCTCTTCGACCACGGTGACGTAAAGCCCATGGGCTCGTCCCTTGCGATAACGATTCACCACCGCCACAACAATGGCGGTAACCATCTTGGCCGTCTTGAACCAGCCGAATAAAGAAAAGCCCTTGGTGGTGGCCGGCGAGCGGTCAAAGAGCTGATCGGTTGCCGTCGGGCTGATCAACGAAGTACTCGAGGCGGTGGATCCGATGGAACCCTTGGTGGCCGGCTGGGCCTGACCGCCCGCATGCAGGCCGTTAAAGACTTCCTGAACCGCATCCTGAAAATCGTAATCACTTTCGATACTCAACTGAATTTCCGACTCAAGAGCGGCTTGATCGAGGGCGGTTCCCTTCAAGGTTGTCCGCAGGGTCGATTGACTCGCCCCCGGCAGCAAACTCAAGGCATCGGGCGGGGTGGACCGCGCGCCGCGGAACCACTCATCGAACTGCCGGCGCAATTCGAGCTCGTTGACCAGTCCCCCGGAGGCGCCCTTGAATCCCAAACCGCCGGGGATTTTTTTGAGCACCCACTCGGCAGCCTTTTTGACGAACTCCTTAAAAAGCTTCTCCTGGGAGATGTCGTGGAGATTGTTGCCGATCGATTCGAACAGGCCCGATTCCCAAATCAGAAACATCGGATACGCCCCGGCATCCGCATAGACGGGTGTCAGCCGCAGGGCAATTTGCCGAGCTGAATTTTCGCTGACCAGGCCGCCGTGAAAGTGGATCGCCAAGCCGGAGGCCGGATGGGCGTTGACCGCCAGTTGCAGTACCCGCGCGACATCCTCTCGGCTGGTGGTTGATTCCGGGCTGAGTTGGCCATTGGCCAGATGAATGATGTGGTCCAGCTCGTTTGGCATGGTTCCCCTCCTCTTTTTTCGGGAGAATAAGAACTTATCCGTTATCGTTTAAACCAGGTTGCGTCAATAGGCATAACTACATATTTTAATGCTAAATTTGTCGTTCCCTGCTATAAAGCCCCCTCTCTTCAGACCGAGTTCTATAAGGCAAGAAAACCGCGGTCGCTCAAACAGCCGGCCGCTCTTCCAAAAACACCCTGGCGCGGCCTGCCTGCCGTGGGAAATCGGCCGAAACGATGATCAAGGCCGAATTTTCATTGTGTGTGGACTGGGCGATACAGTATTATACGAACCAGCAATAAGGCTGAAATGACCCTCCAAAATTGACCTCTGCGGCAATTGAAAAATTGACAGGCGAGTTCGAACCCTGGTAGGGGACATATCGAATACAGGCTGGCTATTTCAATCTGAAGAGCCTGCCAAATTGCGAAGACGGGCAGAAGAGAGCATCAGGGGAAAAACCTCAAATTTACCGGAAGACCTCGCGGCGCTGTCGCCCGAAGAAACCCGACGGATGCTCGAAAAACTAAGTGCCTTCACGAAAATATTTTCTGCAAAAAAACGCAGAAAATTTTTTCTAAGGCACTGAAAACGGTAAAGGAGATCATCATGAGCATATACCAAATCGCCGTAGTCGTCGGAAGCCTCCGCAAGGATTCGTTTAACCGCAAGCTGGCCAACGCCGTTGTTAAATTGGCACCTTCGGAGTTTTCGTTCAAACAAGTGCAAATCGGTGACCTGCCGCTTTACGATCAGGACGATGACGCAAACCCTGCAGAGTCCGTCAAACGGCTGAAGAACGAAATTAAGTCCGCGCAGGGCCTGCTATTCGTTACACCCGAATACAACCGCTCGATCCCGGGCGTGCTCAAGAATGCGATTGACCATGCTTCGCGTCCTTATGGCCAAAACGCCTGGGCGGGGAAGTCGGCGGGTGTTTTGGGTGTTTCGGTCGGCGTCATCGGCACGGCAATGGCACAACAGCATTTGCGCAATATCCTAGCGTATCTGGACGTACCCACGCTTGGCCAACCGGAAGCGTTCATCCATGTTAAGGATGGCTTGTTCGACGAGGCCGGCAACATCGGCGCGGACACCAAACAATTCCTTCAGAACTGGATGGACCGCTATGTCGCATGGATAAAAAAGCATCCGGCCTGATGCTGCAAAATTTGCAACGATTCAATAATCGTTCTACATCATTTTATGCTATCCTGGTGCGACGCTGTCTTAGCTGACAACCAATATCCTATTTTAATGCCCGGTCGCATGAACCGGTCAAGGCTTATTAAGGAATACGGATGGACCCCATAGCCAAGAAAATATCGCACTGGATCGACGATGGAAAAGATCCGAGAATCGCCCACTGGCAGGGTGGGCTTGAGCGCTTGCAGCAGGTTATTTTTCCCTTCAATGCACTGCCGACAAGGACCTTCGGACCACCAAAGCGACTGAATTTATAGAAGGGAATCTCATTGAATATCTTAACCTGCTGCGAACGGAAGCGCTGGTAGATTTTGACGAATTTTCAGAGAAAGAAAAGGAACGGTTTAAAACCGAATTTTCAAGGGCGACCCGCCGGTTGGTCCAAAAGGTTATGGGGACAGGGTCAAACTTTGGTGCTCCTAAAAACAAGCTAGAGGCAGACTGTGGCAAGAAGCCTTGCCCTCTTTGGTGTTGACATGTGCAATGAAATTTTGTTCTTATATATTTATGTGGTTTAAATGCCTCTCTTAGGAACAAGGATTTTTTGCTGATCACAGGGAACACAGACTTCCCACGGAAGGAGGTTTTTTTAATGTTGATTGAGTATATTCAGGCGGCTCTCCGCCATGCAAAATACGAAATTTTGCCAGATGATAGGAGCTACTACGGTGAGATCCCAGAATGTAACGGCGTTTATGCAAATGCGGACACCCTTGAAAATTGCCGTCAGGAACTACTTGAGATCCTCGAAGAATGGGTTTTATTTAGGATTCACAAAAATCTTCCTCTACCGGCAATAGACTGCATTGAACTCAGCATCAAGGAAGTTGCCTGATGCCTCCCTTCGGACCCGTAAAAAGAAGAGAGCTGGTTCAATATCTTAAGCAATGTGGATTTGAAGGGCCCTATTCAGGGGGTAAGCACCAGTTTATGATCGATGGAGAAACCACCATTCGGGTCCCCAATCCTCATCAAGGCGACATCGGCAAAGAACTTCTTCTGAGGATACTGCATCAAGCAAGAATCAGCAAAGAAGTGTGGGAAAAACTGTAGGGCCTGGGCGTCTCTATTACAGCTTTACGAATGGGCATCCAGCAACGGGCGAATATTTTGAAAATCCTGAAATTTCCAGAAACCGAATAACGTTGCCGTCCTATCTGCTTCCGTAAATGAAAAATCAACAGGGGGTACCGGCCAAATCGCCGGTACCCCCTGCCTTGTTAATCGAACGAAAGGATTATACCGTTATCCCCAGCGCGTCGGCTACGCCTTTCCCGTAAGCCGGATCAGCTTTGGTGCAGTTACCGATGTGCCGGAGCTTGATCTCCCGCGGTGCATCGCCCATGGCGCGCGCCGTGTTGGCGAAAAGCACTTGTTGCTGCTCCGGGCTCATGAGCCGGAAAAGCTTTCCGGGCTGAGAATAGTAATCTTCGTCCGCGCGATGATTCCAGTGATCGGCCGCCCCTTCAAGGCTTAAAGGGGGTTCGGCAAAATCGGGCTGCTGTTGCCATTCACCATAACTGTTCGGCTCGTATCCCAGCGTGCCGCCGTGATTGCCATCCACCCTCATGGCCCCGTCGCGATGGTAGCTGTGGAACGGGCAACGGGCTGCATTGACCGGAATGAGGTGATGATTCACGCCCAGCCGGTAGCGCTGCGCGTCACCATAGGAAAAGAGGCGACCCTGCAACATCTTGTCGGGTGAAAATCCGATGCCGGGAACAATGTTGGCGGGGTTGAAGGCCGCCTGTTCGACCTCGGCAAAATAGTTCTCGGGATTCCGGTTTAGCTCCATGACGCCCACTTCGATCAGCGGATAGTCCTTGTGGAACCAGACCTTGGTGAGATCGAAGGGATGGTAGGGACAGTTGGCGGCCTCTTTTTCCGGCATCACCTGAATGAAGAGTGTCCATTTCGGGAAGTCCTTCGTTTCGATGCTATCGTAGAGATCTCTTTGGTGACTCTCGCGGCACTTGCCAATCATTGCCTCGGCCTCGGCATCCGTGAGATTCTTGATTCCCTGCTGCGACTTTAGGTGGAACTTGACCCAGTGGCGTTCGTTTTTCGCGTTGATCAGGCTGAAGGTATGACTGCCAAACCCGTGCATATGCCGGTAGGTCGTGGGAATCCCCCGGTCACTCATGACGATGGTGACCTGATGCAGTGCCTCGGGTAAGGAGGTCCAAAAATCCCAGTTGTTGCGGGCACTGCGAAGATTGGTGCGCGGATCCCGTTTGACGGCATGATTGAGATCCGGAAATTTCAGCGGATCACGCAGGAAAAAGACGGGGGTGTTATTTCCGACAAGATCCCAGTTCCCCTCCTCGGTGTAGAATTTCATGGCAAATCCGCGAATATCCCGCTCGGCGTCCGCGGCTCCCCGTTCCCCGGCGACAGTGGAAAACCGGGTGAAGAGATCGGTTTTCTTTCCAATTTGAGAGAAAATTTTAGCCTTGGTATAGCGGGTGATATCATGGGTTACGGTAAAGGTGCCGTAGGCCCCGGACCCCTTGGCGTGCATCCGCCGCTCGGGAATCACCTCGCGGTCAAAATGGGCCAGCTTCTCCAGAAACCAAACATCCTGCAGCAGTTGCGGGCCGCGAGGGCCGGCGGTCATGACGTTCTGGTTATCCGGTACCGGAGCTCCGGCGTTGGTGGTCAGTTTTTTCTCCATGGTTTTCTCCTTTCTTGCGCTGAAGGCAATGGTTGAGGTTATAGGGTAAGCTCCCTCTAACGGAGCATCATTTGGCGCCTTCGAAAAAAAAATACTTGAGAAAAGTCCCCTCACGGAATTGTTCTAAGGCATTTATTGCAAATACCGTAAACAACAACATTTTTGCTTTCAATTCGGCCCCAGATGCCGATCTCTTGCGGAAGTGTCGCCGAATCGATGGATGGCCAGCGGAAATCCATGATTTCATGACATTCCTTGCAGATGAGGTGGTGATGCTGCTCGTGGCGCACCTCAAATCGGGCCTGACTTTCCACCGTCTCGACTTTCTGGATGAGCTCATGCTGCTTGAAGGTGAAGAGCGTGCGATAGACCGTGTCGAGCGAGATCGTCGGAATGCGCTTTTTAAGCCGCCGGTGAAGCGTTTCCGCCGATGGATGATCCGTGGCGGTCGCCAGCTCGGAATAGATTTCCAGGCGCTGATGGGTCAGCTTCAATCCGACGTTTCGGCATGCCGCGGCAAACCGGTTCAATAGCTCCTGATTTTCCATCCAACCCAATCTCGGAATAATTTGTAATTAAGAAAATTTCTTAGTTAGGAGGATACCACAAAAAAAATCCCTGTCAAGTGTTCAATTAGCGGTTACCCTGTAAAAAAACGAGCGCGGTCCGGTCGCTGAAGATATTCAGCTTCAAGGGTCAACCGGCGATGAAACCGAATGGCGTTTTCTATCGTTTTACCAGAAAACAGGCCAGCGCCGGCAGCAGCAGGATGGCGCCGAGCATATTGACCAGGAACATGAAGGTCAGCAAAATTCCCATGTCCGCCTGAAACTTGAGGGGTGAAAAAATCCAGGTGACGACCCCGAGACCGAGGGTGAGACCGGTAAAAAGCACGCCGACGCCGGTGATTCGAAGCGTATGCCGGTATGCTTCCTGTAGTGGCTCCCCGATTTTCAGGATGCTTTCAAGGCGGCTGAATATATAGATGCCGTAGTCCACCCCGACTCCGGCGCCGAGTGCCACCACCGGCAGCGTCGAGACCTTGAGCCCGATTTCCAGAATACTCATCACCGCATAGGCGAGAATGGAGACGAGCCCTAGGGGCAACATGATGCAAAGCGTTGCCCGAACGGAACGGTACGTGACGAGGCAAAGCAGAAGGATCGCCCCGAAAAGATACATCAGGATCGGAAACTGTGCGGATTCGACCTCTTCATTGGTGGCGGCCATCACCCCGACCCCACCGGTCGCCAGACGAAAATTGACTTTTTCGGTGCCGTAACGCGCCCGGAAATCCTTTACGGCGGAAACAACATCCGAAATGGTTTCGGCCCGGTGATCCCGCGTGAAAATCATCACCGGCATCACGCTGCAATCCGTGTTCAGCAAGCCGCTGCTGGTGGGAACATAGGCCACGGACTGGGTCATGATGTCCTTATTCCGGGACAGAACCCGCCACTTCATATTTCCTTCGTTCCAGCCGGCATTGATATCCTTGGCGATTCCCGGAAGCGATATCACCGACTGCACCCCCGGCACATTTTGAACATGCCAGGCAAATTCATCCATGAGGGTCATGACCTCATAATCGATACACCCCTGCGCAACGGTCTCGACAATGACCGTGATGATGTCGACACCGATGGAGAATTTCTCACTGATGATTTTGCTGTCGATGTTATATCGTGCTCCCGCACGCAGTTCCGGTACCCCCCGATGCAGATCGCCGATTTTGACCGTTTTTGCCTTGATAAGGCCGCATACCAGGATAACGCCGGCCGCCAGGAGAATAAACACGGCAAGCCGGGGCGTTGTGGCATGGGCTACTGCCCGCCAGAACGGTTCGATTTTTTGAGAGCGCTTTTCGATCCGGTGCAAATAGCCGGGGTCGTATGTCACATAGCTCAGCAGCACCGGTATCAGAATCAAATTGGTGAAGATGATGGCCGCTACACCGATGCTGGCGGTAATGGCCAGCTCCTGAATGATGCGGACATGGATAAACAGGATAGTGAAAAATCCAAGGAGGTCACTCGCCAGCGCGATGCTTCCCGGTGCAAGCAGTTTTCTAAAACTCATGCGGGCCGCATCGGAACCGTTCGCGCCGAGAACGATCTCCGCCCGCGTGGCGCCCACCATCTGCACCCCATGGCTGACACCGATCGCGAAAATGAGAAACGGCACCAGTATTCCGATGGGATCGATGCCGAAACCGAGAAGCGTCACCGTTCCAAGCTGCCAGAGCACGGCCATGAGAGAAGCCGCCAAGGGGATAATCGTCAACGGCAGGGACTGGGTAAACAGATATACCAGCAACGTCGTGATGAAAAAGGTGGCGATAAAAAACAGCACCACCCGGCTCGCCCCATCCGAAATATCTCCCATCACCTTTGCAAAACCGATGATGCGGATATCAAATTTACGTTCCGGATCATTCGTTTCATATTTTGACCGGATTTTTTCTTCCAGCTCATGGGCAACGCCGATGTAATTCAATTTCTCTCCGGTATTGGGATTCACCTCCAGAAGCTGGGCGGAAATCATGGCGCCGGTAAAATCATTGGCCACCAGCCGGCCGACGATATTCGCCTTCAGTATATTTTCCCGGACCTGCCCCAGTCCCTCGGGCGTCGGCTGAAAGTCCGCCGGGATTACATTGCCGCCGGAGATCCCGTCTTCCACCACCTCCGTAAACCGGACATTCGGGGTAAAAAGCGATTGCACCTGGGCACGATCGACGCCGGGGATAAAAAAGACCTCATCCGTCGCCTCTTTCAACAACTTGAAAAACTCAGGGGTAAAGATATCTCCTTTTTTTACCATGCAGGCAATGAGCACCCGGTTGGCGCCACCGAATTCCTGGCGATATTGCATATAGGTTTTCATGTACTCGTGTTTAATCGGGATTTGCTTGATAAATCCGGCATCAACGCGAAGCTGGACGACAAAATAAACCATGACGAGCGTAACGGCGGCAAAAATGCCGATCACCAGCCGGCGGTGCGAGAAGATAACTCTTTCAAATCCTAATTGAGCGGCGGAAAACCCCATGGGCGGTTCCTTGTGGATGTTAAAAAGGCCTTGATTATTGATTCGGCCAACCCGAGTGGCCGAAACCATGATCAAGGCCGCTAAAAATCAACGGGGATCTTTCTTACCCCCCCCTCACCGATTAGCACCAGGTGTTTATCTCCGGCGGGAATGACGGCGGAAATGCCTTTCCGATCCGGCTGCTGAACCATCGCGAAATGAAGCCCCTCATCCCGGCTGACCAGAAGGGTTCCGGCAAGCCCCACGATTACCAGGCGGCCGTCGGCGAGTCGCATTCCGCTGTTTAACATCGCCGTGGTGCCGGTTTCAATTTTTTGCCAGGTCTCACCGGCATCTTCGGAACGGAAAAGATGGCCCCTGAGACCGAACACCAGCAGCGCTTCCCCCGATAACGGCAGCACACCGAAAAAAGAGCCCTCATAGGGGGAGAGAAGCAACCGCCACGTCCCGGTGCCGTCATCGGAGCGATAAATCCGGCCGCCTTCCGCGGCGATATAGAGTTTTCCGGATTCGGCCCGGGCGAACCGGTTTAAATGGGCATCCTGTTCCGAATCTTCTGAAAAGGGACGGGGAAACCAGCTTTTCCCCCCATCCCCGGTCGTAAGAAAGAAGCTATAAGCCCCGATGGCAACGGCATTCTTGCCATCCAGGCTGCATCCGTCGAGAAGCGGTTTTTCCTCGCCGGCGGCGTCATAAATCCGCTCCCATGTCACCCCTGCATCCCGGGTCATGAGAATCACCGCATCGTGTCCCACCGCCCAGCCCGTGGTGTCGTCATGGAAAAACACCGCCGTCAGTGTCGCCCGGGTGGGGACGGCCGCCTGTTGCCAGAAATTTCCCCGGTCGTCCGAATAGAGGATATGGCCTCGCTCTCCCACGACAATCAACCGCCCGCCGGGAAGAACCTCGCCGTCGAGAAGCAGGGATTTAACGGCAAGGGGAGCGATGACGGCCCCCTCCACCGCCGGCGAGGGGGACACACTGAAAAGCCCGCAGATAATGCCGGCCAGAAGTGCCCATCCCACTCGCAAAAACCAACGCCGCATCACCGCGTTCCTTCCCGTCGGAGCGCCGCCGGCGTATAATCCTCGGCGGTTCGGACAATATTGAAATCATACATGGTGCTCTCATTATCCAGCCCGATGGCAAGGTAACGGCCGGACTGAAGATCCGTATGAACCTCAAGCGTCGTCCACAGCACGGGAATCTCGTAGTAATTGATGACATGGCCTTCGGAGACGCGCCATAGCTGATCCCGGTTATCATAGATGTCAACCAGCAGTATCTGCCAGGAATCCTCGTCCACATAAAAAGTCCGGCGCTTATAGAGATGACTGGCGTTCTCTTTGAGTGTCGCGTCCACCACCCAGACCCGGTGCAACTCGTATCGGCAATAGTCGGGGTTGATGTGCAGCGGGGTCAGAATATCCTTGTATTTTAGCTGATCACTGTGAAGTTTATAGGAATTATAGGGGACAAAAATTTCCTTCTTCCCGACGAGATTATAGGTATAGCGGTCCGTTGCGCCGTTGAACATGTCGAACTGATCACTCGTGCGAACGCCGTCCGAGGCCGTTCCCGGATTATCGTAGGCCACATTGGGCGCCCGTCGCACCCGGCGCTGGCCCGGATTATAGAGCCAGGCCGAACGGGGCTCGGCGACCTGATTCAAGGTTTCATGCACGAGAAGAATGCCGCCGGCCAGCTGCGCGGGCGCCAGCACCGTCTGCTTGAAAAAGGCCAGCCGGTTGGTAAGTTTTTCCTCGGTCATATCGTCATGGGAGTAGAGCAGATTGAACTCGTCCTCAAACTCGACCAGGGAATATTCGCCACCTCGGGTCAAGGCGGCCTGAGCAAATTTTCGAAGGGCGATGTTGCCCCTGTACCGCAACAGATGGTTCCAGATTACCTCGATTCCGCTCTTGGGGATGGGAAACGGAATCCCGATAACCGTGTGAGCGACTCCGTCGCCGTCATTGACGAGTTCCGCGGTCGCGGCCACCTTTGCCGTGGCCTCATAAATTCTCTTCGGTGTGGAGGCGCTTCGATGGCTCGGGTAGATGTTCAGTTTAAAAGTGTTATAAAGCTTCATCATGGCCTGGTAACCGGGCGTGAGTTTGTCCTGGTACTGGCTCATGTTTGCCGCCGAAACGGTAAAAAGAATCTTATCATCCGCGTAGGGATCCGGATGGTGCATCCCCGGCTTATAAGTGGCGGGCGGCGCCGTAATACCACCGGTCCAGGCGGGGATTGCGCCCTCCTTGTTTCCCGCCATTTCGCCCCCCAGGGGCGTCAGGTCCTTGCCCAGTCGCGCAATGTCAGCCGATGACATCTTTGCCGGTGAAACGCCGGCGGAAACAGCCATCATCAGGGAAAGGCAGAAACAAACGAGTAATTTTTTCACCATGACATCCCCCCCTTCTTCAGAATGAATACTTGATATTGGTTGCGATAAAATCGCGATCGTTGATGAGGTTATACCGCCCGGCGCCGAAAAAGTTCGTGTAACTCAGATCCACGGACCAGGTGTTGAGATAGGTGCCGGTCACACCGACCGTGACCGCCTTTCTCCCTTCAAGGAAATTCCCGCCCGGCCCCGGTGAATTACCCGCGACATCGTGCTGCCAGGCGAGGCGGGGAATGAGATTGATCGGGCCGATGGCGTTATTGTACTCCAGCCGGCCGGCCAGGCGATACCCCCAGGAGTCTTTGTCCGCAAAATGATCTCCGGATTCGGCGGCCTTTCCGGCGTGAGCGCCTGTGGCGCCGGCCTGAATCGGTTCTCCTGAGGTATAGGTGCCGGCACTTTCCAGTCGCAACTCCTCCTTACTCGGCATATCATAAACATGGGTCCAGGCGGCCTCTCCCACCAGGATGAAGGTATCGGCTCCCAGCATGGGACCGAAGGCCTTGGTCGCCGTTGCCTGGGCCTGACTGACATCGCGTCGGATATACCCGGAGATGTATTGATTCAGTCCGGCGGCCCCCCCGGGGGTTAGCTGATTTGTCAGAAAGATAGGGTTGATGGGGGCAAACGGCGTCAGGGCGGCAAAGAGGAGTTCCAGGTCATCCACCTGCAACGGCGTATTGAACCGATAGGAAAACTCGCTCTGAAGGGCGATGCCCGTGGCGCCGATATCGGTATTGAAGCTGGCGCCCAAGAGCTGAATATCTTCCGGATATTCCGTCAGATAGCGTGCTGTCTGTGAGTATTGATCGAGGATATAGGTTCTGGCGGTTTTCGCTCCGGCGGTCCCGGCCACGGTCAGGGCGCCGGTGGCCGCACCGGCGGGATTGGAGGCACCGACCTGTGCCCCTCTGGTGGCGCCGGCGGTAATGGAGGCCGCCGCATTTCCGTAAGTCGGAGAACCCGGGGTGGAATAGGCGGTAAGCGCCGTTGCGGCGGCCACGGCATTTCCGAGCCCGCCCTGTGTTCCCGTACGGGCGCTGATGATCGGTACCCGGCTGTGATAGTTCATATAGTACAGACCGAATTCCGTATCTCCCAGAAGTGATGACAGAAAGCGAAATGCGACCCCGAACTGACCGCCGTCGTCCGCGCTCTCCGTTGCATCCCGGCCGACCGCCATGAAATCCCGATCGAACCCTAGGGCGCCCAGCCGGGTTCCGAATTCCGACCAGTCTCCAAAACCGAGCATGACCCGGCTGCCGCCGTCACCGGCAAAATCATTGGTGCTGAAATAGGAGCCGGGCGGCTCGATTTCGGTTTTTCCCCAGTCGTAGAGGTAAAAGCCTTCAACCGTCAGGCTGTCGGTCAGACCGATCGATGAATACACCATCCCCTCCGGCAACAGGGCCTCTTTCAACTCCGCGCCCGGCAACAGAAGGGCGCTGACATTAATCGGATTCACGGCATTGATGCTGTTCTGGAAAAAAGTGCTCTCCCCCCAGCTGACCACCTGCTCGCCGATCCGGAACACAAGGGGCCGATCCAGGACCGAAAAGTTGGCCGAAAAATAGGCATCCAGAAGTCGGGCATCGGAACCCACCAGATCCAGCGCCTTATCCGTGAGTGCAATGTGGTCCCGGCGTCCATCCTCATATTCGAAATCATAAAAAGCCGATCCCCTCACGAACACGCCGAAATTTTTATATTTCAGATCGAGTTCGGAGGTTCCCTTAATCGCGTTGCTGAATATTTCCTTGCCGAAATTCAGATTCCCGTCATCCCCGTTGACGCCGTAGGCACTGCCGCCGTTGGCGAGACCGACAATGTCGTTATCCCGGGTCCCAACGCGATAACTCACCCCGTAGGAAAGCGTCGTATCCAGACTCGCGTCGAGCTCTCCGGCGTCAAACTGGAAGCCCGCGGCCGGAGATACCGGCAACAGGGCGACCACCATCATCCATAACAAAAGGCCGACAGGCAGTTTCCACCGGCGAAACGGGTTTATCAGCTTGCGTCTCATAGGCCCTCCCCCTTAAGCTTGAAGAATAAAAAGGTGATGTTCCCTCCGTCCTGCTGCTCCATTCTTTACGGCACGGCGTGAGCGTACCGGAGTTTCCCTGGGTTTTTGAACGACATCAACCTGTATGCGCTGAGTAAGGTGTAACGGGTGAAAACAATCGGCGGCCATTTTTAAATCGGGCCGGCGGCCACCGGTTGCGATAACAAGAAATGGTTGCATAACCCCTAAGCCCGGCAACGGATGTGGTTATTATTTTCTTTCCTCACCCGGTAGCCAGCGTATCACTATAGAATCTCTTTCAAATCTAAGTAGTTGTCAAGAAAAAAACGGGTTTTCAAAGGGAGCGTGCCCACGGAAGTCCGGTGGTAGGGCTTCCATTGGAAAAAGGACGTTAAAGAATAGATTGGCCGACGGTTTTTTCTCATTAATAATTGTTGACCCACACCGCATCTGCTATGATCATATATTTTCGTTAATCCCATAAAGGTTGAGTTTTTCGCCATGACAAAAGAATCAATTCCCACCCGCGGCCGGACTCTGGATCATGCCGCATTTGTATATGACTTTTTTGAACCCATCCTTCTGCTCGGCAAACAGGCCGAATATGATCGGCATCTTTTGTCCCTGCTGAATCCCGGCCCGGCGGAGAAAATCCTGGATCTGGGATGCGGAACAGGCGTCCTCAACAGAATGATTGCCGATCGGCTGGACCCGGAAGCGGGCGGCCAGTCTATCGGGATCGACGCGGCGGCTAAAATGATTGCCGTTGCCACCAAAAAACGGGCCAATGACGCTTGCCGGTTTGAGGTCATGGCGGCTGAACACCTTGAATACCAAGATGATTTTTTTGACGCGGTGGTGTCGAGCCTTTTTTTCCATCACGTGCCCGTGGATTTAAAGGCAGCGGCACTGTCCGAAGCGTTCCGGGTGCTGAAACCCGGCGGAAAACTCGTCATCGCCGACATGCATCTTCCCACCACCTGGATGGGCGCGCTCGTCTCCCATGTGGCCCGGTGGTTTTTCATGCAGCCCCAGATCGGTGAAAACATTCGCGGCATTCTGCCCGGGCTCATCGAAGCGGCGGGGTTCTTGCCTCCCGTTCATGTGACGACCTATTTTGGCTATATCGCACTTTTCACCAGCCAAAAACCGGGTGGCCGGACGTGATGGACCTTCTTGAAATCATTCAGAACACACTTAAGTCCCCCGAACCGGGCCCTGCCCCGTTATCCTTTTCCTCCATTGAAAAAGAGCTGGCGGCGGGCCTCCGGTGGTACTGGGAGATTGCCGAAACGATTCTTGAGGGCAGTGGCGTCCGTTTGCGCCCGCCTTCTCCCGATTATTTCGCACTGAACCGGAATTTTTTTTCCCTGCTGTTTCTTTACTCCTACCACCGGGCAGGCCTGCCTCCCGATCGCAGGATTTTCTACGCAGCCATCAACCAGTGCCTTCGGGGAATGGTAACCGGTTGTGACAACCTCCTCGATGATGAGTACAAAAAAACGCTTTCGACCGATCTGCCGGAAAAGGGATGGCGCATGCGCTCCGTTATCGATATCATGGTCTCGGACCGGGTGTTGTATGCGCTTCTCATGGACGCCTGCCGAAAAAACGAGTTGACGCTCGACCAGGTCGCATCCGCCGGCGCCGTTTCGCTTCAGGCGCTGACCCAAAGCGGGGCCCAGGAGGCGCAGGAGGAGGGGGGAATCGATGCCCGGCTTACCCCGGAAGAGGTCCTCAGCCGGGTTCATCATTATAAAACGGCGCTTCTCTTTCAGTGTGTCTGGGCCATCCCCGAGGGAATCGAATCCTCTCCACCGGCGCTTGTATCCATGTTGAAACAGGCCCTCTACGAGATCGGGATGGGGTGTCAGATACTCGATGACATGGTCGATCTTTCTTCCGATATCCGTAACCGGCGGCATAATTACGCGGCCTCCCTGATTCATCACGCCTCTGCCGAAGCGGAGGGGCTGCGGCCTGAAATGGCACTTTTAACCGACGCGGAGCTTGAGAAAGAGACGGACCTGCTGATGGCCTTTCCCGCAGCCCGGAAAGCCGCGGCCCAAACCGCCATCGGCTTTTTGGAAAAGGGTCTGCGGGCGCTTTTTATCGCGGAGCATCGGGCTCTCATCCAACCGGCCATCTATTTCATTGCCCGGCAAATCGGCGCGGATCGCTTTTTTCCCGACGCACCGGAGTAAGACCCCCATGCGGATTTTCTTCTGGATCACCATCGCCTGTCATTTTCTCCGCCGCTCCGGACGCATCACGGCCGTTTTATCGCTGATGCTCTTTTCGGCCCTTTCCACCCTGGTGTTTCTCTCCTCGCTGTCCGTCGGTGTCAATGACGCGATGATCAACAATTCCGTCAGCCTCTTTTCGGGGCATATCACCGGGTTTGATCTGCCCGAATCGGTTACCCGGGAAAACTTGAGAACCGCCGGGGTAAAACAGGTTTTAAAGCGGGTGCGGGTCCCCGGCATTCTCTCGGCAACCAGCCGGGTCGAAGCGTTGACGCTGGTGGGAATCGATCCGGAGCAGGAGGTTAACACCTCGGCGCTATGGAAAAAAACGGTTTCCGGGCGCCCCCCGGAAAAGGGCGAAGCGGCGCTGTTTTTGGGAAAGGCCCTTGCGATGAGTCTGAATGTCGGTCCGGGCGATACGGTCCTTTTTAGCCCGCCGGGACCCTCCGTGCCGCTTTACCTCACGATCCAAGGCATATTTGAAACGGGAATATTCCGGTTTGACAAGGCGCTGGCCTTCTGCCCCGCGGATATCCTTCCTCTGGAAAACCAGCCGTGGGAAGCCGCCGTATTCCTTGACGACGGGATCCGCACGGATGATATCCTCGCCTCTTATCGGCGTCTCTTGCCAAAGGCGCTGCGTTTTTCTTCGTGGGAGGAGCTGATGCCGGATCTTCGGCAATTAATCGAGCTGAACCTTATCTCCATGAGCATTGTGACCGTTCTGGTTTTCGGCGTTGTCTCCATCGGAATCGCCTGTGGTCTGGTCATTTTTATATTAAAAAACATGCGGGAGTATGGCATCATGAAAGCGATGGGGGCAACCGCCGGAGAGCTCGCCCTGCTGATTTACGCCAAACTCGTACTTATCACCCTGGCCACCGCCCTCACCGGCTGCCTCGCCGGCGTGCTGGCGGTATGGATCGTCCGTAAAACCGGCATCGATCTCACCGCCTTTACCTCCCATAATCAATATTTTGCCGTATCGGGCGTTATCTATCCCCGGTTGACGCTCTTTTCGCTGGGGGCGCCCCCGCTTGCCGCTCTCGTCTTCAGCCTCTTGGCCGCAGCGTGGCCGACAGGTCTTCTGATACGAAAAAAAACCGCCGACATATTGAGAAGTCTTTAGCCTATGATTGAGCTGACAGGGGTTTTCAAATCGTACCACTCGGCAAGAGGCGACATTGCCGCCCTCACGGATGTCTCGTTTGTCCTCGGCGAGGGGAAAAGCATGACCCTCATCGGCAAATCCGGTTCCGGAAAGACGACCCTTTTATCTTGCATCGGGGGGCTTGAAACACCGGACAAAGGTGCCATTTATTGCTTCGGTATCCCCGTCCACGCCCTATCGGCAAAAGCACTTTCAAGATTTCAGAGAAAGCAGGTGGGCTTTGTGTTTCAATCCGGAAACCTTCTTTCCTATTTAACCCTTTATGAAAACATCGCGTTTCCCCTGGTGCTGAACGGCGAAACCAAACACCGGATCGATCTGCGCGTTGAGCAGCTTTTGGAAAAAACAGGACTTGCCGGGTTTGGGCCGGCCCTCCCCCACGAACTATCCGGCGGAGAAATTCAGCGCGCGGCGGTGTCCCGGGCCATGGCCCACGCGCCCAAACTCCTGCTGGCGGATGAACCGACTGCAAGTCTGGATTCGGCGACGGGAAAAGCACTGATTCAATTAATGCTGTCACTGGGGAAAGACCAGGGCTGCACGATGGTGATCGCCACCCATGACGCGGAGCTGATGGCGCTTTCGAATGAAACGATTCACTTAAAGGACGGCCGGACCGTCAGGAGGGAATATGCGTCTTTTCCTTAGAGTTCTTTTGTTCTTGCTTGCCACCACGTTCATCGGATGTGCCTACCGGCATTATATGGGATTTCATGGCCCATCGATAAAACGCCGCCCGGATATTCATGCCGGAATCACCAAGGATCAGGAATGCCTTGAATGCCATCACCCGGACAAAAGTCCGCAAGGACCGCCGACATCTCACCCGCGGTTTGCCGGGTGTTTGAAATGCCACAATGACAATCCGGCGGAAAGATAAAAATTGGGGGTGCTTCCGATTGACGTCAATTTCCATTTCTGACATAGCTTCAACAATAGCAAGATACGGCCTTGATCATCGTTTCGGCCGATTTCCCACGGCAGGGATGTCGCGCCAGGGTGTTTTTGGAAGAGCGGCAGGCTGTTTGAGCGATAGCGAGTTCCTGCCGGTCTGGAAAAAATATCCTGGCGCGGCCGGCACGATGATCAAGGCCCAAGATACATTAGACTCCTTAAAAAAAGAAAGGTTCCGTATGGAAAAGGGGTATCAAAACATACTTTGTCCCATTGACTTCCAGGCCAATTCCATCATGGCGATGAAGCGAGCCGTCGCAATGGTTAAGGCTTCCGGCGCCAAACTGACGCTTGCCCATATCATCAACAATCCGCTTTCGGATCTCTACAGCGAAAAAATTTTGAACGCCTGGGGAACACAGGAAGAAATTGAGAAAGCCTGCACCGATAAGCCATTCTCCTATTTACCCACCGTACTGCTGGAGGTGGTAAAAGTGATGGTCCGGGAGTTTGCCGAAAAACACCTGCCCGGTTTCCCGTACGAGGTTTACATCGATATCAACGAGCACACCTATCGCGCCATCAACGAATACGCGGAAGCAAACGCAATAGACCTTATCGTCATGGCCACGCACGGCCGCACGGGTCCGAAACGGCTCTATTTCGGCAGTGTCGCCGAGAACATCGTGAGAAGAGCCCCGTGTTCCGTCTTGATTGTTCGACCCTAAGAGGATGAGCGGGAACGGCAAGAACCGGGCCCGGATTTCTTGGGTGTTTCTTCTTCTGGATGAGGGTGTAAGAAATTTTCATGATTCATACCATCGATATCAAGGTAAGGGGCTACCATCTGGACGTATTTGGCCATGTGAACAACGCCCGTTATTTGGAGTTTCTGGAGGAAGCCCGCTGGGCCGCCCTTGAAAAAACGCTCGATTTGCTGGCCCTGTCACGCGAAGGATATGCGTTTACCGTCGTCAACATCAATATCAACTACCGGCGCCCAGCGGTCTTAAACGAGATGTTATGCGTGGAGACGGAACTAACCCGGTGCGGAAAGCGCAGCGCCGTGATTCATCAGGCGGTAAAACTCAAGGGAACCGGCACGATGGTGGCCGATGCGGATGTAACCTTTGTGATGTATGATACCGAAAAACAGAGTGCTGCCTTGCTTGAGGGCGGATTACTGGAATTGTTACAAGCGCTTTGAGATTGAAAGAAAACATTTTTGTAACTAATGCCATGTGAAAATTCATTTTTGTCGTTTTTTTCTTCGACTATCCGGCCGTATCATTTCAACCCGTAGCGCCTCTTTTCGGGGCTGCCGGCGCGTGTACCCCAAATTCAAAAGCGGTTGGCATCATAATTGTATGGGGGAACTAGGAGACTAACCCCGTGACGGGACTATTTTCAGGACCCCCGGCGGGATATGGCGCCCTTACGAAAAGATATTCCGCAACTCTTTTCATTACCTCCTTGAGGGGTAAAAAAAGCGTGGATAATTTTTCCCACGGCACTGTTGGGGGGGGGGTAGGGTGCCGGGTTCGCCAACGGGGGTTAGCCATGGGTCAACTGATAACAAAAATGATTTCCCATCAGCCACATGAGGTGAACAAATTGAACCATAATTCCCTACCCGTTGATATTCATCGCCTTGAGTTGAATGTGCTGTATCAAATCTGCGGCATCATTGAACAGATTTTTTCTCTCGATCAGGCCTTGGAGTCGATTCTGGCCATTTTATCGAACTCTTTATCCATGGAGCGCGCCACTGTAACCCTCAAGGACGACGGCAGCGGACTGCTTAAAATACGCGCCTCGCATGATCTGGGACCTGAAGAAAAAAAACGCGGGATCTATAAGCCGGATGAGGGCGTGACCGGCCATATTTTCCGGTCGGCGCAACCCTTCATTGTCCCGGATGTGGGTCAGGAACCTCTTTTTCTCAATAAAACCCAGGCGCGGAATCTTAAAAAGGAAAGCATTTCGTTTATCGGGGTTCCGATCATACTGAAGGGGGAAGCCATCGGTGTTCTCAGCGTGGATCGCCTGTTCGACACGGATGTGACATTTGAGGAGGATATCCGCTTTCTGACGATTGTCGCGGCGCTCATGGCCCAGTTCGTTCAGCTCAATTACGAGGTTCATCACCGGGAAAAGGATCTGGTGAATGAAAATCGATCTCTCCGGGCGGAGTTATCCGAAAAATACAATCATTTTTTCACCGTCGGGGTCAGCCCGGCCATGAGCGCCCTGAATCGCATGATCCAAAAGGTGGCGCCCAGCAGGGCGTCGGTTCTTCTGCTGGGGGAATCCGGCACCGGGAAAACCCTCACCGCTCGGATTATCCATGAGATGAGTGAGCGTGCCCGCTGCCCGTTTGTGAAGGTCAACTGCGCGGCCCTGCCGGACAATCTCATCGAGTCGGAACTTTTCGGTTACGAAAAGGGGGCCTTTTCAGGTGCCTTGCAGACCAAAACCGGGCAGTTGGAAGAAGCCGATACCGGGACCGTATTTTTGGATGAAATCGGCGAACTGCCGCTCGGTGTGCAGGCAAAGCTACTTCATTTTCTGCAGGAAAAGGAGCTCGTCCGGCTCGGCAGCACCAAAACCCGCAAGGTCGATGCGCGCATCATCGCCGCCACCAACTCGGATCTATCCGTGGCGGTAAATAACGGCACGTTCCGGCCGGATCTCTATTATCGCCTGAACGTGTTTCCCATCGCGATTCCACCGCTTCGGGAGAGAAAGGCGGATATCCCCTTTCTCGTCAGTTATTTTCTCGGCAAAAACGCCAAGGAGTACGGACGCAAATTGCATCTCTCCGAGGAATGCATCGCGCTTTTTACCGCGCATAACTGGCCGGGGAATGTGCGCGAACTTGAAAACACCCTGGAGCGCCTGGCGATTCTGTCGGAAAATGATTGTATCGGGAAAGGCGATTTACCCTCCGACCTGTTTTCTAAAAACGAAAAAGAGCGGGCCATGGGCGAAATGCGAAGGTCCGGCCTGGAGCAGATGGAACAGGAGCTGGTGATTGCGGCGCTGGAAAGAAACGGCTGGATTCAACAGGAAGCCGCCCGAGAGCTCGGTCTCTCTCAGCGTCAAATGAGTTACCGGGTGAAGAAATTTAAATTGGATACGATCATCCGGGAGGGAAAAAGAAGAAAGCATCAAGGCGCCGCCTGACGCCTTCTCCTCACCCCACCTAAAAATACACTAATGTCGTCTGTGTCAATGCAATTTTGTGGGGTTATGCAGAAATTCTACTCTTTGCCGTGTCGATCAACGACACGGCATTTTATTTTATAACCGATAGTTAAAGCCTATTTTTCCTTCTTTTTTTCTTCCTGGCACACGAATTGCTCTTCTTTAGGGCAAGCAGGCAAATCACAAGTAAACCGCACAGGAGAGGAAAGAGAAAATGAGAAAAGTTGCCATATATGGAAAAGGCGGGATCGGAAAATCGACTACGACGCAAAATACGGTGGCGGCCCTTGTCGAGCAGGGCCACAAGGTAATGGTGGTCGGATGCGACCCCAAGTCGGATTCAACGCGGCTCTTATTGGGCGGACTGGCACAGAGAACGGTTCTCGATACGCTCCGGGAAGAGGGAGAAGATGTGGAACTCTCGGATGTCATGAAACTGGGATTCGGGGGCACGCTTTGCACCGAGTCGGGCGGACCCGAACCCGGCGTCGGCTGCGCCGGCCGGGGAATCATTACTTCCATTAACCTTCTGGAACAGCTCGGGGCTTATGCGCCGAGCGAACAGCTCGACTATGTGTTTTACGATGTTCTGGGGGATGTTGTCTGCGGCGGATTCGCCATGCCGATTCGGGAAGGAAAGGCGGAAGAAATCTACATCGTCGTTTCAGGAGAAATGATGGCCATGTATGCGGCCAACAATATCTGCAAGGGAATCGTAAAATTTGCAGAGGCGGGCGGCGTCAGACTCGGCGGGCTCATCTGTAACAGCCGTAATGTGGATAATGAAAGAGAAATGATCGAGGTGCTCGCCAAGCAGTTGGGCACGCAGATGATCCATTTCATTCCCCGGGACAATGTGGTTCAGCGTGCGGAGATCAACCGGAAAACCGTCATCGAATATGAACCGGGGAATTCTCAGGCGGATGAATACCGGACACTTGCCAGGAAAATAAACGACAATGACATGAAGGTGATTCCGACACCGCTTGCCATGGACAGCCTTGAAAAATTGCTGGTCGATTACGGCATGGCGGCTTGATCGGGGGGAGTTCGTCCCCTGTCGTCAGCGTGATTTCAACCGAATAACCAATAAAAAAATGGAGAAATTGTCATGATAATGATTCGTTCCGTGGTTCGTCCCGACAAGGTGGATTCCGTATTGGCCGCACTGATGGATGCCGGATTTCCGGGCGTAACCCGAATGTCCGTGGTCGGCCGGGGAAAACAGCGGGGTATCAAGATCGGCGAGATGACCTACGATGAAATTCCGAAGGATATGCTGATCACGGTGGTTCGCGCCAAGGACAAGGATTTCGTGATTCGCACCATCATCAAAGCGGCGCGCACCGGCGAAAAAGGCGCCTACGGAGACGGCAAAATTTTTGTCGCGCCGGTGGAAGAGGCCTATACCATCAGCTCCGGTATCAAGGAGACGCCGGATGGCCAAACCGAAGAGGTGAAGATATGAAAGAGGTTTTTGCCGTCATTCGTATGAACATGATGAATCAAACCAAACGGGCGTTGGCGGATGCCGGAATTTACTCCATGAGCGCAAGAGATGCGCTGGGCCGGGGCAAGGGAATTGTGGATCTGGAACTGCTTCGGGGCGCCGAAAAGGGGTATGAGGAGGCTATTTCCCAGCTGGGCCAGAGCGGCCGATTGATTCCCAAGCGGGTTCTGATGATCACCGTTCCCAATGATCTGGTGGAAAAGACGGTGACGACGATTATTCGCACCAACCAGACAAAAAAATCCGGTGACGGCGTGATCTGGATTACGCCGGTTACGGACGCGGTCCGCGTGCGGACCGGTGAAAGCGGAGATGAGGTTTTAGACGGTGTTTGACCGTTAAGAAGGGAAAGGAGATTTACATGGAGGCGATCGTCAAAACGGAAGAAGAGAAATTTGAGCTGGATGGGAGAAATCCGGAAAAAATAAAAACGAGTCTATTAAAGGCGTATCCGACAAAGATTGCGCGAAAGCGCGCAAAGCAAATCATCGTCAATAAGGTGGAACCGGATGAAATGGTTCCCGTCATCGGCGCCAACGTGCGAACGGTTCCGGGACTGATCGGTCAGCGCGGGTGCTGCTACGCCGGATGCAAGGGCGTCGTGCTGGGGCCGACCCGGGATATCGTCAATATCACCCACGGTCCCATCGGTTGCGGATTTTATAGTTGGCTCACCCGCCGGAATCAGACGGATCCGGATGCCTCCGCCGATGGCCACAATTTCATTCCCTACTGCTTTTCCACCGACATGCAGGAAGAGGAGATAATTTTCGGCGGAGAGAAAAAGCTGAAAAAGGCGATTCAGGAGGCCTACGATCAATTTCACCCCAAGGCGATTGCCGTCTTTGCCACCTGCCCGGTGGGCCTTATCGGCGATGATATCCATGCCGTATGTCGCGAGATGAAAGAGAAACTCGGCATCAATGTGTTCGGATTCAGTTGCGAGGGGTATAAGGGGGTCAGCCAGTCCGCGGGTCACCACATCGCCAACAACCAGATCTTCAAGCATGTCATCGGGCTCGACGATACGGTGCCCGGCGGAGACTACCGGATCAACCTGCTCGGTGAATATAATATCGGCGGGGACGCCTTTGAGATCGATCGGATAATGAAAAAATGCGGCATATCGACAGTTGCCACCTTCAGCGGAAATTCGAGTATTGACGGCTTTGCCAATGCGCATACGGCGGATTTGAATCTCATCATGTGCCACCGGTCCATCAATTATGTCGCGGAGATGATGGAGAAGAAATATGGTCTTCCCTGGATCAAGATCAACTTCATCGGCGCCGAGGCTTCGGCCAAGTCCTTGCGAAAAATTGCGCAGTATTTCGATGACCCGCTGCTTACCGATCGGGTGGAAGCGGTAATTGCCGAGGAGATGCCCGAGGTACGGGCCGTTTGCGATGAGCTTCGGCCGCGGACCGAAGGAAAGCGCGTCATGATGTTTGTGGGCGGTTCCCGGGCGCATCACTACCAGGAGCTATTTCATGAGCTCGGAATGCAGGTGCTCTCGGCCGGGTACGAATTCGCCCACCGGGATGATTACGAAGGCCGAAAAGTCATGGATTCGATCAAGGTCGATTCGGACAGCCGAAATATCGAGGAGCTGAAAGTGGAAGCGGACCCGGTGAAATTCAGTCCCCGGAAATCAAAGGAGGAACTGGAAAAACTGATGGCTTCCGGCGTTGAATTCGGGGGATATGAGGGCATGATGGCGACCATGAAAAATGGAACCCTCATCATCGACGATATCTCCCAGTATGAAACCGATGTGCTGATCGACGTATTGAAACCCGATATCTTTTGCGCCGGCATCAAGGAAAAATACGCGGTCCAGAAACACGGGATTCCGATGAAGCAGCTGCACAGTTATGACTATGGCGGCCCATACGCCGGTTTTAAGGGGGCCATCAATTTCTACCGGGAAATCGATCGAATGGTCAACAGCCGGATCTGGGGATATCTAAAGGCGCCCTGGGAGAAATCACCGGAACTGACCGCCAAATATGCATGGAGTTGAAGACCGCGTTAAATAGGAGAAGTAAAATCATGTTACTCAGACATACGACATCGGAAATAAAGGAGCGCAGCGCGCTCACCATCAACCCGGCTAAAACCTGTCAACCCATCGGCGCCATGTATGCGTCCCTGGGAATTCATGGGTGCCTGCCCCACAGCCACGGATCCCAAGGGTGCTACGCCTACCATCGCAGCGCCCTCACGCGCCATTACAAGGAGCCGGTTATGGCGGCCACCAGCGCCTTTACCGAAGGAGCCTCGGTTTTCGGCGGACAGGCCAACCTGCTCCAGGCGATCGACAATATGTTTGCCGTCTATAATCCCGATGTCATCGCCGTTCATACGACCTGTCTGTCGGAGACCATCGGGGATGACGTCTTTCAGATCATCAACAAGGCCAGGGCGGACGGAAAGATCCCGGAGGGGAAATACGTCTTTCATGCCAGCACGCCAAGTTATGTTGGGTCCCATGTGACCGGCTTTTCCAATATGACCAAGGCCATGGTGGATTATTTCGCCGAGCCGACCGTCGGGAAGAAAAAGGAGATCAATCTCATCCCCGGGTACGTCGAGCCATCGGATATGGAAGAAATAAAACGGCTGGCGGGCCTTATGGGCATCTCGTCGGTTATGTTTCCGGATACCTCCCATGTGTTGAATGGACCGATGACGGGAAAATTCCGAATGTATCCTGCTGGAGGCGCGCGTATCAATGATATCAAGGCCAGCGGCAGCAGCGTCGGAACGCTTGCGATGGGCACGGCTTCGCTTGCGGCGGCCCGTGCGCTGGATTCGAAATGCAAGGTACCCTATGAGCTTATCGATCTTCCGATCGGCCTGGAGGGTACGGATGTCTTCATCGATACGCTTCGGCAAATGGCCGGGGTAAGTGTTCCCGATGCCGTCACCTTCGAGCGGGGGCAACTCTTGGATGTCATTGCCGATATGCATCAGTATTTTTACGGAAAGCGGGTGGCGCTGGCGGGAGACCCGGATCAGCTTCTGGCTCTGACGAAATTTCTGACCGCGCTCGACATGAAACCGGTTTATATCGTGACCGGAACGCCCGCGGGAAAAGAGTATATCAAGGCGCTCGAAAGCGCGACAAGCGGGGTTAACGGAGAAGTCAAAATTCAGGCTCCGGGCGATATGTTTCTTCTTCATCAATGGATCAAGAATGAACCGGTCGACCTTCTGATTGGGAATACCTATTTAAAGTACATCGCAAAGGATGAAGATATTCCCTTTATCCGGTTCGGCTTTCCGATTCTGGATCGCATCGGTCACAGCTATTTCCCCAGTGTCGGGTACCGGGGAGGCCTGCGGCTTCTGGAGAGGATTCTGGATGTGCTGATGGACAGGCAGGACCGGGATGCGACGGATACGACTTTTGAGTTGGTGATGTAGTTGCGAGGGGCGAGAGGTTAGGGGCGAGAGGTTAGAGGTGAGAGGTTAGAGGTGAGAGGTTAGAGGTTAGAGGTTAGCGGAGTTCGGCAATAGGGAGGGAGTATGTCCGGAATAGCGATACTGAAGGAACGGGAAGCACAGATCTTTCACAAAGGAGCGTCTCCCGAGCGGATGAGTTGCGGGAAGCACAGCCTTGCCGGTTCGGTGAGTCAGCGGGCGTGCGTCTTTTGCGGCTCACGGGTGGTGCTCTATCCGATTGCCGATGCGGTACATCTGATTCATGGCCCCATCGGGTGCGCCGCCTATACCTGGGACATTCGGGGGGCGCTCTCCTCCGGGCCGGAGTTGCATCGGCTCAGCTTTTCAACGGACTTACGGGAAAAGGAGGTGGTGTTCGGCGGGGAAACGAAGCTGTATCGGAGCCTGATGGATCTCATCGGCCAATATGAACCGAAGGCGGCGTTTGTTTATTCCACCTGTATTGTCGGTATTATCGGCGATGATGTGGCGGCTGTCTGCAAGCGGGTTGCCGTGGAAACGGGGATTCCGGTGCTGCCGGTTCATTCCGAAGGGTTTAAGGGGACCAAAAAGGATGGGTACAAGGCGGCCTGCGATGCGTTATCGACCCTCATCGGTACGGGAGAGATTGCGGATATCCACCCGCATAGCATCAATATTCTCGGCGAATTCAATATTGGCGGTGAAGCCTGGATGATCAGGGAGTACTATCGTCGCATGGGAGTCGAGGTGGTGTCCACCCTGACCGGCGACGGTCGGGTGGACGAGATCAGACGTGCCCACTTTGCTTCGCTCAATGTGGTTCAGTGCTCGGGGTCCATGACCTATCTGGCGGAAAAAATGAAAGAGAAGTATGGCATTCCCTATATTCGGGTTTCCTATTTCGGAATCGAAGACACCTCCCGGGCGCTCTACGATGTGGCGCTTCATTTTGCCGATGCGCCGGAGATTCTGGAGCGGACCCGGGAGCTGGTGCATCGGGAAGTAGATGCCATTTACCCGGAATTGAAAAAAGTGAGAAGCGCCGTTGAGGGAAAGAGAGCGGCGGTCTATGTAGGCGGCGCATTCAAGGCCTTCTCGCTCATCAAGGCATTGGCCAACCTGGGGATTCGGGTGGTCTTGGTCGGATCACAGACCGGAAACGACGCCGACTATGCGGTTCTGCGGGAGATGTGCGAAGAGGGCACGGTGGTCCTGGACGATGCCAATTCCCTGGAACTTTCAAAATACATTATCGAAAAAAAAGCGGATCTCTTTATCGGCGGCGTCAAGGAGCGGCCGATCGCCTACAAAATGGGAATCGGGTTTTGCGATCATAACCACGAGCGCAAAATACCGCTCGCCGGATACGCCGGCATGCTCAATTTCGCCAAGGAAGTCTATCGCTCCGTTATGAGCCCGGTATGGCAGTTTGCCCCGATAAAATCTGACTTGACCCTTGGTCGGCTTCCCCGGAAACCATAATCAAGGCCAAAAATGGACTGCCGGCCTTCCGGCGCCATGCACGAAAATCCTGCATCTTACAAGAAAGTTAATGGGATGCTTAACAGGGACGTCAGCCTTTATTCATCATTCATCATTTCGGTTTTGCCGGATACGGAAGGAGCCAAATGAAAGCCTCAGCCCCCCACAAACTTGCCGTGACCCGGAACGCCTGTAAACTCTGTGCGCCACTGGGTGCCTCGCTGGTCTTCAAGGGAATATCCGGGGCCATGCCGCTGCTGCACGGTTCACAGGGGTGTGCCACCTATATTCGACGATATCTGATCAGCCATTATAAAGAACCGATCGATATTGCCTGCTCCAATTTTTCGGAACAAACCGCCATCTTCGGTGGCGGGGCGAATCTGCAACTCGCGCTCGATAATATTCGAAGGCAGTACACACCCGATCTCATCGGCATTGCGACCACCTGCCTGAGTGAGACCATCGGGGATGATGTGCCCATGTTCATAAAAGAATATAAAAAGGCGCGAAAAACCGAGGTGCTTCCCGCCATCGTCCATGTCTCGACGCCCAGTTACCAGGGGACGCATATGGACGGGTTTCACAGAGCCGTTGACGCCACGGTGGCGAGCCTTGTTGCTGAACGGACTGATGTTTGTGCCCGCATCAATCTTCTGCCCGGCATGGTGTCTCCGGCGGACCTGCGGCATCTTAAGGAAATTCTCGCCGACTTTGCCCAGCCCGTTATCTTGCTGCCGGATTATTCGGACACTCTCGACGGTCCCCTGTGGACGGAGTATCAGCGCCTTCCCAACGGCGGCACCTCCGTGGATGATCTGCGACAGATGGGCAATGCCATTGCCACGCTCTCCTTCGGGCGGACCTTCTTGGAAGATGATTCCCGGGCCGCGGCGTTGCTTCAAAGCCGATGCGGTGTTCCCGCATACGAACTGGGGCTTCCCATCGGAATTCGCGCGACGGATCAATTTTTCGAAACCCTCCAAACCGTATCCGGTCATCCGATACCGGAGAAATACATGGCAGAGCGTGGCCGGTTGATCGACAGCTATGTCGATGGCCATAAATACGTGATGGAGGCAAAAGCCGTTGTATACGGCGAGGCGGACCTGGTCATCGGCATCGCCGGATTTTTAAAAGAGATTGGGATCATTCCGGTCATTTGCGCGACGGGAGAACGAAACGGTCAGTTGGAAAGAGAGCTGTCGGCGATCCTGCCGGATGATGAAAGCCGGGATATCCGTATCATGGAGGATGCCGATTTCATCGATATCGAAACCGCCGCGGAAACACTCGGAGCGGATTTTTTCATCGGCAACAGCAAGGGCTACGCGATGGCCAGACGCCTCAATCTTCCGATGATCCGGATCGGGTTTCCGGTGCATGACCGTCTCGGGGCATCCCGCCGTCTTCATATCGGCTATCGGGGTACTCAGCAGCTCTTTGACGAGATTGCCAATACGCTCATTGCAAAACGTCAGACCGAGTCAACCGTGGGTTATACCTATATGTAACAGGGGATGGGGAATTATAGAAAATGAATATAGAAAATCATCCATGCTTCAATGTCAGCGCGCACCGGCTTTACGGACGGGTTCATCTTCCGGTGGCCCCCCGGTGCAACATTCAATGCAAATTTTGCAACCGGAAATTCGATTGCGTGAATGAAAGCAGGCCCGGTGTCACGAGCGGTGTTCTGTCTCCGAACCAGGCCATGCGGTATCTGGCGGAGGTATTCAGGCAAAAGAAAAATATCGCCGTCGTGGGAATTGCGGGTCCGGGAGATCCGTTTGCCAATCCCGATGAGACGATGGAGACCCTTCGGCAGGTGAGAATGACGTATCCGGAGATGTTGCTTTGCGTGGCCACCAATGGGCTTCAAATCGGCCCCTATCTGGATGAACTGGCGGATCTGAAGGTCAGTCACGTAACCGTGACCGTCAATGCCGTGGATCCGGTAATCGGTGAGAAAATCTATTCCTGGGTCCGGTATAAAAAACGGGTGTTGCAGGCCGAAAAAGGGGCTCGAATTTTGCTCGAAAAACAGATCGAGGCCATTGGCGGGTTAAAGGCGAGAGGTATTACCGTCAAGGTGAATTCCATTATTTTGCCGGGCATAAACGAGAGGCATATTGAAGCGGTTGCAAAGAAAATGGCCGGAATGAAAGTCGATCTCCTTAACTGTGTGCCGTACTATCCCGCCCCGGGAAGCACGCTTGAAGGGTTGGCTGAACCGGGGAGCGATATGATAGCCCGGATTCGTGAAAAAGCCGGGCAATATGTTTCCCAGATGCGTCATTGCACCCGCTGTCGGGCGGATGCCGTCGGTCTTCTGGGAGAAAAATCGAACGAGATGCTTATGAGAACGCTTCAACGTATCGAAAAGGAGCCGGATATGACCGAAAAGGGTGACACCTCCGCCGGACGCTCCCGGGTGGCGGTTGCCAGCATGGAGGGCGTTCTGGTGAATCAGCATCTGGGGGAAGCCTCATCCCTTTTGATTTATGAGAAAATAAACGGAGCGATTTCACTCAGGGAAGCCAGAACGCCTCCGCCGAAAGGAGGCGGGCCAAAGCGCTGGGAGGCGCTCGCTGAAGGACTTTCGGACTGCCACACGCTGCTGGTCAGCGGCATAGGCGAACAGCCGCAACGGATGCTCAGTGCCTCCGGAATCGATATCGTCAACGTGGATGGCCTTATTGCCGATGCGGTACAGGCCGTATTTGACGGACGCTCGTTGCAGCATATGATCAAACGTCCGGTAACCGCCTGCGGAGCGGCCTGTGGCGGAACCGGCGGAGGGTGTGGTTGAGCCAATAGCCAACACGGACCATGGCCATATCAAAGGAATTTTAAAATGAGGAATGAGACACCAAAAGCGCAACCACAGGGAGGTCCCTCTACGAGTGTTTTTACGGTGCATTCAATATTAAATAACGAGGAGATTAGATATGGAAAAACCGAAACATCATATTTTTGTCTGCGCCAGTTTCCGGGTGGACGGGGAGTCAAAGGGCATGTGTCACAAGAAGGGGGCCGTCGGATTTCTGCCGTATATTGAAACCGAAATCCTTGATCGTGGTTTGGACGCGCAGGTGACCAGCACCGGCTGCATGAAGGCGTGCGATAACGGGCCGGTGATGGTGATTTATCCGCAGGGCGTATGGTACGGCAACGTGGAGAACGAAGAGACCATCGATTTGATTTTGGATGCCGTGGAAAATGACGAAATTGTAGAATCTTTGAGAATTGCATGAACGGCCGGCAAGTTGCCGATGCCAGGGGGGTACAACGGCGTGCCCTCTCAGCCGATCAGCGCCGCAATGAAAATCGATCGGAATCGTGACACGGACAGCCACGATACTTTGATTTTCATTGCGGATAGCTATTACCCGGGAGGCGCTTTGGAATGTTCAATCAGGATTTAATGATTCGAAACGCCACGCATCAGGATATTCCGGCGCTGGTGTCCTTACTGGAAGCACTTTTTGCAATCGAGGACGATTTCTGCGTTGATCCGGAAAAACAATACCGGGGGGTTCTTATGATGCTGGATGGTTGTGGTAAACACCGGTGCATTCAAGTGGCGGAAATGGGGGGTCGGGTGATTGGGATGGGCAGCGTACAGTCGGTGATTTCAACCGCCGAAGGGGGCATTGTCGGTATGGTGGAAGATGTGGTTATACAACCGGAATGGCGGGGGAAAGGGGTTGGTTCCAGGCTGCTTCGGTCCATTGAAGCATGGGCGGACCAGCGCGGTCTTTTACGGCTGCAGCTTCTGGCGGATAAAAAGAATTTCCCGGCGCTTCAATTTTACCGCGACCATGGCTGGGAGGCAACGGATCTGATATGTATGAGAAGAAAGCGATAGCGCCGGCCGGATCCGGTGAAGCTCATCCGGACCTTCATTCTTCGGTTTGGATTATCGACACGACGCTTCGGGATGGCGAACAGGCCCCCGGAGTCGTTTTTTCGAGAGAAGAGAAGTTCTCCATCGCCGCCCTGCTGATCGATGCCGGTGTGGATGAGCTGGAGGCCGGCGTGCCCGCCATGGGTCAAGCCGAGCGGCACACCATTCGAATGCTGGCCCGACGGTTACCGGGGGCCCGCGTTACGAGCTGGTGCCGGGCCCTTTCTTCAGACATTGATCAGGCCGCTTTTTGTGAAACCGGCAGCATTCATATCAGCTTCCCGTCTTCATCCATTCTTTTAGGGGCCATGAGCCGGAACGCCGATTGGGTACGCGGGCAGATTGAAACCCTGGTGCCGAACGCCGCCTGCCGGTTTGATCATGTGTCGGTGGGGTTTCAGGATGTCATTCGGGCGGAGCGCCGCGGGTTGAACGAATTTGTGGAACTTGCCGCCGGATGTGGCGCTCATCGGATCCGCCTCGCCGATACCGTGGGGATTGGGACGCCTAAAACCGTCGCTGATCTTTTCAGGGAGATGCTCCCTTTTGCCGGCGCCGCGCTTTTGGAGTTCCACGGTCATAACGATCTGGGTATGGCCACGGCCAACACGCTCAGCGCGATCGAAGCCGGCGCTTCCGCCGCTAGTGTTACGGTAAACGGCCTGGGTGAGCGGGCCGGAAACGCTGCGCTGGAGGAGTTGGCCGCTGCTCTGGTGTTTGGAGCCGGAATTTCCTGCCATCTGCGTCTGGATCGGTTGCGTTCCCTCTGCGAAATGGTCGCGCGTATCTCCCATCGGCCCATACCGGCGGGTAAACCAATCACCGGCGCCGACGCATTTTCTCATGAATCCGGCCTTCACTGTCAGGGCCTTTTGCGGGATCCGCATACCTATCAGCCGTTTTTGCCCGAGGAAATTGGAAGGCCCGCGGCTTCCTTCAAAATCGGCAAGCATTCCGGCAAGGCCATCCTTACCCATGTGCTTCGAAAAAACGACATTTGCATCAATGCCACGGAGACGTCGACGCTCCTCGGAAAAGTCCGGAAAGCGGCCGGCGTCAAGGGCGAATCGCTGTCCACCGCCGAACTGATAGCGCTTTGCGAAACTCTCTTTCCTCATTCTCACGTTCATGATGCCCCCCTGTTTACGACCCCTTAATCAAAGCCTACGTACTAATACCCATTTCATTAAAAATAAATGGCCGAATGTACTCATTGTCGTGGCGGATGGCGTGGTAGTATAAAAACATGAAACCGGATATTCCATCCGCATCGAATCGTTGCCGGCTCAAAGGCAACAAACGGATACCGTCGGAGGGATATATGCCACTATTACATCTTCGAAAAAAAATTGAAACGCTGCTGGCCCAGGCGGATGTCCGCATTGACGGTGACCGGCCCTGGGATCTAAAGGTCCTTAACGACCGGTTTTATACCCGGGTGGTGGCTCAGGGGCCTCTGGGGTTGGGAGAGGCCTATATGGACGGATGGTGGGATTGTCCGCAAATGGATGAATTCTTCTTTCGGGTAATGGCTGCCCGATTGGAGGAAAAAATAAAAACGTTAACGTATTTTTTCGATGTCGCAAAAGCGAAGCTCATCAACTGTCAGAAACCAACACGGTCGTTTGAGGTTGCAAGGCGCCATTACGATATCGGAAACATCCTCTACCGGCACATGCTTGATCAACGACTGGTTTACAGCTGCGGTTATTGGCAAAACGCAGCCACGCTTGATGAGGCCCAGGATGCAAAGCTCGATCTCGTTTGCCGTAAACTCGGGATTGCTCCAGGCATGCGGGTTCTGGATGTGGGCTGCGGCTGGGGGGGAGCGGCCCGGTTTATTGCGGAGCGCTATGGCGCGGAGGTTGTCGGTATCACGGTGTCAAAAGAACAGGCGGCAACGGCAACGGAGTTGTGCAGGGGATTGCCGGTGGAGATTCGCCTGAGGGACTACCGGGAGCTTGAAGGCGTATTTGACCGTATTCTTTCGATCGGAATGTTCGAGCATGTCGGCCGGAAAAACTACCGCGCCTTTTTCAATATCCTCCGGCGGTGCTTGAAGGAAACCGGGCTGTTTTTGCTTCACACCATCGGCAACGATGAGTCCGTTTACTGCAATAACCCCTGGATCGAGCGCTATATCTTCCCCAATTCAATGGTTCCTTCCGCAAAACAGGTGTGCGTCGCTCTGGACGGTTATTTTCTCATTGAGGACTGGCACAATTTCGGCGTGGATTATGACCGGACGCTGATGCAGTGGTTTTATAATTTCCAGGAGAACTGGAGCACCCTGAAAAGCTGTTTCGACGATCGCTTTTTCCGAATGTGGAAATACTATCTGCTTTCCTGCGCGGGCTCTTTCAGGGCGAGGCGAAATCATGTCTGGCAGATTGTTCTTTCCCGAAACGGCGTTCCCGGGGGATATCGATCTTTCCGATAAAGGAAAAGCGGCAGCCGGTCCGCATGCTACACGACGCCGAGCATTTTCAGGATGAGCGGTGACAACACGGCAATGATAATTAAAATCCCCGGAATGGTGAGATAGGGCCGATACCAGGGTGCCCCCGTGGCCTTCGCTTTTTTCAACTCCGAGAAAAACCAGTTGCCCACCACAATTGCGGCAACTAGAACCGCTATCATTTTCATGAACTCGAAAACGCTCTGCATACCTGTCCCCCTGCGCGGGTGAGCTGCCGCCCGGCCACCCGATATAAGGTTTATCGCCCACCTTTACCCCATTTTCGGGGAACTGATAATACAGCTCCGAGCAAAAAGCAACTATCGCGCCGTGACGGTTGGTTTAAAACTTTGTCTTGAAATTCCGCATGAGAGGCTCCATTATTTATGCGAATTTATTTTCGGCCATCCAACAGAGCGGCTTTACCGCCAGGCTGGCGGCTAGCGGATAGCCGCCAAAAGCGAAAAGGCCGAAGATGAAAAATAAAGGCTTGAAAGAACCCTTTAAGAAGGATGTGGAACAACCGTGACGGTACCTGTAACGCTTCTTGAAAATGAAAACCGGCTGACGGCGCACATTGGCAAATGCCTGGAAGCCCAGTGTTTGCAACGGAAACTTCAGTCAACTTATGCCGATACCTCTCTTCCCTCCTCGGCGGTCCTTTTTCTGCTGGGGATGCATCGTTTTCCCGGCCGGGTTCATCCGGAACCCTGCCTGATATTTAACGAACGCTCCCAACAGGTGCGTCAACCCGGGGATCTTTGTTTTCCGGGGGGCGGCATCATGCCGCGCTTCGATCCGATTCTGGCGCGGTTATTGAGGCTGCCGGGTTCTCCCCTCGCCCGCTGGCCGAAGTGGCCCGCCTGGCGGTGCAACTATCCGAAAGCCGCGGCCCGAATGGCCTTATGTCTTGCAACCGGCCTTCGGGAGAGTTACGAAGAGATGCGATTGAACCCTTTCGGCATCACCTTTTTAGGACCGCTGCCGCCGGAGCAGTTGGTTATCTTCCGGCACGTCATCTTTCCGGTTGTCGGCTGGCTCGGCCGGCAAAAGGCATTTAAACCCAACTGGGAGGTGGCAAAGATTGTCCCCATGCCTTTGCGGGATTTCTTTAACCCCGGCAACTATGCCCTGTTTCGCCTGAACTACGAGGGGACATCCCAAAGGGTAACGCGTCACAATGCATCGGATTTTATCTCTTTTACTCCCCGGCACGATACCGGAACCGCTCCGCTGTGGGGAGCGACCTTTCGAATCGTTTTGACGTTTCTGGAAACGGTTTTCGGCTTTCAACCGCCGGCGATGTCCTCTTTGCCGGTGGTTCCCGGAAGACTGGAGCGCCATTACACGACGGGGAAGTCCTGACAGTCGTATTTTTATCAGTTGATGTGTCCCGTTGCACCTGAAGCGTGACAGGAGAACAAGATAGGATGGAAAAGAAACCTTCAACGGAAAACGTATCCACGGCCGGATTGGATTTTCCCGCGCCCGTTGCTGACGGCCTGGCCGCCTTGCGGAAAAACATTGATGCCATCGATCGGCAGATCATCTCCCTTCTCTCCAGACGGCAGGCGGAGGTGGAAGTGATTCTGGCGTTAAAAAAGGCGCATAACCTTCCGGTTCATCATCCGGCGCGGGAAGAAGATCTCATCTCCGAGCGAAGGCGCATCGGGACAGAGACCGGTCTTGATCCGGACTATCTCGAAGAGCTTTTCCGGTGTATCATGCACCAGTCCCGCGTGGAGCAAACGGCCCGGATTGCCGGAAAGGGTGTCCGGCCCGGCGCCACGGTCCTTCTGGTGGGGGGCGGCGGCGGCATGGGGCGGTATTTTTTTAAATACTTTTCAGAAGCCGGATATCACGTTAAAAGCATGGGGAGAAAAGACTGGCCGGATGCCGGGAAAATCTGTCAGGGCGTTGAGCTCGCGATTATCAGCGTGCCCATTGAGGTGACTGATGCGGTTATTGAAAAAATTGCTTCTTTTCTTCCTCCGGACTGCGTGCTGGCGGATTTGACCAGCATCAAGGGTTCGCCCATGAAAGCCATGCTCGCGAAGCATGCCGGCCCGGTGATCGGATTGCATCCCCTCTTCGGTCCCAGCACCTCGACGATGGATAAGCAGATTGTGGCGGTAACGCCGGGCCGTGACCCGGAAGCCTGTCAATGGCTCATCGACCAGTTTGTCATCTGGGGCGGCGTCATTGTCCGGACAACCCCCGAGGAGCATGATGAAATCATGGCGCTCGTCCAGTCGTTGAGGCATTTCGCGACCTTTACCTTCGGTCAGTTCCTCTGGCAAAGACGGGTGAATTTGTCCCGTTCGCTGGAGTTTTCAAGCCCCATCTACCGTCTGGAGCTCGGAATGGTCGGTCGGTTGTTTGCCCAGGATTCATCGCTCTACTCCGAAATCATCTTCGCCTCCCCCGAACGGATCAATCTTCTAAAATCGTATATCGCATCCCTCACCGGGAACCTCTCGATGCTGGAAAGGGGGGACAAGGCGGCATTTAACGAACAGTTCGGTAAAATTGCCGAATGGTTCGGTCCCTTCAGCGAGCAGGCCATGCGGGAGAGCACGTTTTTGATCGATAAGCTGATCGAGCGGTTTTAATGCTTCCCAGGGAGGAACGCACCCATCGCGCATGGCATAAAGGGCACGTGTTATGCAGGTCCCATTTGTCGGCCGCCAAGCGAGGCGGACTCCCTTTGATGGAGGTTTGTTATGTTGGAACATACGAAAAAGCCGATTACGGGATAATTTGCTGAGATATGTATCCGCGTGCCGGTGGAAGATGTGGCCATGATCCGGGAGCTATTGAAATCTTCCGGGCAGGCCTTGGATATTTCCGGGCTCAAAAAGCAGATTGAGGCGAAGGTCAAACAGATCATCGAACTGTGCCCAAATTGTGCCCCATTGTACCCAAATTGTGCCCGGCAAGGTCAAATATTTACAAACTAAACCAAATCGGGTTTCCTGATTTGGGCTTCGATTCATTCAACGTGCAGTTCCTGGCCCGGAAAAATCTTGCTTTGAGGCGTGATGCGATTGATATTTAGAAACTCATCCAAGGACATGTTGGTTTTTTTGGCAATCGTGTATACGGTGTCCCCTTTTTTAACTACGTATTTTTTCGCATCTTTTGGTTGCGGTTTTTTGACCTGTTCTTTTTTGACCCCATCTAATTTTCCCTCTTTTGGTTGGGGTTTCAATATTTGTTCGTTTTTCGCCAGATTTTTAATAACTTCTTTCTGCTGCGGCTTGATTGTCGGCTCATAAATTTTTATAACTTGACCGTTTTGTAAACTGGAGGAGTCTAAATTATTTAGAGCCTTAATCTTTTGGGTGGTGGTGCAATATTGCCGGGCTATGTTCCAGAGGGAATCCCCCTGTTTGACCGTATGAAAGCCGGTACTTTGCTCTTTGGCTTTGGCCATCGAAGGGGTTTCGCATACAGCGGGGATTGCGCCTTTTAGCGGGATTTTCAATTTTTTCCCAGAAACAATATGGCCATTCCGCAGATCGTTTGCTTCTTTGATACGCGCGACATTGGTTCCGTAACTTGCCGCGATATTGGAAAGCGTTTCCCCCTTTCGGACTCTGTGGGTGGCATACGCAGCGGTTCGGGGCGTTTCATCAAAAGCAGGCTTGGGAAGGGATGCAAGGGGAAGATTGTCAATTTCAGCCAGCAATCGATCCTTGCTGCCCGTTGGTATCAGGAGTGTATACAAATCGTTGGGAAGAATACTGTAACGAAGTTCAGGGTTGAGGTTTTTAAGTTCTTCGTCAGAAGTTCCAATGGCAGTGGCAATGGCTTCAAGATGAACCTCCCGGTTAACCTGGACGGTTTCAAATTCCATTGCTGGATCGATAGACAGATCATCAAAACCGTATTTAGCGGGATCCTTGAGGATGTGAAGAACTGCAAAAAACCGGGGAACGTAACGGGCCGTTTCTCGTGGCAGCTTTTCATATAAGTCCCAAAAATTGTCGAGGTAGTTGATATTTTGCGTACTGATTTCGCGCAACACCCTGCCTTCCCCGCAATTATAGGCCGCCAATACGGTGGTCCAATCACCAAAAAGCTGATGCAGCTCCTTTAAATAGCTGATGGCTGCCGTTGTTGCTTTAATCGGACTGAGTCTTTCATCAATATAATAGTCACGGTTGAGACCGAATCTATATCCCGTGGAAGCGATAAACTGCCAGAGACCTAAAGCCCTCGCTTTGGAAAGCGCATGAACCTTAAAGCCACTCTCAATCAATGGCAGCCAGGAAAGCGATTCTGGCAAACCGTGTTTCCGTAATTCGCTCAGAATGTGAGGTCTAAAGCGGCCGGAGCGGCGGTATGAGTCGATAAAAAATTGTCTTTCATTGCCGGTGAGCAGCTCAATTTCAGTTTGAACATGTTTATTCATAATCATAGGGATTTCGTTATGCTGGCCACTGACGACAATATGCCTTGATGCGTAGATCTCGAGTATCCGTTTGGAGATCGCAAATCGGAGGTCTTCTTTTTCCTGAAAAAGTCTAAGATTGTCCTCAGTATCAACTTCAAGAATGAGTGAATAGGCGTGGTCTAATGCTTCAAGCGCATTTTCAAGCTCGCCCTTTTGCCAGAATTCCTGGGAAACCTGGCAATATTCCAAAGCTTCATCAAGAGACGCGCGAACCCTCTTTTTTTGGCTTGTTAGTGATGGTGCGCCCGATGGTTTCTTCCCAGCTGTTTTTTTCGAAGTTTCCGAGGTGGATCGCTGCGGAGCGACCGAATTGGAAAGTCTGGCTGATGAATCGGAGATGGGCTTTGTGGCGGATAATTTGGAATAATCATCGTTCAGAGTCTGAATAATATTATCCTGTGATGATTTTGTGCTGTCTGATGAGCTATTGCTTTCAGAATCGGCCAACCCGGGGGTAAAAGCATCACTTTCAGAGGGGTTAGAAAGGGATTTATAGTGGGATGACGAGGCGCATCCCCACACAAAAAAGGACAAAAAAACAATATATGACAATATCTGTGTTTTTTTCATTCTGCAAATTCCTTGTAGCGCCCTCACCATCGCAGTTTTGCGGTAAAAGTGCAGATCCGTGTGAAACAACAGAAACCTCCGCCCCGCATTACAGGAGAAGTGGTTCGGTTGTCAAGGTTTTGTAATTGACTTGAGTCTGTTGCCAGATTTCATTATGGGGATGGCAGGAAAAATTGCCGAGCAAAACTGCAAACTGCAAAATTTTAACCCATTTGTATCAAAAAAGCTACACTTCTAAATGCGCTTCCTCTTGGATAATAAATATGTATCTTTCAGATTTAATAAGCTAAATATTGGCAGTGAATAAAAGTGACAATTGATCAAATAATGTAAAAATCGGCGAAAATTAATGAAATTAAGGGATATTAGGATATTTAAATGCATTTTTTAAAATAACCACCGAAAATTAGGAGTTGCTATTTTTTTTGGGGATGGGTAATAAACGATGTTCTTAAGCTTGGCAGGGGGAGCAGCGCTGTTTATAAAAACCAGCCAGCGTAGCTCAGTTGGTAGAGCTACTGATTTGTAATCAGTGGGTCGGGGGTTCGAGTCCCTTCGCTGGCTCCAAGAATGTTTTAGATACTGGTGGGGTTCCCGAGCGGCCAAAGGGAACAGACTGTAAATCTGTCGGCGATGCCTTCGGAGGTTCGAATCCTCCCCCCACCACCATCCGAATCAAAAGTATGTTGTAGGAGACACCCCGGGATGTGCCGGGATCGATTTGGTACTACACAACTTTCTGCATTGATGTGATGCGGCTGGCGATGATTGCGATAAGCTTGGCGCAACAGTCATGCGCCAGTTGCCAGTCACGTTTCTGCTATAAGCGGTGTGGGATTTTCGGGCGGGAGTAGCTCAGTTGGTAGAGCATCAGCCTTCCAAGCTGAATGTCGCGAGTTCGAGACTCGTCTCCCGCTCCATGCCACTTATCGATGGCAGGGACGAATCGATTGTGTTTTGCGCATCCTTTTAAGCAACCGCCCACGTAGCTCAGTTGGTAGAGCGCTTCCTTGGTAAGGAAGAGGTCCACCGGTTCGACTCCGGTCGTGGGCTCCACTGCTTGATGTCTCCGTATTGTTGATAACTAACAAAATAGACATTTCAGATTCCTTAACAGTACAGCAGGGGGAGGAATAAAAATGGCGAAGAAGAAATTTGAGCGGACCAAGCCGCATGTAAACGTGGGAACGATCGGCCATATAGATCATGGGAAGACGACTTTGACGGCGGCGATCACAAAGCACAACGGTCTAAGGGGTATGGCGGAGTTCATACCGTTTGATCAGATTGACAAGGCGCCGGAAGAAAAAGAGCGGGGGATCACCATAGCGACCGCCCATGTGGAATATGAGACGCCCAATCGTCACTATGCACATGTGGATTGCCCGGGTCATGCGGATTACATCAAGAACATGATCACGGGAGCCGCGCAGATGGACGGCGCCATTTTGGTAGTGGGTGCTGATGACGGCCCGATGCCCCAGACCCGTGAGCATATACTGCTGGCACGTCAGGTCGGTGTTCCCAAGATCGTGGTGTTTCTGAATAAATGCGACATGGTGGACGACGAAGAACTGATCGAACTGGTGGAATTAGAGCTTCGGGAACTGTTGGATAAATACGAATTTCCCGGAGATGATACGCCGATCATTCGTGGCAGCGCGCTCAAAGCGCTGGAGAGTGATGATCCGGAT
>JAZDPP010000052.1:0-14515 GCA_043797445.1 Pseudomonadota bacterium
TTTGTGCGATGGGGGTGGCAGCAATGGGTGCCGAGCAAGATTTTGGAAATACAATCTTTATCAGGAGATTTGTAAAAAGTACGGAATCTCGGTCCGGGTTTGCCATTATCCAACAGGAGCTTCAAAATGGAATCCAGTGGAGCATCGTCTCTTCGGTCCGATCACAAACAACTGGCAGGGGCGCCCTCTTACTGACGTTCCGGACGGGTAAGCTCACGAATCTTCGCGAGCCCTTGATGGGCGCTGGTTTACAAAGATTTCGAAAAAGTGTCGTGTTACTACAAAAATTGAAGGTGTGCTAGCTGCTTTTTTTAATGGACAGAACAGCCTTAGGCACCGAAATTTTTAATTTTTCGAGTAGTAAAGAGGCCTCGGCAGTGAGCTCGTTTCGACGGAAAATGCGATGATTAATTGAAAAAAACTCGGTTGCCTGGATCGTCTCCAGACTGTGGCGGATTTGACCCCAGGAGGCCTTGCATTCAATTTCCGCCATGCGCTGAATCAACAGCGCCATTACACAGATTCGCACGTGAGATTCGATACGCCGCTGCAGCCAGTGGTACATGGGTGTCATCCGTATCTGGGTTTTCTTCAAAGAGCGGAAGCAACGTTCGATCACCAGCAAACTTCGGTACCCGCATGCGGCATCTTCAAGGCTGATGGTGTCGTCGTTGGTTTGAAGAACCCACTTGCCGTCGAACTTGGCGGCTTCACGAATTTTGCCTTGATCGATGCGGATTTTGTTCTCCTCTGTAACTCGCAGATAGCGTTTGAATCTTTGGGATGCCAAAAGTTCAATCGCCCATTTGGCTGAAGCGGTTTTGTCCTTATGTTTTTCCAGTTCCGCTTTCAATATAGCGACAACTTCGAGCCGGTGCTTTTTTTGGCGCTCAGCTTCCGTTGGATTAAAGCACAGAATATATCGACGGCGGCGCTCGCCGTCACCGACAATGACCTCCTTGGCCTGGAGATTGTCCTTTATCTGAGTATATCGGCCAGGCTTGTTAAGCACATCTTTCTTGATTTCATCGACACTGGCCACCCGCAGGCAAAAGTCATTGCCACAGGCTTTTGATAACTCTTCCCGGTTGTCAGCTGAATTCATGCCGGCATCCGCAATAAAAAGGGCCCGGCCAAGGTTCCACCCTCTCAAATCTTCGCGAACCTTGGACACGGTGGTGACATCAGTGGTGTTTCCGGGAAAAATCCAACTGCGCACGGGCAAACCATCGCTGGTTACAGCCAAGGCAACAATCACCTGGACACTCCAGCCGCCCTCTTTGGGTATTCCGATTTTTCGAAACTCGTCTCCATCCGCGGCATCAATAGAAAAGGACGCTGTGGTTGTGTCATAAAAAATCAAATCGACGGTTCGATTAAAAAGATTTGCGGTACTGAAAAAGATGCTCTTTTCGATCTGCTCGGAATGCTCGTGAAGTAGATCCATTGCCTCATACATATGATCAAGCTCTATATCATCACAGGAAGGCAAAAAAACTTTCGATAACCACCGATCCCATACACCCAATTTGGATTCCGGGGCGCAAAGCCGGTTGGCGGTCATTGCCAGCAGGGCTCTTTCATAAGGAGCGGCTATCTTTTTACGGGCACATATGTCACGAAGGGTTTTGCCGATGCCTAATTTTTCCCATAACTGTTCTATCACCCACACGGTTCCCAGAATGCGGGTGCCGATGATCTTGAGATCTTTCGGGAACGCCCCGGATTCCAACTGTTTGGATTCGACGTTCTCCGGGTTAACAACACTGACGTCACAGACCCGTGCGATTGAAGTGCAAAGCCGGACCAGCATGTCTCGATCAATCTGGTCCGCCCGACCGAAGTGGTGAATGATCTTTGCCACGGGCTTTCGGGTCACCGGATGGCGCGCGTTATGCGCCAACTGGTAGTACTCGACAACCGAGCCGTCATTATTTTTGCGGGAAACTTTTCTTAGATACATAATGCTTACACATATAGCGTGTACTACGGCATATGTAAAGCATAAAATTATGATTCGTGTGCCTACAGCTTTTGCACTCCGAGAAAAATCGATATCTGAAATTATTGAACTTTTTTCAAAAAATCAGGCAAAATGTGCCTACAGGGCCGGAACGTCAGTATGAAGCCCAGTTTCAAACACTTGCCGAAGCAACGATAGCGGCGGACGAAGAACTACTTTTAAGCTTGGATTCCGAGGATTTTAAGGAAGGGGTCGCTCATTTTATAGAAAAGAGGCCTCCGAAGTTTAGCGGACTTTATCCATAAAACTGCATCCGCTGACTTAAAGAGTCTGGCTTTTCAAAAAAAAATCTCTAACGTAGCACCCCAGGCGAACATAACGCACCAAATATGACGAATTAATGCAATGATGTTGACAAAATCAGATTATAAACCTTGCGTCCACCGTAAGGCAGCCGTCTGGGTAGCTCATAACCGGGTTCAGGTCAATTTCCTTTATTTGCTCAATATTCTGGGCCAGCTGTGAAAGCTTAAGCAGGATATTCGCCAGGCTGTCGATATCTTTGGGGGTCTGGCCGCGTGCCCCCGCGAGGATCTTGCCGCCTTTGATCTCCTTGATCATTTCCATGGCATCGCCATGATCCACCGGTGCAATCCGAATACTAATGTCTTCAATCAGCTCGGCCAATATGCCGCCCATACCGAAAAGCAGGGTCGCGCCAAAAGTCTGGTCCTGTTTGACCCCAAATATCACTTCCTGACCATTGCGCTTCGCCTGCGCCATAACCAGGGCGGCAAAGGGTTCATCCGGCGACAGGCGGTCACCCAATCGATCCTGCATTTGCGTGAATGCACCAGCCACCGCTTCGGGGCTGGCAAGATTCAATATAACGCCTCCCACGTCGGATTTATGCACGACCGAGGGAACATCTATTTTCAAGACCACCGGCAGGCCGATCTGCTCGGCGGCCTCAGCCGCCTCCTCAGCGCTGCGGACCGCCCGGTATTTCGGCACGGGGATATCATATAATTTCAATATATCGAAGCATTCTGCCTGGCTGGGATTGCGGTTTTCTTTAGTAGCCCTATCGATTATCGCACGCGCCGGCAAGGGGGCAGTGGTTTTGACATCCGGCACAATCGTTTTGCGCCGCTGTTGAAACAAATGGGCCTGGTAAGATGCGCTTAATGCCCAAGAGCCTTCTTCAGGGCTTTTGAAAAAAGGAAACCTTATCGTCTGCTTGAGATAGCCGGCTTCCTGATCATCGATCATCAGGCAAAGCGCAACCGGCTTCTGATACTTAGCGCTCAATTCCTTGACAACACTCATAAAATGACGGGAGCCCTCGCTTTCCGCTTCGCTATAGCCATGCACCAGGACCATGCCGTGGATGTGCTCATTAGATAGAACCATATGCGCGATGGCCTCATAAACCGATAGATCAAAAAGATCTCCCAAGTCCAGTGGATTTCGGAGGTTGATCACTCCGCCGCGCACATACTCTCGGATCCTTGAAAGTTCCTCAGGCGGAAATGGGGGGAATTCAAATCCGAAATGTTCCGCGGTGTCGGCGGCAATCACCGCATGACCTCCCGATCGGGAAACAATCGCCAGGTTTCGGCCTTTCATCGGCGGCAGCTCAAAAATCTTCGCAAAATCAACCATCTGGGCGGTTGAGCGAACCCGGATGATACCGGCCTGTTTAAAGGCCGCACTAACAATCCTGTTGTCCGTAGACAAGGCGGCGGTGTGCGAAGCTGCTGAAGCAGCCCCCGCACTGCCGATGCCGGACTTGTGAACGATGATCGGCTTTTTGCTGTTCCCGGCAATCTCCATCAACCGACGCCCGTTTTTTATGCCCTCCAGATACATGCATATGATCCCGGTCCCGTTGTCTTCGTTGACCAGGTAGTCAAGGAGATCCGATTCGTCTACGTTCAGTTTGTTTCCGATCGAGATTACTTTATTAAAATTAACAGCTTCAAACGTTAAAAAGTCCATATAGGTCCCGGCGACTCCGCCGGACTGGGACACCACGGAAACCTTTCCTTTACAAAAGCGAGACTTGCTTAAAAAAAAGGGCGTGGCCAAACCGTTTTCAGCGTTGAATACGCCGATGCAGTTGGGACCGATAAAGCGGATCCCGAATTCTTTCGCCGTGGCTAATAATTCTTTTTCCAATGACTTGCGGTCACTGGAAAACTCTGTAAAGCCGGCAGATTCGATCACGACCCGCTGAATGCCGACTTCGCCGCATTCGCGTACCATTTCAGGCACGATGGCTGCTGGCGTTAAAATGACCGCCAAATCCAAAGGGAATTGAATTTCTTTGAGACTTTGACGGATAGGCCGTCCCAGAACGACGCCTCCCCTGGGTCCCACGGCATGGACCTGACCGGAAAACCCTTTGCTTATCAAGTTCTGAACGATCATTCGCCCCATATTATGGGGTTTACCACTTACTCCGATTACCACGATACTGCTTGGATAAAAAAATCTTCTCATGGTTTTTCAGCCTCTGGTATTTGAAATTGCATTCATAAAGATACTTATGCGGTACCGGTTTTCTTGATCTCACTTCTCCAATAAAGGTGCTGTCAATGACCGAAGAGAGGTTCAAGGCTTTTCCGCATACCTTATGCAATACTATTTGTTTCTTTCAGGGCTTCTGCTGAAAAGTCCTTTGAACGCACCTCAAGATCCTCAAAGTACATGGGATACCGTTTCATGGATTCGGCAAGGATGATATCCCAGGGAAGATCCGAAAAACTGCCGTGGTCTTTCACATACTCCATGTGCAGGTTTCCTGATTTATCAAAGGGCTGTAAAATGGAATCTTTCGTTCCATCGAACGCCAGCGGCCTCACGTTAAAATTATTGCAGAGTTCAATATTAAAAGCCGGTGTGGCCTTGACCCATTTCCCATTCAGATAAATTTCCGTGTATCCGTGATAGATAAAAACATCCGTACCCATGAGTTTCCTAAGCCGTTCCGTATTTAAATGATTTTTAACATCGGCGAACCCAAGTCTCGCGGGAATCTTTCGGCTCCTTAAACAAGCCGCCAGAACCACAGCCTTGGCCACACAATAGCCATTCCCGCGTTGGAGGATGGTACTGGCTTTCATGGATTCTTTTCCAGGCTCAATGCTGTATGGGTTATATCGGATGGTATCCCGAACCGTGTAATAAAGTTCTATGGCCTTTTCCATATCCGTTTTCCCGGATTGGCTGTGCTGCTCTGCAAATGCAACAATTGCCGGGTGATCGCTGTCGATATAATATGTCGGACGAAGATATTCTTCCATAATGCAAACCTGTCCTGTTTAAGGTCATACCAATTGCTATTCTTACCCTATTCTGCATTAAGAAGGAACTTGTTTTAGAGATTCCGCAGCTATTTTCGTTTGTCTTTCGAAATATAGATGTTCCATTGATGCACGAGCTGGTGACCCAATTGAGTCCCGGTTCATGGTCCCCCAGCATATAGTTGACATTCGGCCCCCTCACGGATATTTTATATCCAGGAGGTACGTTATGGCTACCATCACATTTGATACGCTCGCGTTTGCAAAAAAATGAAAGCCGCTGGATTCACCGACCAACAGGCGGAGCTTCAGGCCGAGGCTCTCAAGGAGATTCTCGGGTCTGAGTTGGTCACCAAAACAGATTTGAGCGAAGCCAAGGTAGAAATCATTAAATGGGTGGCCGGCATGCTGGTTGCCCAAGCCGCCATCGTCGCCACGCTTGTTAAGCTTCTTTGATTTGTCGCATCCTGCCCGGCGGATCATTTTACCCGCGATAGCAATTCAAAATTAAAGGTTTGGCCCCGTGAACATCAACGGCTGCTTTTAATTACGGGCGGGTGTTCATATGGTTAAGTAAATAATGGGCTCAGGCAAATCAAGCATCTAAGCCGATTATTCAATTTCCATGACCAATTTAAGCCCTTCTGTGACCTCTTCCATTTTTTCGTTCGAAAGGCTTCCGATCTTTTCCATCAGGCTCGCCCTGTCAACGGATTTAATTTGGGTGACATTAATAACACAAGTTTTCGGGATATTGGCTTCCCCTTTTCGCAAGGTGACATTCCCCGGTAGCTCGCCGAATTTCAATGTCGAGGTGATGGCAAGCATGATCACGGTGTTTATTTTGCTGTCATTCAGTGCATCACACTGAATCACCAGTCCGGGCCGCCGCCCCAGCGGCTCAGACCCATTTCTCGGTGAAAAATTTACCCAATAAATATCTCCCCGTTGAATCACCATTCCTGACCGCCTTCGTTCCCGACACCGTCGAAGCGCCGGCTTGTTTCAATTTGTTCTTTCCAAATACCCTCATCTGAAAAAATTTTGTCGTAGCATCCTGTTATTAATTGTCTTTTCTCGTCACCGATTTTCTCACTGACTGCCAATGTGATATATCGGCTTCGGGACAGCCCTTTTTGCCTGGATAAGGTATCAATTTTTTTGACAAGCGCCTCAGGCATTGTGATTGCGACTTTTTGGGTATGCATCATTTATATCCCCCCCTTAGTATGCTATATATAGAATACATTTTAGGTAGCATGGTCTGGTTCCATTCGCAAGAGATAATGGATTTCGGCGATGCGATGCAAAATATGATGATAGCCGACGAGATTTTAAGCCAGGTAATGGAATTGGTGTTGCCCACACTGCCCGATTCCCGATCCCCACGGGTCGCGGACGTCGGCCCATCAAAATCGTAATTTTGCCTGACCAGCCCAAAGCGAGAAGCGTATCTGTAATCGCAAAGTCAGGGCAACTTGCCTGGGAACCGGTGGTAATGGCCGAAGGCGCCGGTAATATTTTTTTGAGGGTTTTGGACTGGACTTCAGATTTGATGGGGAAAAACCCCCAGGGAGATTTCCACCAAAGAGTTCATTTCGAAAGTACTGGAGAGGTGAACCTATGAACTAAAGAATACAATTCTGGAAAGACCATCCAGAATACAACCCGTTGAAAACCACAAATTAGCAATGGTCTTTTCGGATGGATCGCAGCCATGCAGCCCATGATATTGCCCCTTGCATTTTTGCCTGAAAATTGCCAAGGTACCTCCCAAATCGGCGCCAATCGCATCCGCAGTGCCCCTTAAGGGTACCGGCCAACGTTGTGCGGCCTGCTGGAATTTTACACGAACATGCGAAGATAACGGCACAATGAGCACATCTGCAAAAACAAAGCATAATTCTCACGTAATTGAGGAAGCGGCAGAGGTCCTCAGGATTGAGGCAGAGGGAATTCTGAACCTCATCGATCGTCTGGATCATCATTTTGCCGATATGGTGGAGCTTATCTATCATACAACCGGCCGGGTGATTGTGGCCGGCATCGGCAAATCGGGCATCATCGGCAGGAAAATTGTGGCCACCCTGAACAGCACCGGCACGCGGGCGCTCTTTCTGCACCCCGTCGAGGCCATGCATGGTGATCTGGGGATGGTCTCGAAACATGACGTGTTCCTGGCGCTTTCCAACAGCGGAGAAACCGATGAGCTGAATATTCTCATCCCCAGCATTAAAAAACTCGGCTGCAAGGTCGTGGCGATGACCGCCAATTCTGCCTCCACGCTGGCACGATACAGTGATATCGTTGTCGATGTCGGAGTGGAAAAGGAGGCCTGCCCCCTGGGACTTGCTCCGACGTCCAGCACCACGGCGCTTCTGGCGATGGGGGATGCTCTGGCAGTGGTGCTCATCAACAAAAATGCTTTTAATTCCAGTGACTTCAAAAAGTTTCATCCCGGCGGCTCCCTGGGACACCGGCTTTCCACAAAGGTGAAAGACATGATGCTCACGGACAGTGCCGTTCCCCGAATACCGATCGACGCCTCCATGGAAGCCGCCCTTAAAGAAATCGATCGCCTGGAAATCGGTGCTACCCTGGTCATTACCGGAGAGGGAACCCTTGCCGGAATCATCACAGATGGGGATATCCGCCGGCTGGTCGCCGGTAAATCAGCCATTTTCTCGTTACCGGTCAGTGAGGTCATGACCCGAAACCCCCGAACCCTCGGACCGGACTCTCTGGCTTTTGATGCCCTCAATCTTATGGAAAAACATCAAATTACGGTTTTACCGATCACAAACGATTCCGGTGAAATTCAAGGGATTTTGCACCTGCACGATATTCTGGGCAAGGGTCAGTTTAAATTCAACGGCAATTAAATTTGTGGCGAACGTAACGGAGTACCCTAACCTAATGAACACAAATGATATCGATACCAGCATTCCGGCTCTCGGCGAAGCGAAAATCCAATCCCCCATTCAGCGCGGCCGATACGGATCCCGATCCCGTCTCTTTGTCACCGAAAAAGAGAGAGTCCTTATCAGCATTGATGCGGCCGAATTGGAAGAAACGTTTGCACAAGGAGGCACTCCGGCATCCTTTGAAGTGGCGGGACCCCGTAAAAACGTCTATTTTGATGCCAGTAAACTGCGATGCGCCATGGTGACGTGCGGGGGATTATGCCCCGGGCTCAATGATATTATCCGCTCCATTGTTCTGGAACTTTTTTACGGTTACGGCGTCCGGAATATCTACGGCATCCGGTATGGGCTTCAGGGATTTATCCCGGCCTATGGCCATGATGTCATGGAATTGCAGCCTGAACGCGTCGTCAACATCCTGGAAATGGGGGGAACCATTCTCGGCTCCTCCCGGGGACCGCAACCCATTGATGAAATCGTCGACAGCCTGGAACGAATGAACATCGGCATTCTGTTTATGATCGGCGGCGACGGCACGCTCAGAGCCGCCACCCTGATCGCGGATTCGATCCTGGAAAGGGGACTGAAAATCAGTGTCGTCGGCATTCCGAAAACCATTGACAACGACATCTATCTCGTTTCCAGATCCTTCGGGTTCCATACCGCGGTGGACGTTGCAACGAACGCGATCAAGGCCGCCCACAACGAATCGGAAGGCTACCCCAACGGCATCGGTCTCATCAAACTGATGGGGCGACACTCCGGTTTCATTGCGGCCACGGCCACCCTCGCCCAGCAGGACGTCAATTTTGCGCTGATTCCCGAGGTGGACTTTGATCTGGAGGGAGAAAAAGGTCTTTTCAATGCGCTGGAAAAGCGGCTTCAGCTTCGCGGGCATGCCGTCATCGTCGTGGCGGAGGGAGCCGGGCAGAAGTTTTTCAATGTCAAGGGAGACGATCTGGACGAATCGGGCAATGTCAAACTCAAGGACATCGGCATATATCTGAAAACGGCGATCTCCGACTATTTCGCTAAAAAGGATATCAAGATCAATATAAAGTACATAGACCCGAGTTATATGATCCGAAGTCTCCCCGCCAACGCGAACGATCATGTTTTTTGCAGTTTCCTAGGTCGAAATGCCGTCCATGCCGGCATGGCGGGAAAAACGAAGCTGCTCATCGGCCGATGGAACGAACAGTTTGTGCATGTCCCCATGAGCGCCGCGTGCGGCAAGCGAAAACAGGTGAACCCCGGCGGCCGGTTGTGGCACAGTGTGCTTGATGCCACCGGCCAGGGAATGCTGGTGAATAATACCCCGGAAGACTAAGTGTCAGAGGGAGTACGTGGCCCTGAAAGCACCGCGTGAATCACCCGTGCGTGCCGCAGTGCCGCACCACCTCGGGATAGCACCGCCTCCCTTGCGCGGCGGCCCACCGCCACCGCCGCTTCCGGCCGGGATAAATAATACATCACTTTTTCGGCCAGTTCCCCGCCATCCGCCACCTGACTGCCGGCGCCGGCGTCTTCAAGAAGCTCCTTTGCCTCAAGAAAATCCTCCATGGACGGACCATACAACACGGGTTTCCCCCACACCGCGGCTTCCAATATGTTCTGGCCGCCCAGGGGGGCAAGGCTGCCGCCGCAAAAAACGACGGAGGCGATACTGTAAATGGTCTGCAATTCTCCCATGGTATCGACAATGACCACCGATGCCGTGCGCAACCGGCCGACCCCGTCCATTTCAGTGCGAAGCTGGGCGGAAAGCCCCAAGGACTCTGCCCGGGCTTTTATTTCCCGCGCACGTTTCAAATGCCGGGGAGCTATGATCAGCAGCGCCCCGGGAAATTCGGCGTAAACTTTCCGGAATGCCGTCAGCACCACCTGCCCCTCGATCCCCCGCGTACTGCCGGCGACCATCACCGGCTGTTCAGGCGCCACCCCATAGAGCTTTACCATTTTTTCACGGGTAGCCGATACGGCAGGGTCGAATAAAAAATCATATTTGGCATTCCCCCCCACCGTGACCTTTTGCGGCGAGGCCCCCAGAAGCTCAATCCGACGCGCATCATCGGCGTGAATCATACTGAACGCGTCCATGCCGGCGAAAGTGGCTTTCATGAGGGCACGAATCTTGAGATACCCCCGAATGGAACGAACGGACAGTCTTCCATTGATTAGAGCGGTTCTGATTCCCATCCGGTGAGCGGTTATCAACCAATTGGGCCAGATTTCGGTTTCCAGGCAGACGAGAATGTCGGGCTTGACGGCAGTAAGCGCTTTTTGAACAGAGAGAATAAAATCGAAAGGAGCAAAAATGCATACCGCCTCGCGGGCGAGCTTTTCAATCGCTGCATGATAGCCGTTCGGCGTCGAAGTGGAAAGAATGATCCCGCAGTCGGGCATCAATTGTTTTAGCCCGTGAATAACAGCGCCCGCGACATTGACCTCCCCCACGGATACGGCATGAATCCAAATGCGCGGGGATCCGGTTGGATGGCGAAAGGTTCGGTCATAAACGCCCAATCGCTGGGCAATGGGGACCCCCTGCCCACCGAAGAGCCGGCGGCAGCCCAAATAGAACGGCAAGGCAGTTACAACCAGCCCGGAACTGATGAGCGCGTATGCGGCATAGGCGGGATTCATCATCCATCCATTCTGCTAGTAGCCCGGTCCCAGCGCCTGAAACCGGCCGGCGCTTATCTCTAAAAGAAACAAATCCTTGTCAACATCGCCATTGGGTAGAACAGAGGTTCGCCCGGTAACGCCCGGATAATTCCTAATGGCCGCTATTCCGTCCCGCAACGCACTTCGAGTCAGAATATCCGGTTGGTTTACGACATTGAACAGCATCATTGCCGTATCGAAAGAAATCGCCTCGATATACCCGGGAGTGGTATTGTAAGCGGCTTGAAACGCCTCGACGAAAGCCTTAACCTGAGGCGATTCACTTTCCGCGAAAAACCCATCCGGCACAATGGCATGCTCAAGATACTCACCGGCCGATTGAATGAGCTCCTTGGAATGCCAGAGATTCGTCCCCATCAGCACGACCTTGTCCACATCGTAATAGGCGAGCTGCGGAAGAATCAACCCCACTTTGCCCGGAACATCGGGGATAAAGATCGCATCAAAATCAACGGCGCCGGTCGTCTTCTTTACCGCTTTTTGTACCCCAGCCGCCTCCTCGTTCAGCGAGGGTGGTTCCGGGCGCGTCCCTTTGACGCCTTCGACGCCGTCTCTGTTTGGTAAATCCACCGGCGGCTTTATGTCCTGAGGCGATTGGTAATGAAGACCCACCAGCTTTCCGATGGGAGCGGAAAAATCCATCGCGTCCGGTTTATAGGCTTCGACGCCGGTAACCGTGCCGCCGTTTTCAAGCACCTTGTCCCAGAATAAATTCATTAAGGTGGTACCGTATTTTTCATCCGGATATAACACGGCAAACCGCTTCAAACCCAAAACACGGGTGGCGTAGGGCACCAGTGAAGCTATCTGCATCTGGGGCGTTAAAAAATTCCTGAAAACATAATCCCCGATATCCGGTATCCCCTCTTTCCCCGTAAGCGTAATAATCGGAATCCCGCATTTTTGAGCCGCCTCCGCCGCCGGCCCGGCGTTCACGACCGGCCCGATCAGCGCCGAAACCTTCGCCTCGCACAGCTCCTTCACAAGGGCCGCGGCTCTATCGGGATCGGACGCCATATCTTTAATGATGATCTGAAATGGGTTATTATCTTTATTTTCACTCACCTGGCTGAGCGCAAGCTCGATCCCCCTTAACGCCTGCTCCCCATAGGTTTTGTGAACACCGGTTAACGGCAGAAGACAGCCGATGGCATACCGTTGATCACGCGTCTTGCGACTTAGCGTTTCGAGAAGGCGCCGGGCCTCGGGGGTTTTCGCATGGTTTGGGAAAAGCTGCACCATTCGGTTCAGAAGGGTAATCGCATCTTCGTCTCTTTCGGCTTCGGCAAGTGCTTGCCCCATCTGTAAAAGGAGTGTGCCACCGAAAGCGCCCGCTGGAGGGGATGCCGCATAGGCCTTGATATCCGAAGGTTCCAGCTTTGAGATAGCCTCCTGGAATCGCTCCCGGATGGCGGGTTTCTCAGCCGCCTCGGCTCGCTCAAGGGCGTGGGCATACGCCCCGACAGCCTCCTTGAGCGGACCGATGAGCGCATATATATCCCCCAGCAGGGAATATATTCTAACCGCTTCAATTCTGGACAAGGTCGTGCTTTTTAGCAGCGCATTTGCCTGTTGGATGGAGAGGGCGTATTCTCCTTCCCGGAACAAAGCGAAAAGAACCGATATCCGCGCATCCGGAACATAGGGGCTTCCCGGATAATCCGCTATGAGACGCTGCAACACCCGCCGCTCCTCCTGGAAATCACCTTCGGCGGAATAAATCATTCCCATCTTCATCAACGCGCTGTCCGCCAGGGGGTTGCGGGGATACTGCGTCAGGTAAGCCTGATAAGCGGCCAGCGCCTCCCGATATGATTTCTTCTCAAAAAGCCGTTCCGCTGTGGAGAACAGCGCCGCGTCGGCTGCGGGCTGGGGAACCGTGCGGATCTGTTTTTGAGCGCAGGCGCTGCACAGAATCATGGCCGCAAGAAAAAAGAGCAACAACAATGACCTTAAACCGGTGTAACGGCGCCGGCTTTGCCGATTTGGGCTAAGTGGATATAATTGTATGAATTGCATTGTTCCTTTAAACCATTTTCTGTCCGTATTTATCAAAACAAACCATCAACTTGGCTCAATCTACATGATATTTGCCCTTTGTCAAATGTAAGTTTACCCCGCCTATCCAAAAGAAGCCGGGCGGGTGTAAACAACTTTTCGAAAGACCCGGGCCAGGCAGCCCGCTATCCGCCACCTTTAAAACTCCTCATTGAGATCAAGTTTCAATCGAGACCGGGCAGTTGAAGTTTTTCTTGAACCCGATATTTACATCTCTCGCAAATCCTGCTATCCGATGGCCATGAATACGGCAATGGATGAATGGGGGCAGGACCCCACTGTACAGCGGGTACGAAGCCTTTTCGCGCTCATGGAAAAGGAGCAGAACAGGCTCTTGAAGGAATTACACCTCCCCGCTTCCGATATGCGGCTCCGCCACTGCCGGGAAACGGCATTGGGGATGTATGAAAGGGCCTGTGGTCTCGCCGCCGCCAGACGTCTCGCGTGGGATGAAAACACCTATGCCGCAATCTATATCGGCTGCCTCCTGCGGGAGATGGAAAAACGCGGCATACCGATTCCAGACGGCGTGCTGGCCACCCATCAACGCCATACCGATTTATTGCGAGAGGTTCTTCCATGACCCGCTTGAGGCTTTTCGGCCGTTGCCGCATCTACCATGATCCGGTCAGCCCGGTACTGAAAGCACCGGCGCAAATCGGGTGGGACGCCTGGTTCCGGCGCATCGATCTCATCACCCCCAGGGAACTCAAAGGCAGGGAACTGTTGATGAGAACCCGCGGCTGGTGGACGGTGGAGCCTTCCGAAGTGGCCGAGGTCGTTGAAGCCCACGGCCGGCTCGTCGTCGGTGAGAAGGGAGAGCTGATGGTCGCCTTTGAAACTCCCCGGGCCGTCGAAAGCCTTACCGCCGCCTTTTCGGAACGTTTCGGCGATCAGGTGCTTCTCGCGCCCTGATGCCGATAGGGCATATCTATGGTCATTTGGGAAATACGCACTCCCCTACAGCGGGGAGGCCACGACGAGAATGACAAGCTCTTCCTTGCCGTTATTTAACAGGGCGTGAGGGGACCCCACCGGAATCCAGGTGGCATCCCCGGGGCCGACCTGACGTCTTTCATCATCCACGCGAATTTGCCCGGTGCCGCTGGCCACAAAATAAATTTCCTCCATGGGATCGATATGCGCTTCGATTTCCCGGCCCGGTTGGAGCCTGGCGATGGCCAGAAAACCGATCTCCTTTAAAACCCGCTGGTCCAGAATCATCTGCGCAATGGCGCCGCCGTGGGCAATATAGGAGGTTTCCATCACTTCTTTATCATTTAGATTTCGAACAATCATCGCTTTCTTCTCCTTTAAAAAAATAGACACTGATCATTGGTTCGGCCCGCCCATCGAGTCACGGACAGGTCACGCCAGGGGTTAGATGGCCTTGATCATCGTACCGGCCGCGCCAGGATATTTTTTCCAGACCGGCAGGAACTCGCTGTCGCTCAAACAGCCTGCCGCTCTTCCAAAAACACCCTGGCGCGGCCTCCCTGCCGTGGGAAATTGGCCGAAACGATGATCAAGGCCGGTTAGATTAAAAACCGATAATAAACGCCGGTTATAACCGC
>JAZDPP010000053.1:0-14078 GCA_043797445.1 Pseudomonadota bacterium
AGCTCTTCGAGCAGACGGTTGGAAAGCAGCGTGTAGCGGTCCTTCCGGCCCTTGCCTTGCTCCACCCGGATCATCATTTGAGCGCTGTCGATGTGACTGACTTTAAGATTGACGATTTCGCTGAGCCGCAACCCGGCCGAATAGGCAGTCATTAATATTACCCGATGCTTCAGATTTGCTGGTGCTTCGATGACGCGGGATACTTCCCCTCTGCTGAAAACTTCCGGCAAAATCTTGGGCTGCCGGCGCTTGGGAATGTTCAATCGTATCGGCGCCTCATCCAACGTCTGCTCAAGCAAAAACCGAATACCGCAGAGAGCGACATTTCGCGTACTGCTGCTTTTCCCCATCATTTTAAGGTGCAGCAGATAGTCCTCAACCTCCTTCTGGGATAATTGATCCGGCGACTTCATGTAAAATTTGGCAAGGCCCGCCACCGCCGCCAAATAGGACTCTTGGGTCCGGGGTGAAAAATCTTTCAGCTCCATCACCCGGATCATTTTGTTGCGCAACTCTGACATGATTTACCTCCGTTTGATAAAATTAAAAATGAAATGGTTATACCGACGGAAGTAAATATAATAAAAATAGAAAAAGAAGGGAAGTCGAAGAAATATTTTCGTGATTACGGTGGGTTAACTGCCGCGTAGCGGCTTAGTCCAACATGTATTCGGTTGCCGAACAGTCGCCTTATTATACGACTATTTTTTGTACGAAATCGGATTAGACGACTGTTTCGTCGTCTAATACCCGTATTTCCCGGATTAGACGACTGAATAGTCGTCTAATAATTTGGCATTTAGTAAAATTTAGCTGTTGAAAATTTGGGAAATTTGGGGTCACCTTGAATCGCGAATATTGTGCCGACTCATTTCAAAATTCGACGTTTGACGCCGTGTTTGTAGAGACCATCCGCTTGCATCTAATCAAATTTGATCCCAAACAATCCCCCATCCTCCGTTGCATCCGTTAGTATTACCGGAAGCACATAATCATTCAAATCGAACCCCTCTTCCTTTTCCTTTAAGGCATCATCATCATTCATAGTGACAATGTATTGAAACCCTATTTCATTTGCGGTCTCCGCCCCGATATGCAATGCCCGGGTTACCTGCCTGCCATCCACGCCATCAAACAGATGACTTTCATGGATCAGAAAGCCAGGGCCGGTTTGCCTTTTCGCGCAAAGACGCATGAGCATCAAGTCGAAACAAAATATCTGCATGTTCTTGATCCCCTTACTTCTGGAGCCGTGAATCTCGAACCGAAAGCTTGGACCATTCGAGGTATCATCCACAAACATGCTGCCCGCATCCTCATTCAGTCTCTTGGAGGTTTCCTCGTAAGCCAGGATGGCTTCGGAAAGCCGTTCTTTCTGTTCCGAGTAATCACGCCTTAATCGCTGCAAGAGGCGATTTCGTTCTATCTCCAATTCGCTCTTTACGCCCTCCAGTTTTTCCGCCGATTCAAAACGCCGGCGCAGGGCTTCCACCTCGGATTGAAGTCTTCCAACCTCAGCCTGGAGCCGCATGAACTGATCCAGGGCGCCATGGCTTTTCAGCATCCCCATGATCTCAGAGCGTCGTTCATCAAGCCGCACTTTTACCTGTTCGCGGGATTCGATGCGCGCTTTTGCCTCAAGAAGCTCGCCGGTTAAATAGTCTCTGCGATTGCGGATGACGGATTCATGAAACCCCCGGACATCCGCATATTGTCTTTTAACCAAGCCGGGCAATGCGATCCCTGCCTCAGCATAAACCGATGACAGGTCAAATAATTCCGGCGGGGTTTCTGATTGAACGGCCGTTTCCAATTCAGCGGTTCCCCTTTCGAACCGCCAACCCATTCCTGGAATTTATAAAATATCTCATTCGGCGTCTGTTTACCACGCAGATTTTCATATTGTTCCCGGAAAGAGGCGGCTATTCGTTCATTGAAGAGGTCTTGAAACGCATTTCCTTTTGCCCTTAAAAAGGCGTTCTCAAACCTGACTTCCCCACGGACCCTAAAATGGCACAGAGCGCTGAAAAAATTTATGTGGTGCAAAATACGTGTGGAAAAGATGGTGCTTTTTCCGGGTGGAGCTAAGACGGGTCACTCAGGTTACCGGCAATTTTGATACAGCAACGCAAGTAATGTGTCAACATATCTTCATCACATTTTGAGGACTTGCGTTCGCTTCTTTCTATTATTAAGGACAATTCCGCGGTGCAGGCACAAACCCGGGGTGCAGGGACAACCCCGGGGTACTTGTGTCTGCGGCAACCCAAAATGCCGGATTGACATTGATCCCCCATTGACCTAATTCATAACCCGTTGGAAGCGTTTTCCATCGGGTCAATTTCCATCGGGTCAATTGGGTCCATTCCCGGCCCGTCATCCTAACCCTGTCCCCGAACGTCGGATACGATGCAATACGAATACCTTGTCAGCCTTCGAAATCATCCTGCCTGGCGACTGCTGACCGCCGATTCGGCGCCGCTCATCCTCGGCTTTTTTCATCTGGCCTTCATCAAGACGAACCGGCGCGCCATTTCGGCGAGTGAATTGATTGCAAAATTAGATGATTACCTCTATCATCTGCGGAAAATTCACGGAGAGGCGCTCTTTCCGAGGCCCCCAAGGGAATACCTCGATGCCTGGGCCGGCGGCGAGCAGGGGTTTTTGCGAAAATATTACCCGGAAAAAGGCGATGAGCCGGAATACGATCTCACGCCCGCGAGCGAGAAGGTGATCGAGTGGCTCTCCTCGCTGGCGCAGAAAAAATTCGTGGGCGCGGAATCGCGGCTTCTCACCATCTTTCGCCTGCTGCGCGACATCGTGCGGGATGCCTCGACCGATCCCAATGAGCGGATTGCCGAGCTCGAATCGCAAAAGGCGGTCATCGAGGCCGAGATCATTCGTCTGCGGGAGGGAAGGCTCCCGCCTGCAGATGGCACGCGAATCCGGGAGCAATACCTGCAGGCCGAGGAAACCGCCCGGGGGCTCCTCTTTGACTTTCGCCAGATCGAGGAGAATTTCAGAAAGCTCGATCGAAACACCCGGCAGCGCATCGCCACGAGTGAGCTCCCCAAGGGAAAGCTATTGGATGAGATCTTCGGCCAGGAGGATGCCATCAAGGGCTCGGACCAGGGAAGGAGCTTTCGGGCCTTCTGGACCTATCTGATGTCGCCCGCCAGTCAGGAGGAGCTGGACCGGTTGCTCGATCGGGTGTTGAATTTGGCCGAGCTTCGGGATATGGCTTCGGAGGAGGGCCTCACCCAGATTCGCTTCCGGCTCCTGGAGGCGGGCGAAAAGGTAAATGAAACCTGCGCGCTGCTGGTCGAGCAGTTGCGAAAATTTCTGGATGACCAGGCCTGGCTCGAAAACCGGCGGATCATGGGTATCATTCGGGCGATTGAAAAGAGCGCCGTCGGTATTCGATCCGATGCGCCCGAGGGAAAGGAGGTTGCCTCCATCGAGGATGTCAGTACCGAGATCGATCTTCCCATGGCAAGGGGGCTCTTTTTACCGCCGAAGCGACCGGTGATCGATGATGCGTTAAACGAGGGGGAGGCGGATTTCGATTCCTCGGCCCTCTTTCAGCAGCATTACGTCGATGAGCGGGTGCTAAGGGATCGCATTCGAACGGCCCTTCGCGGCCGCTCCCAGATTTCGCTGAAACACCTCTGCGAGCTCTATCCGGTTGAAAGGGGGCTCGGCGAGATCATCGCCTATCTGAATCTTGCCTGCAAGGATGAGCGTGCGGCGGTGGATTCCGAAACGACGCAGGCCATTACGTGGCGGGATGCAAACGGGTTGACGCGGAAAGTCTATATGCCCGAAGTGATTTTTACCGGATGAGGGGGTATCATGGATGAGAAACAGTCACTGCCCCAACTTGGCCCCGTAGTCGTCAGACTGCTAAAAGGCGTCCTCTACCGCGAGCAGCAGGAGGAGATCTGGCGGGATCTGATGATTCTGCAGGCGCAGGTGATCGATTATCTGCGGGTGATCGGTCTGGAGCTTGAAGTCGATGAGGCGGAAGGCTATGCCTTTTTGCGCCAGGGGGATACGGCGGATGAGTCCGGAAAGGAACTCCCGAAGCTCATTTCGCGCCGGCCGCTCTCCTATCCGGTGAGCCTGCTCTGCGTCCTGCTGCGGAAAAAACTGGTCGAGGCCGATGCCGGCGGCGGGGAGGCCCGCGTGATTCTGACGCGGGACCAGATGGTCGAAATGATGCGGGTGTTTTTGCCGGATCAGTCGAATGAGGCAAAGCTCGTCGATAAGATCGATACCTATATCGGCAAGGTCGTGGAGCTGGGGTTTTTGCGGAAGCACGAGAAGGAAAACCGCATTTTTGAAGTGCGCCGCATCATAAAGGCGCTCGTCGATGCCGAGTGGCTGGCGAAACTGGATGAAAAACTGAAGGCGTATCATGACCATGCAAAGATCCTCTGAGGCTTCCGAAGCGCCGCCGAAAACCGGGTTTCGCCTGCACCGCTTCGAGGTGCTGAACTGGGGCACCTTTCATCACCACGTCTGGCATTTGGCGCCCGAGGGGGCGAACAGCCTTCTGACCGGTGATATCGGCTCCGGCAAATCGACGCTGGTCGACGGGCTCACCACCTTATTGGTCTCGCCGCAAAAGATCGTCTACAACAAGGCGGCGGGAGCCGAGACACGGGAGCGAAACCTTCAATCCTATGTGGCCGGCTTTTTTAAAAGCGAAAAGGACAGCGATACCCTTGCCGCCAAATCCGTAGCCCTGCGGGGAGAAAACAGCTTCAGCGTCCTCTCGGCCCATTTTTATAATGAGGCCTACCGCCAGTCCGTTACCCTGGCCCAGGTCTTCTGGAGCCGCGAACAGCGGGCGCTTCCGGAGCGGTTCTTCCTGGTGGCCAGTAAACCCCTTCCCCTCTCCGATTCTTTCGGCAAATTCGGCGCCGATATACTGGAGCTGAAAAAGCGGCTTCGAAAGGAGACCGGGGTCAAGCTCTTTGACAGCTTTTCCCAATACGCAACGGAGTTCCGCCGGAAGATGGGAATCGAGACTTCCCAGGCACTCGAGCTCTTCTACCAGACCGTTTCCATGAAATCCGTCGGGAACCTCACCGACTTTGTGCGCCGCCACATGCTGGAGGCGCCCCCGGTCCAGGAGAGAATCGAGAAAATATGCCGCCAGTTCGACGATCTCAATAACGCCCATGAGGCGGTGATAAAGGCCCGGCGCCAGGTCGAGGGGCTCCAGCCGATCGCCGATTTAACGGTTCTCTACCGGCGACTGGAGAGCGCGATTGCGGCCTTACGGGAGGGACGGGAGGCCCTGCACGCCTTTTTCGCGGCGCAAAAGATCGGGCTTCTCGACCGGCGGCTTTCGATCCGGAAAGACGCGCTCACGAAAATGAACGCCTATGTCGGGGCGAGTCGCGTCCGCCTGGACGCCCTGCGCACCGAGCAGCGGCGCCTGGATCGCGCCATCAGCGAAAGCGGCGGCCGGCGCCTGGAAGAGATTTGCACCGAAATCGAGCGGCTTTCCGCCGAGCGCCGCCGGATCAGCGATAAGGCCGCCACCTACCGGAAATACTGCCTGGGGCTGAAGATGGACTTTCCTTCCAATGAGGCGAGCTTTATCGACAACAAAACCCGATCCGTCGAGTGGCGGAAAAAGCTGGCCGAAGAACGCGACGACATCATGAACCGGCAGGTCGAGCTAAAGGTGCAAATGAAGGAGATGAGCGATGAGATGGCGGCGGTATCCGATGAGTTAACGTCCCTGAAGGCGCGAAAGACCAATATTCCGCTCAAAAACCTCTCCATTCGCCAGTCCCTATGCGCGGCCGTCGGCATTTCCGAAAACGAACTGCCCTTTGCCGGCGAGCTCATCCGGATACGGGAGAAGGAAAGCGCCTGGGCGGGGGTGGCGGAGCGCCTGCTGCACGGCTTCGGGTTGAGTCTTCTCGTGCCATCGATACATTACGCGACCGTGGCCCAATACGCGGATGCGACGCATCTTTCCGGCCGCCTCGTCTATTTCAAGACCTCGGCGGAGGAGCGCGGCCCCATTGAACCGCCCGGGCCGGCGTCGCTTCTCGGAAAGCTCGAGATTAAACCCGGCACGCCGTTTCTCGACTGGCTGGAGCGGGAGCTTTCCAAACGCTTCGACTACGTCTGCTGCGAGACGGTGGAGGACTTCCGGCGCCGGAACACGGCGGTTACCTTGAAAGGCCAGATCAAGAGCGGCGGCGTTCGCCATGAAAAGGACGACCGGCACCGGATCGATGATCGCGCACGATTTGTTCTCGGCTGGAACAACCAGGAGAAAATAGAGATTCTGGAGGCAAAGGGCAAGCGATTGCAGACCGGCTGGGACGGGCATATCGCCGACTTGCACTCCCTCGATCAGGAACGAAAAAAGGCGGACGCCATTCGGGATGTGCTGCAAAACATCCTGTCGGTCGAGACCTTTGCCGAAATTCACTGGCAACCGCTCGCCGGACGGATTGAGCAACTCGAAGCGGAAAAACAGCAGATCGAGAAGAGCTCGGATGTGCTTCGCACCCTTCAGGAGCAGCTGGAAGGGGCCCTGGCGGAGATCCGGAACCGGGAGGAAAAACTCGGCCGCCAGCAGGCCAATCTCGGTAAACTGGAAGAGGGAATCGAGCAGGATAACCGGTTGCGGCAATCGGCCGATAAACAGCTTTCGGCGGTGCCGGCGGAAAACCGCGCCCGGCTCTTTCCGGCGCTATCCACCATGCAGCCGGAGGCCATCGGGGATAAAAAGATCACTATCGAAAACTGCGATGCCGGCCAGACCCGCATGCGCGACTGGCTGCAACGGCGCATCGACAATGAGGGCGAGAAGAGCCAGCGCCTGACGGGCCAGATCATCCGGCGCATGCAAGCCTATAAAAGCGCCTATCCCGTCGAGACCCGGGAGGTGGACGCCGCCATCGAGGCCATGGACGAATTCGGGGAGATGCTGGCGAAGTTGAAGCGGGAGGACCTGCCGCGCCATGAGCAACGTTTCAAGACCATGCTGAACGAGGGCACGATTCAAAATATCGCCCTCTTTCAGGCAAAGCTAGATAAGGAGCTTTCCGATATTCGTGACAAGATCGATATCATCAACCGCTCGCTCTCCTCCATCGATTACGATGACGGCACCTTTATCACGCTCGTCGCCGACCCCGGACCGGACGCGGAGATCCGCCAGTTCAAGGAGGATCTTCGTGCCTGCCTTGGTGATACGCTGACCGGAAAGGAGGATGAGGCCTATACGGAGCACAAATTCGTTCAGGTGAAGGCGATCATCGATCGCTTCAACGGCCGCCAGGGCCAGAGCGAACTCGATAAAAGGTGGACGCAGAAGGTGACGGATGTGCGCAACTGGCTCGTCTTTTCCGTATCCGAAAGGTGGCGGGAGGATAACAGGGAAAAAGAATTTTACTCCGATACGGCCGGAAAATCGGGCGGTCAGAAGGAAAAGCTCGCCTATACGATTCTCGCTTCCGCGCTCGCCTATCAGTTCGGCCTCAAATGGGGGGAGACAAAATCCCGCTCCCTTCGGTTCGTGATGATCGACGAGGCTTTCGGCCGCGGATCGGACGAGTCGACCCGCTATGCGCTGGAGCTCTTCAGCAAGCTCAATTTGCAGCTGCTGATCGTCACCCCGCTTCAAAAAATCAATATCATCGAGGACTACGTGAAGGCGGTCCATTATATTCACAACGAGGGCGGAAAAAATTCCATGGTCCGGAATCTGACGATAGAGCAGTACCGCGAGGAAAAGGCCGCCTTTCAGGAGACCGCCGCGTGATCCCGCTTGTTGAAATAGGTGACAAAAGCCGTGGTGGAACCGGAAAGAGGCGTTTACCCTGGTTCAATTGTCCTTCCGGATGGGGTATCCAGATTGACAAAACCATATAACTGTTATACCAATTCGAGTAGACGTTATGAGGTTTAAATTTGACAGCCGAAAGAGCAAAAAGCTCAAAGCCGATCCCCGCCGGCAGATCAGTTTCACCGATGTTCAGGAGATCTGGTCGCATCCGCATTACGTGGACTTCCGTTCCGATGATCCGGAACAATTCCGAGCCATTGGATGGGTAAAAGGAAAGCTTTATTATGAGGAATCCGGTTAAGAATAAGAAGCCGTCCGCCGAGGAAATCGCGGAACTGGCAATGAGAGGCGAGAATATCTCCCAATTTTTCACAAATAAAGGGGAGATGAACCCGGCGACTCAACGGGTGAATGTCGATTTCAGTGCCGATATGCTGAAGGAACTGGACACGCTTGCAAGGGAATTAAATATCAGCCGCCAGGCTGTTATAAAAACATACCTGCGGCAAGCCATGGACCAACATTATTTGGCTCGTAAGGCGGCGGGTGCATAGACATGCCGGCTGAAAGGTGGCCGAAAAGGAGACCGCCGCGTGATCACGCTCGAAGAGATTCGAAAAAAAGCCAGGGCGCCTTGGGAAAACGGAACCTTCCTCAGGGCCTGGTTGCGGGGCGAATCCCTGTTTCCGATACATATTGGGCTGGGCTCGCCCTCCGGAAAAAAATTAAGCGACGCCTTTGCCGAGGTGCAATCCTGGATTCGCACCCTGCATCAAAACGGCAAGGCGGTGCTCGGCTACGGCTATGAAATCGATGAAAGGCCCATCAACCATCGCCGGATCGGGCCGCAACGGCTTCCGTACCAGATCCGTTTTGAAACGCCGGAGGACTGGCTGAGATTTATCGAGAAGGCATCGGATTTTGCCGACTTTGCGGGGTTGACGGAAGAAACCAGACGCAGACTTCCGGATCTCACCGGTTTTCTGGAGGATAAGCCCCTCGATGCGCTGAGTCACCGGGAGGATTGGCCGAAGCTTCTCACCGTCTGCCAATGGTTTCAAGCGCATCCGCGGCCGAATCTCTATCTGCGTCAGCTCGATATTCCGGGCGTGGATACGAAGTTCATCGAATCGCGAAAGGGGCTGCTGATGGCGCTTCTGGACCGTATTCCCGAAATCGGCGTCAGCGTCCCGACGGTCACGGGAATCTCGAAGCACGGCTTTGAACGCCGGCTCGGTCTGAAATACGACGAGCCCCTCGTGCGGCTGCGCCTTTTGGATGAGAGACTCGCCGTCGGCGGTCTGACCGACCTGTGCCTGCCGCTCGGCGACGTCGTGGCAAAAGATTTCGGCGCCGCCACCGTGTTCATCACCGAAAACAAGATCAACGGCCTGTCGTTTCCGAAGTTTGCCAATGCCCTCATCATTTTCGGGCTGGGATACGGCATCGAGATCCTCTCTGAAATCGAATGGCTGAAGGAAAAGCGCATTTACTACTGGGGGGATATCGATACGCATGGCTTTGCGATGCTCTCCCAGATTCGCGGGTATTTCCCCCGGACCCGATCGCTCCTGATGGATACGGAGACTTTTTTGGAACATCGCCATCTGTGGGGTGCGGAGAACACGGCGCGGCGGTTCACCGGGCAACTTTTGAACCTTTCGGCAGCCGAGGCCCAATTGTTTTCGGAGCTGAAAGACAACCGGTGGGGCGATCGGCTCCGCCTGGAACAGGAGCGAATCACCTATTCCCGGGTGCTGCGGACCTTATCACGAGTCCCATCCAGTGATCGCAAATCGTTGACCTCCTGCCTCAACAATTGAACTCGACGATCCACATCTGATACGGCTTCGGCTAACTTAGCCAGGCCAAAATACAAATTGTATTTCTCGGGATCGGTTTCCTGATCACCGATCAGTTTAAGATTCCCATAAAAGCAGATCCGGGCTATTTTTGAGTTCATCCGCAAAGCCTTCCCGACAGGCGAAAAGGCGCGGTTGCAAAGAGCCCTGCCGCGCCTTTAAGTCATTTCCGTAGCGTGATTCTCCAAGGTCGCAACATTGGGGATAACCTCGCTGCATCAAGCCAGGGACCCCTCGAAAATAAACTCCGTAACACCGGCAAAGGTATCGCCTTCGTAAAAAGGGACATTGACAATGGTCAGCTTGCCGTCCGGCACGTCCATGGTGTAGTAGTCCAGCTTTCTCTTCTTACCCTTGTACTCCTGAAACAAATTCTTTAGCTTTACCATGGTTTCGGGCTTGTGGCATTCGGCCATGTTGCGTCCCACGAAATTCTCCATGTTGAGCAATTCTTTAAAAAGCTGTTTGCACTTTGGATTGGCGCCCATGACATTGAAATCCGCGTCACACCACACCATTGCCGTATTGAGCTTGTCGACCATTTCTGTTGCATTCATCTTAGACCTCCATTTGTTGATTCGTTTACGAACGACCTTTGGTTTTTTTATGACCATCGGTCAATCCACTGTAAAATTTTTTAGCGCTGCTCCAGGTTTCCATAGACCAGGCGTTTGAAGCGCTCTAAAAAATCGTCCGGTTCAACCCTGGACAGGTGAGTGATCAACGCACTTTTGAACCGAACCAGCAAGATGGCGCCGGTCATTTGGGCCCAAATCATCAGCGTTAAATCGGCGGCATCGAGTTCCGATCGAATTGAACCGTCTGCCCGGCCCTCCTCTATGGCCGCAATCATGAAATTGATCACCTTGTACTTTATCCAGCGACCGAAATCATTCGGCTCGGTTTCATCGCGAGTCTTGGTTTCATAATGAATGAATGCGTTGCAGTAATCGGGATAATCGTTTCGAAAGCGCATGAAACTGTCCCACACGGTTTTGAGTTTGGTCATACCGTCAGCGTCGCTTGTCACTGAGTCTTTGATCAAATCGAACAAAATATCCATGCCCTTTTCCACGATGGCCCTGTGAACGTCGCCCTTTCCCTTGAAATAGAGGTAGAGCGTGCCCTTTCCCATTTCGGCTTCGTGGGCGATTTCATTCATGGTGGCGGACTCGTATCCCTTTGTAAAAAATACCTTTTCAGCTGCTTGGAGGATATTCTTAATCCGATGCTGTTTTTCGCGCGCCCTTCTCTCGGAAACACTCATGACAGTAACCTGACCATAGTTCACTATTTGACCATTAGTTTCATCCACAAATTGCATATATGCCCATTCAATGTCAATCCTTTTTCGCAAAGACCAGCGATTGATCCAGCTCATAGCAGTGCACTGATCCGATCTGAATCAAAAAACGGTTCGCAAGCTGTGCGGCAGCATTGAGTTCAGCTGTCTGCAGGGGCGTAACCCCGTCTAAAAATCGGACCACAGCCCGTTTTATTGTTTGGACCAATTTTCTATTTTCAGGCCGTCTATGCGATTGAAGTGACGCTCGTTGTTGGTGATCAGAATCAGGTTATGAGAAAGGGCGGTTGCTGCCAGGATAAGATCGAAATCATCCAGTGGCATGGCAGTAGCTTCTAATTTTGTTTTCAGCATTCCGAATATTTCAGCTGTCTCTCGACTGACGGTTATGATTTCCAGAGAATTTTCTATCTTTCTGACTTTGGCAAGATTGCTTTCCATCTTCTGTGATTTATAAGCGCCGTAATAAAGCTCCATTAATGTCATGGAACTAATCTGGAATGGAGAGTTCAAGTCCCGCTCACTTTGCATCGGTGTGCCGATGATGCACATACTCAGCCCCGGCGAACTCAGGGCGATCATCGCGCATGAGCTGGCCCATCTTACTGGGGCGGACACGATGTACTGTGCAGCATACGATTTTATCCGGTATATAATAGCATTCGATCCGCATCATCTATCGGCACGATCCTGAATGCCGGACAGTTTTGTCGAGCCGGCCTGGAGAAAACGCATGAAATTATCATCCGGAATCGCGAAAACAGCAGTCACGGCGACGGCGGCGATCCTGGGGGGGCGACACATCAATCGTCGATCAGGCTCTTTTCCAGGTTAATGAATTTGCTCTGGCTAAATCCGATCGTTTTAAAAAACGACAACAAATCGATCGCATCCCATCGAACCGCGATGTGGACGGAGTCATATCCCTGACCCTTATAGTAGGCCAATACTTTTTCAGCCAGCTGCTTTCCGATCTTCTGTCCCATATACTTGGGATCGATACCGACAGTGGCTATCCAGGCGCTTTTTTCAAGACCGAAACTGCCCCGCAGGCTGTATCCGATAACAAAGCCGACAACCTTTCCATCGATTTCGGCAACAAAACAGTCCTCCTCCCGGCCATTCAATGATAGCTGAGCTTGCTGTTGCTGAATCGCCGCGTGGATTTGCCGAACACGGCCGAAATCATCCGGTTGCGGTTTTCGTATAATCAGTTTTTCCATAGCCGTATTCCCAATAAAAACAGCGAGTCAGTCAAGATGTCGGAATGTTTTCAGCCGTCCGCGTCATCCGGCGCCATTGCCTTCATCCAGTTTTTTCTTTAAGTTGATAAAAGCACTCCTGTCAAACCCCAAGGTCTTTAAAAAGGAGAGCATATCGGTTGAATCCCAGCTCACGGAGGCATAGACCGTTTGTATCCCCAGCGCCTTGAAATGAGCAAGCGCCTCCGCGGCCAATTGTTTCCCGATCCCCTGCCCCATGTGCTTGGGATCAACCCCGATCATCGATATCCAAGCGCTTTTTTCAACGCCGAAACACCCTGAACTGATATAGCTGAGCATGTACCCGATAACTTCTCCCTGACGCTCCACAACCAGATAATATTCCTCGATCTGCTGCGATTCGGTCCCTGACGGTGTGGGCTCTATCTCTCTTCGAATCCGATTGATGTCTCTTGTATCTTCGGGTTTGCGTCTTCGTATCTGCAATTCCATAAAAGCCAAATTCCTGTTGCGGCTGCAACGGTTAATCGATCCTTATGATTTTCACCCGATGGTTCACCCAGTTCGGCGGCAGGTACACTCTTCCACTGTTGCCGCTTAACTTAACCTCCTTTTCGAGCATTTCTTCACCATAAACCTCGAACTTAACCAGGGTTTTATCCTTCCCGGAAGAGGAGAAACCTTCTTTTACCGTTTGTTCCGTCATTTTATTTTCTTTTTTAGCCTTTTCTTCCATAGCGAACATAACTTCCCTTTGCGTCGAAAATAAAAATAGGCGATCAAAACCGCGATGTCTTCATCGGGAGAATGACACCCCGAATTGTGCCGCAATGGCGCTATTCTTAAAAAAACCGTGCCTGCGATATGAACCATAAAAAGGATATGGAAGCTATTTAAAAGCCATATTACGATCACAATTTAGCTAGTATATGATATAGATTGCTTTCGGTTGGGTCAAGTCATTTTTCGGCGCGCGCCGCTCGCGCCATGCAACCCTCGCGGTTACACTGAAAACACCGGTGAGCTGATTTCCGTGCCTGATCAATAGCTCATATATCCCTTTTATTTTTGATCCTTAAACTCATCCCATTTATAATCAATCAGCTCCAGCAATACGCCGTTGACCTTTTTAGGATGGATAAAGGCAAATTCGCAGTCCCGAAAAGGACGTGCGCCGCCGATGAACGGATAATCGGCTTTTTTCAGTTCCGCCATGGACTCGCGGGTGTTGTCCACATTCAAACTGATGATCATCACCCCTTCGCCTCTTTTTTCGATATACCGGGCGACATCACCATCCGGAGTGGTGGATTCCATCAGCTCAAAACCGATTTCGCCCACCCAGTATCTGGCCACGTTGATCTTTTCGGGCTCATCGATATAGGTATCGTCGGGTCCGCTTTTCCCGAGGATCGGTTCCCAGACCTTCCGGGCTTCCGCGAGATTTTTAACCGCGATGCAGATATGATCGACTTTATTTACTTTCATTTTTCTCTCCTTGCGGGGTTATTCTCTTCCGCCGCGGATTGAAGCCCACGGAGCAAAAAGGTAAATTTGTGTTTCGATTCAGGCCGGTTCACGAACCCGAAAAGCCGTAACCGGTTGTATCTTAACGCAAGCTATATTACAGCTATAATGCAACCGGATTTTAGTCAAGGAAAAAGGCGGGATGTTTTTTTGCGAACTTTGAACTCCCTTGCCACACATTCGTGGGGGGGGGGGGGCATGGGGGCGTTAGAATTTGCTTGATTCGACGGAATAGGTATTCTAAGTAGAAACGGCGCAGGACGGTATCTTTCCGTCAACCTTCCGATTCATTTTGATGACCCATGAAAAAGGAGAATTTTCATGCCCATGCATCTAACCCT
>JAZDPP010000054.1:0-115697 GCA_043797445.1 Pseudomonadota bacterium
GGCGGTCCTCAGGTCTGTCTCGTTTAGATTTTGAACGTAATCGGTTCCCACAGTGCCGCCGGCAGCAGTAAGAAACGCAGTCTTGGTGTACCCCATAGCACTTTTTAGATCAATGCCCGCAGTTGTCTGATGCGGTTTGAATGCCGGGTCGAAGAGGTAATTGCTGCCGGTTCCCAGGCCGCAAAAGACGTCGGTGCCTGTGCCGAGGGGGTCTTCCTCGCCAGGAATAAACGAGAGATAACGCAGGCCGCTGCTGGTTTCTGCCGCTACCGAGACAACGAAGTCAGTAGCGGATTTCATGCTCCACTGAATAACCTTGCGATCAGAAACCGAAATCACCCATGACAGGCTGTTGATGAAAACCGACGAGGAAACGCGCTACCGCTTTTCCGGTTGTATTTTTGTTGCCTATCCGGTTATGAATACGGACGTAGCTGTAACGGAATCGTTTTTACGGGAAATAGAGAGGAACCATGGATACGCCGTTAGAATCCGATCAATCTGTTCAGGATCATCTGGTCAAACATATTCATAAGCTGACACAGATCGGCCTTGCCTTGTCCGCGGAAAAAAACATCAATCGGCTTTTGGAAATGATCCTCACGGAAGCAAGAGCATTATCCCACGCCGATGCCGGGACCCTGTATATCCTTGACAAGGAAGAAAACAGGCTGCGCTTTGAAATTTTACAGAATGATTCCATGGGGTCACGATTAAGTGACGAGCACAATGCCGAGATCAAGCTTCCCGATGTTCCCCTTCGTCAGAACGGGGAACCGAATTTCGCAAACGTTTCTTCCTACGTCGCGTTGACCGGGAAGGTCGTTAATATCCCGAATGTGTATGAAGCCGAGGGATTTGATTTTACGGGACCGAGAAAATATGACGCCGCCACCGGATACCGGACCGTATCCATGCTGGTCATTCCCATGCAAAACCATGAAAATGAGATTATCGGCGTACTTCAGTTGCTGAACGCACGGAACCCGGATACGGGACAGATTGAAAAATTCAGCAAAAATTATGTGGACATCATTGCATCCCTTGCATCCCAGGCGGCGGTTTCGCTTACCAACACGCAGCTCATCCAGGAACTCAAAGCGCTATTTTACGCCTTTATTCAAAGCATCGGCACGGCGATTGACGCGAAATCCGCATACACGGGCGGGCACATCAAACGCGTGGTCGATCTGACCATGATCATCGCCCAAAATATTCATGAGAGCGACCAGGAACCCTTTCGCGATATCACTTTCAGCGAGGATCAACTGGAGGAATTGCGACTGGCGGCATGGATGCATGATGTGGGGAAAATTACCACCCCCGAGTACGTGGTCGATAAAGCGAGCCGGCTTGAAACCATTTTTGACCGTATCGAGCTGATCGAAACCCGGTTCCATCTGATCGCCAAATCGATTGAAAATTCATTCCTTCGGCAAAAAATGGCCCGGCTTCAAAACGGCGACAGGGATAGCGCATCGCTGGACCCCCTTGAGAAAGCGGTTTCGGATGAAATAGGGGAACTTTACGCAAATCTTGAATTTTTAAAGGCGCTCAACAAGAGAGACAGGCCCATGAGCGAAGACGAGATATCGTTCGTGAAAACGCTGGCTCAACACACTTACAGCCTGAACGGTGAGCAGCGCTCATACCTCACGGAGGATGAGCTGAAAAATTTAAGCATCCGGCAGGGGACCCTAACCCTGGATGAGCGGCTGATCATTGAAAACCATGCGGCCATGACCTTAAAAATCCTGAAACAGCTGCCTTTCCCCCGGCGGATGGCCCGCATACCGGAATTTGCCGGCAGCCATCATGAAAAACTGGACGGAACCGGATATCCCCTGAAACTCAGTGGGGATGACCTGCCGCTGCAGTCAAGGATATTGGCAATTGCGGACATCTTTGAAGCGCTGACGGCAAAAGACCGACCCTATAAGCCCCCGCTGAAGTTATCCCATGCGCTAAACATTTTGAATTCGATGAAAAATAACAACCATATCGATTCAGATATTTTTGATTTTTTCACCCGTAACCGGCTCTACGCGCCCTATGCCCGGAAAGAGATGCTGCCCGCTCAGATCGATGAACCGGATGTTTAATATTCGGCTCGGCGGAGCGCATCGGATAAGGCCATTCCGGTGGTACGGAACATCCAACCGTCTTTTATAATTGACATTCGAATACCTGAAATATATCTTTCTCAATTTAGCGAATCCTAATTGATGGAAAACTGTGCAATTCTATGAAATTACATTTGGTAAGCCTTGGTTGCGCCCGAAACCAGGTTGACAGCGAAATGATGCTCGGCCGGCTCCGGGAGCGGGGCTGGGAAATCACCGGAGACCCCGACGCCGCGGAGGTGATTGTTGTCAATACCTGTAGTTTCATCGCGTCGGCCGCAAACGAATCCATCGATACCATTTTGTCGCTTGCCACCTGCAAACAGACCGGCGTCTGCCGGCGCCTGATCGTTACCGGGTGCCTGCCGGAACGTTATCGCGCGGAAATTGTCGCGAGTCTTCCGGAAGTGGATCTTTTTCTGGGAACCGGCGCCTATGATATGATTGAAAAAGGCGTTGAAGACCTGCTGGGAACAGAAAATTGCCTGCTGCCGGATCCGAACCGTACCGGCCTGGTAAACGCCCCTCTTCCCCGAATGATAACCGAACCGCATTCGGCCTATCTGAAAATTGCCGAAGGGTGCAACAGCCGCTGCACCTATTGCATCATTCCAAAACTTCGGGGAAATCATCGAAGCCGGACAATGGCAGATATCACCGCCGAGGCCCGGAAACTCATTGACGCCGGCGTTCGGGAAATCGTTCTGGTGGCCCAGGACACCACGAATTACGGACGAGATCTTTTGCCCCCTTCGGATTTGAATCACCTCCTGTTGCAACTCTCCGATCTTTCTGAAAATATCTGGATTCGATTTTTATACGGTCACCCGAACCGTCTGGATGCGGCGCTCATAAAAACCGTGGCGACCCGACCCAATATCTGTTCCTATTTTGATATCCCCATTCAGCATGCCAGCGATTCACTCCTCCAGCGGATGGGACGACGCTACAGCCGCGACGACCTGTACCGGGTATTTGACACCCTTCGAACATTGGCCCCGGATGCGAGTCTACGCACCACCGCCATTGTGGGATTTCCCGGGGAAACCGATGCGGATGTCGAAACGCTCATCGGGTTCATGGAAAAAATTCGTTTCGATCATCTCGGCACCTTTACCTATTCGGACGCGGACGACCTGCCATCGCATGGTTTATCCGGCCATGTTTCCAAAAAGGTGGCCGAGGCGCGGCTGGCGCAGGTGATGGGGCGCCAACTCGAAATCTCCCGGGAAAATAATGAAAAATACCTCGGCCGGACCCTGACCGTGCTGGTGGAGGAGTCGCCGGAAGAGAATCTTTTTATCGGCCGGCATGCCGGGCAAGCCCCCGAAGTGGACGGTATTACATATATCCATGTGAAATCGCCTCATTCCGTGGTAACTACCGGTAGCTTTACCCGTGTCCGTATCATCGACACGCTGGAATACGACCTCGTGGGGGAGGCGATTGAACCCCTTAAGGATAAATAAAGAACACATGACATCATTTGAAAAACAGCTTCCGTTGAAAGCAAGGATCATGGAGAAGGTCGGGCAGGATCTGGTCGACATTGAGGCGGCCCTCGAAAAGAACCTTACCCCATACCTCGATCTGGTAAGAGAAACCGCCCGGCACATTCTCTTTGCCGGTGGCAAGCGGCTTCGGCCGCTTCTCGCGCTGCTTTCCTCCCGCGTGTGCGGATCGAATTCTCCGGATCATATTACCTTTTCTACCCTATTCGAATATTTACATACCGCAACCCTGCTCCATGATGATCTGGTGGACGGAGCCTTGATTCGCCGGGGAAAACCGGCGGCGCACGTGGTATTCGGAAATGAGACGGCGGTTCTTACCGGCGACTTTCTGCTGGCACGCGCCCTTACCCTTGCCGCAGCTACCGGAAATCCGGAAATTATCAAGATCATCGCCGAAATAACGGAACAGATGAGTCAGGGAGAAATCGAGCAGCTTCATAACCGGGGGCGTCTTGATCTGTCGGAAGCCGAATACCTGGAGGTCATCCGCCGGAAAACCGCCGTGCTGATTCAGGGTGCCTGCCACGCCGGCGCACTGTTGGCCGATGCAACAGAAGGGGAGACGGCCGCCCTCAAGTCCTATGGCTACCATCTCGGCATTGCCTTTCAGATGGCCGATGATTTGCTGGATTATACCGCGGACACGGAAACGCTTGGCAAGGCAGTAGGTGCGGATTTAAGGGAAGGGAAACTCACCCTGCCGGTGATATTCGCTCTGGCCGCCGCCGACCGGAAAGACCGGGACCGGATGGCGGAACTCCTGGGGAACAAGAATGTCGGTGTGGATGATTTCAAGGCCTTTGTCGGGATGCTGATCGCCTATGGCGGTATTTCCCATGCACGAAACCAGGCGGAGACGCATGTTGCCTCGGCCAAGGCGGCCTTAAGCCGGTTTCCAAGTTCCAACAATCGGGAATTGCTTGAGAATATTGCAGACTATGCCCTGGTGAGACGAACGTAGAGACTCGGAACATTCGATGTCCCTAAGCAAGAAATTTCATATATCTTCGAATAGAGGAATCAGCCCATGTCACGCAGTTTACCCGTCCTTCTTTTTTGTTTTTTCCTGTCTTTCGTATCAGAGCTTCTGATCCTCCCGGCGAGATCGGTGTCGGCTGCGGGGCCGGATCCGGCATCGGCGGAAATGATCGTGGCGGTCATCGGTACCGGGAAGGTTCAGGGAGAAGATATGGATACGGCCAGGACGCAGGCGATCTCGAACAGCCTCGTCACCGCCATTGACCGGGCAATGGGCGATCTGATGCCGCTTCCCGTCAAAATTGAGCGTTTTAAAGCCCTCAATAGCGCGCTTTACAGCGACCCCGAGCGATTTGTGGTCGGCTTCAAGGTGCTGGCCGAGACCGTGAGCGGGAAAACTTACCGGGTTCTCGTTGAAGCGACGCTCTCGATGAGCGCGCTTCGAAAATATCTGGCCGAAGCCAAGATGCTTCCGGAAGAAACCGCTCCCCGGCGAGTGCTGTTCTTAATTACCGAGCAGAACGTGGATGACCCGGCCCCCGGCTTCTGGTGGGGAAATGAGCCTTCTTCCGCCATGGGGGCCTGCGAGTCCCGAATGACCGAGGTGTTGCAACAGCAGGGGATCCAAATCGTTCCACATGATCAACACCCGCCAACGGTGCGGGAAGAAAAACCGGGCGCTTCACCGCTCGGACCCGACCCCAGTGATATCGAGGCGCTGGCGCTGGGAAAACGCTTTCAGGCCGATGTGATTATTGTGGCTCTGGCGACCGGTCAAAGCGTCGGAAATGTCATGGGTGAATCCCAGAAATCTTTCAAGGGGGTATTGGCCGGCCGGATGCTTCGCACGGATACCGGTGAAAAAATCGGGGATATATACCGGACTGCCGTGGCCGTCGGTTCCGATTCACAGTCGGGGGGGCGTCAGGCTCTCAATGACGTGGGCGCGCTGGCGGCCGAGGTCTTAATGCCCCAGCTCAAGGCCCCCTGGCCAAAAAAGACGGATGTCAACATCTCCGCGACCCTCATCGTCGAGGGAACCCGAAAGCTGATGCATTTTGTCGCGTTTCGGATTTTGCTCAAGGAGATACCCATGGTCAGCGAAGTTGAAACCAGCGGCATCAAGCCGAACGAGACCACCCTTTCGGTTCGACTCAAAGGCACGACGCAGGCCCTGGCCGACGCGCTGATGTTGAAATCGAACGAGGGCTTTGGAATCAGCATTACGAAGATTTCCGAGGATACCCTTCGCCTGGCCCTGGTTCCCAAATAACCCATTACACTTTGACAGGTGCAACGTAACTCCCAATGGAGAAATCGGCAAAACCCATTAATGTTCCGAATATGTTGACGGTGTCCCGGATTTTGATGACGCCGCTTCTGGTCATTTTGCTGCTGAAGCAGCTCTTCGGTCCGGCGCTCGGGGTCTTTGTTCTGGCCGGAATCACGGATGCGCTCGATGGTCTTATCGCCCGATACTGCAATCAGCGCACCGAGCTGGGAGCCTACCTCGACCCCATAGCGGACAAGCTTCTCCTCACGGCCTCTTTTATCAGTCTCGGGGTGCTGAACCTGATTCCCGGCTGGGTGGTTGTCATCGTTATTACCCGGGATGTGCTCATTCTTCTGGGCATCGCCATTTATTCCCTCACCGGGATCACCCTTCGGATTGCCCCCAGCATGCTCAGCAAATGTACCACCGCCGCCCAGCTGACGGCGGTCGGTCTGTCCTTGCTCGGGGTGCAACTGAACGGCATTTCGATATATCTTTCCTATTTCTTCTGGCTTACAGCCGGCCTGACCACCCTTTCCGGCCTCCATTATATTTATGTCGGAATGAGTATCCTTCAATCCGGGACAAAGTCGGACATGTCTGATAAATTATAGCCGCAGGGATTGAACGGGTTTACGAATGGGTATAGAAAAGAAAAATACGGCTTCGTAAAAGAGCCTTCTTCCCGGGACTATATCCCGAACACGCAACCCATAGGGGTGACCATGAAAATTACAAGTATTGCCATCAGCAAGAAAAAAGGCACCCGAAAAACCTGCATCGAAACGGCCCGGCTGGTTGAGAATTTCGGACTCGAAGGGGATGGCCATGGCGGAGACTGGCACCGGCAGGTCAGCTTCCTCGCATCGGAGAGTATCGAGGGCGCCCGAGCCCGGGGGCTCGATGTGACCTTCGGGGACTTTGCCGAAAATATCGCTACCACCGGCATCGACTGGAAAAATCTTCCCGTCGGCACCCAGGTCAAGTTGGGCGCGGAGGCCCTGGTCGAAGTGACCCAGATCGGAAAAGAGTGCCTGAAAAAATGTGCCATTTTTTATCAGGCCGGCGATTGCATCATGCCGCGGGAAGGGGTGTTCGCCAAGGTGCTGCGCGGGGGGGAAGTTCGAATTGGAGATCCGGTGGAAATCATGAGCGCCATCGAATCCTCTTGAGATAACGCCCCCCTATGTACGATCGACCCCTTACTCCTGGAGGCCTGTTTGGAAGCAAGTGTATCGCATCCGATTTCGAACTGGGGACCGCCCCTCGACAGAAAAGACTTCCCCAACCGGCTTGTGACGGAAGAGCCGCTGGCCATCCGGGTCGAGGGAAAACCGTATGTGATCGTCATGCGAACCCCGGGGGAGGAAATCGCTCAGGCTGCGGGGCTGTGCCTCGCCGAGGGGTTGGTGGATTCCCCGGCGGATTTTTCCTCGCTAGCGGTTTGCGAAGCGGATAATGCCAATGTGGTGACGGTGACCCTGCGCCCGGAGAGGCGAAGTCTTATTGCCGATAAGCTGGACCGCCGGGAATATATCAGCCAGACGAGCTGCGGAATCTGCGGAAAAGAGGTGGTTTCGGATTTATACCAGATGATTACCCCCATTGCGGACGAAAGCACCTTTGACATCGAAAAGGCTTATCAATGCCTCGATCGGCTCTTTGACCAGCAGGAACTCCGGCGCCAGACGCGCTCTTCCCACGCGGCTGCACTCTATTCCATCGACTTTGAGTGCCTCGGTCTCTCCGAGGATGTGGGCCGACATAACGCGCTGGACAAGGTGATCGGCCGGCTCTTTCTCGACCACCGGCTGGCATCGGCAAAGCTACTGATCCTCTCCTCCAGAATCAGCTATGAAATGGTTCAAAAAGCGGCGCGGGCACGAATTCCGGCCATTCTGGCATACTCCCGGCCCACGTCTCTGGCCGTAACGCTGGCCCAGAGTCTCAATATGACGCTGGCCTGTTCCGACGGCGTTTCCGGTCTCTACCTCTTTTGCGGCGAGCATCGGCTCATTCGATAATATGGCGGCCTCCCTCTCAAAAAAAATCAGCATCGCCTCGCTCATCATGATGGCCTCGGTACTCGCCAGCCGTGTCATCGGCATTTTCCGGGAAAGCGTCATCGCCTATATCGGTGGTCGCGGAGATGCGGTGGATGCCTACCAGGTGGCCTTTATTCTGCCCGATATTCTCAACCACATCGTTGCCAGCGGCTTTTTATCGCTCACCTTTATCCCGATCTTTTCCCGTTACCTGGCCCAGGACCGGGAGGGGGAAGGGTGGCGGGTTTTTTCCGTCATCTTTAACAGTTTCGGAGCACTATTAATTTTGCTTCTCATTGTGGCGGAGGTATTTACGCCTCAGCTTCTCCACCTGGTGGCTCCCGGATGGAATGATCCGGCGATCACCGGCCAGGTGATTACCATGACCCGAATCATTCTGCCCGCCCAGTTTTTCTTTTTTGCCGGCGGTCTTTTCATGGCGGTCCAGTTTGCAAAGGAGCGGTTCTTTTTGCCGGCCCTCGCGCCGCTCGTATACAACGCCGGAATTATTCTTGGCGGCTTACTGTTGGGACCGCGATTCGGGATGGCCGGCTTTGCCTGGGGAGTGCTGGCCGGGGCCTTTGCGGGAAATTTTTTATTGCAATACCGGGGCGCCAAACAGCTTGGCATGCAAATTTCCCCCATCTTCGATTTCCGGCATCCGGAGCTTCTGACCTATATCAAAACAACATTGCCCCTGATGCTGGGGCTCACCATGACCTTTTCCCACGAACTCTTCATTCGGTTTTTCGGCTCCTTTCTGTCGGCCGGCAGCATCTCCGGCCTGAACTACGCCAACCGGATCATGCAGGTCCTGGTGGGCGTCTTTGGTCAGGCCGTCGGCGCCGCCACCTACCCCTTCCTGTCGCGGATGGTAGCGGAAGGAAACCTCGACGAGGCAAACCGGCTTCTCAACAATACACTTCGGTATATGGCACTCATCCTTCCGGTGGCGGCGCTGGTGATGGTGCTTCGCCACGAGGTGGTGGCGATTCTATTCGAGCGGGGCCGGTTTGCCGCCGCCGACACGGCGCAAACGGCCCGCATGCTCATGTTCATGATGCCCGGAGCCGTGGCCTTTGCCGCCCAGACCTTGGTCGTTCGCGGCTATTACGCCAGCCAGAATACCCTTTTCCCGGCCGTTTTCGGAACGCTTGCCGTCATGGCAAGCCTTCCGGTTTATTATGTTGCCATGACCACCCTCGGACCTTCCGGCATCGCGCTCGCCGGCGCGCTTTCCGCGCTCGCGCAGGTAACGCTCCTGTATCTGCTGTGGAACCGGCACAGCAAAAACCGCGACAGCCGCCGGGTGTACCCGTTTTACGGCGGCATGATCGTGATGGCGCTTCTCTTCGGCTTATTTCTCGAATGGTTCAAAGGCGCGGCCCTTTCCGGGATGGTGGTTTCCACGTTCCTCGGCCGGGTTTCGATGTGCGGCGCCATGGGGGCGGTGTTTCTGGCACTCATGGCGGCCGCCGGATTTTCGTTTCGCATTGAGGAAATCGCAGGGCCAATTCGGTCCGGATTTTTAAAATTGAGGCGGTTTGGGGAAAAAATATAGGAATTGGCGCGTGGAAAGAGGTCGGCTCAGATATAACACCCAGCGGGGATAAGGTGGTTAGCGGTTTCTTCTACGCGGACTCTGGTGATTTTGCCTATGGCAGCGAATTTAACCCAGAGGTGTTTGTAAAAATCTATATTGCCAAAAGCGGCTGGTGCAATATCGCGTTTAACCATGTAACCGTCTACAATGTCAGTATTTCATCGGCGCATAATTATACCGGCTCTGCAAATCAAGCTGGAACAACCTCCTTGGCCAGCAGACTGGTGGAGAATCAGTATAATAGCGTAAGTCTACGATGAAGATAGAATTACGAAAAAGCAAAAAAACAACTATCCAGGTTCAAGGCGCCGCCGTCACCATTCTCAATCAAAAAGAAGAAGACTTCATTTCCCTGACCGATATTGCCAAGCATCGAGAGTCGGACCGAACGGATCATCTCATTCAGAATTGGATGCAAAATCGTAACACGATCGGTCGAGTTCAAGCTTTATCTGATCAAGGAGTGTCAGCGCCTCAAGGAGGACGAAAACCGCAGGCTCTCTCTGGCTTGGAAACGGAATTCGCTTTCAACACCCCGGATCCGGCGTGTTGGGCCTGAACTCCCGTCCAAACCGGGCGCGGTGGCATTTGCAATATTCGGCAAAAAACGTGCCTTCATCGCATGCGCCCAACTTAGCCTTAATTTCCTTTTTTATATCTTTATCCATGCGTTTTTCGGCGGCTTCATAGTTGACGGCGACGCCCTGTTCATTTTTGATCATCATGGTTGCCTCCTTTCGCCCGAGGGGTTAGGATTGAATCCCGATGTTGATTTTCGTGCCCCCTGCGGCCGGTTTTTTCCAGAGAGGCACGCGCTTGATTTTATCATAGGTGAGGCGCCCATATGAATGCAACCATTGAGATGGGAATCCAAAACAATAAGCAATGATCATAAACAGATAGACAGTATTACATCCGCTATTGCCAACAGCCAGCAAAAGCGATATGGGGGTGAAGGCCCATTGTTTACCGGTGAAAATAGCAACTCCTTTCCTGAAAGAGAAAACCATATGAACTTTTTTAGCGGTATCACCTATAATTTTCGCGGATTGTTGCTGGGAATAAGAACACCGAAATTACTTCTCCTCGGGCTCATCCGGTTTTTCGCGATGATCCTGCTCACGATTCTTTTTGGGAGCCTCATTATAGCCCATCGTCACGAGTTGCTGAGCATGCTCTGGAGCGTGCCGGAAAGCCGCTGGCTTATCTGGCTGTGGTATCTCGCGTCCTGGCTCCTCTCCCTGCTGCTGCTGGGCGCTTCAGGGATAGCGGGCTATCTTGTGTCCCAGGTGTTTTTCAGCATCATCATCATGGATGCCATGTCACGGATTACCGAAAAAATGGTCACCGGGGAAGTGGTGACGCCCCCGAAGCAATCCTTCTTCTCTCAGCTTTTCCAGCTGGTAAAGCAGGAAATCCCCCGGGCAATCCTTCCGGTAGTGCTATTGATATTTCTGCTGGTGCTCAGCTGGCTCACGCCGATCGCACCCATCGTGTCGGCGATATCTTCCTGCTTTGCCGTGGTCTTTTTGGCCTGGGACAATACGGATCTGCCATCCGCAAGACGAATGGTGCCGTTTAAACAGCGATTTGATTTTTTGTTAAAAACCCTTCCCTTTCATTTGGGATTCGGATTGCCGTTTTTGATTCCGGTTCTAAATGCCCTGCTGCTGTCCTTTGCGCCGGTGGGAGCTACCCTGTTCCGGATCGATAAGGAAGCCGGGAAGCCTTTAAATCCGGGGACCGGTCTATAAATGGTGTCCTTTACGCCTATCGGCCTCATCCGCTCCTGCTTCAAGGAAAAATTCGGCATTCCCCGGCAGGCGGGGCTGGTGCCCGAGGCTTCGGCCATTGTGGAAATCCGGCCTCCCTATAACCGGGAAGAGGCCTTTAAGGAACTTTCGGCGTTCTCGCATATCTGGGTCATCTTTCTCTTTCATGAGATCAAAAGAGACGGCTGGTCCGCCACCGTTCGTCCGCCGCGCCTCGGCGGCAATAAACGCATCGGTGTTTTTGCCTCGCGTTCCGGATTCCGGCCGAATCCCATCGGCCTCTCGGCGGTGAAACTCGAAAAGATCTCTTATGAGGCAGGGCAATTGCGCCTTCACATCGGCGGCGGGGATTTCCTGGACGGCACCCCGGTACTCGACATTAAGCCTTATGTCCCGTATGCCGATAGCCACCCCGGAGCCGTCGGCGGTTTTGCCGCCTCACCGCCATCGGCAATCCTTGAAGTGGGATTCTCGGATGCGGCAGCGGCTTCCTGCCGGCAACTGTCATCAAAATTCCCCCGGTTAAAGGCGCTCATTACCCAGATGCTTCAGTGTGATCCAAGACCCGCGTATTACCGGGAAAAGCCGGTGAAAAGGCGGTTTGGCACCCGTATCCATGATCTTGACATTAAATGGGAATGTGGCGATCATAGCGTTATTGTTTACGCGATTGACACCGATATCGACGAAAATCAGCCTGTTTAACTCCCCCCTTTTTTCTTGCAAAAGGACGACGAATGAAAAAAGACTTTTTTCGTGCTGCCTGTTTCGGCCTGATGGTGGTTTGGATTTTTTCATTTCCGGCGCTTTCCCGCTGCGCGGAACCGGATTCAACTTTCATCCCGCCGAAACTGGCCGAATGGAGCGCCTGGGTGCTCCACGGAAAAGAAAAAGAACTTTGCCCGACATCCTATGCCGATGGGGAAGTGTTGACGTGTCAATGGCCATCCCTTTTGCAGCTTTTTATCAATGACAAGGGCGGCCGATTTGAGCAGACCTGGCTGATGTTTGCCGAAGACTGGATTACGCTCCCGGGTAACCCGGCGGCATGGCCCCGATCGGTTCACGTGGAAAAAGACCTCGTGCCGGTGATGGATCGGAATAACACCCCCTCTTTATCTCTTTCCGCCGGCGAACACCGGGTGACCGGGACATTTATCTGGGATAAAATGCCCGAGATGATCCAGGTGCCCCCGGCGGCCGGTCTGGTCAAGCTTGAAATAAACGGTCGAAAAATCGAATCCCCCGAAATAGATCGCGAGGGACGGCTCTGGCTTCAGAAGCGCAGGGACGCAACGGATGATAAAAACGAAGAGCTACTCTCCGTTCGCGTGTTTCGGCTCTTAAGTGACACCATACCGATGCTGGTCACCACCCGAATCCTTCTGAATGTCTCCGGCCGGCCGCGGGAGATCAGCCTGCAGAATCTTTTGATGGATCAGAACGTTCCGATACGCCTCGACAGCCCGCTTCCCGCCAAAATAGCCCCCGACGGCGCACTCATGTGCCAGGTTCGCCCCGGCCAGTGGGATCTGCGCCTGACGACCCGCGTTCTGGGGCCGGTTACAAAGCTTGTCTGCAACGGATCTTACGGCTCTGAAATCTGGTCGTTTCAATCCCAGAATCATCTGCGCATGGTCGAAATTACCGGGGCGCCTGCGATCGAGCCAGAACGGACCGACATGCCTTCCGATTGGAGAGGCTGGCCGGCCTATGGCCTTTCACCCGGAAATGAGCTCATATTGAAAGAAATCCGGCGGGGAGATCCCGACCCCGCGCCGGACAACCTCACGCTTCATCGCACCTGGTGGCTCGATTTTGACGGCGGGGGCTATACGCTGCAGGACACCATTACCGGAACCATGAGCCGCCAGTGGTATCTGGCCATGAATTCGCCCTGCGAGCTCGGGCGGGTGGCAATTGACGGCGCAGACCAGCTGATAACCCGCCAGGGAAAAGAAGGGCGGCCGGGCGTGGCGCTTCGCCGGGGAAGCTTGAACCTGGTCGCCGACTCTCGCCTGGGAGAAGAAACACGCCGGATTCCCGCGCTCGGTTGGGACCATGATTTTCAAAGCGTCTCCGGCGTCTTGCATCTGCCGCCTGGCTGGCGGCTTCTGGCAACGGCCGGTATCGATAGCATTTCCGGCACCTGGATTCAGAACTGGACGCTGCTCGATTTTTTTCTGGCGTTAATTATCAGCCTGTCCATCTTGAAACTTCGCAATTGGAAATGGGGGATTCTGGCGCTTGTGACGATGATCCTCATATTTCATGAGCCGGGTGCGCCGCGGCTCGTCTGGCTGAACGTTATCTGCGCGTTGGCGTTGCTGAAGCTGCTGCCGGGCGGGTGGTTTAAAAAACTCGTTACCCTTTGGGGCGGCGCTTCGGTGGGGGCGCTTCTGGTGATTGCCGTTCCGTTCACGGTGATGCAGATTCGATGGGGCGTATATCCCCAATTGGCGCCGGTTGAGGCTGCCCGGCACGTTCGGATTCCGGATGTCACCTTTGACATGAAGCCCGGAATGGAACCTCCCGCCTCACCGGCACTTCCCGCCCCGTCGGATAAAGCGCAAATGGAAAGTGGCGCGGCTCGTCAATACAGTCCCCGGAAAAAGATCGAGCAAAAATTATACGGCAGCACCCTGCCTTCCGAGGCGATGCCACGGGAGAAACCCCTTCAACCGCAAGCCGTTTTTACCGCCGATCCCAACGCCCTGATACAGACAGGTCCCGGTTTGCCGACCTGGCGATGGAAATCTTTTAATATCGCCTGGAACGGCCCGGTGGAGCGATCCCAGACCATTGGGTTATGGCTGGTCTCCCCTGCTGGGAACCTGATTCTGGGCGTGATGCGGGTCCTGCTGCTGGCGCTTCTCATAATCGGACTAATCGATGTCCGGTCCTGGTGGCCAGGGGTCAGAGAAACGTTTCAACACCCGGGAAGCGCGGCGGCGATGGTTCTCTTTTTTCTTTTTGCCGGATCAGGCGAAGCGGCCGAGGCACCCTATCCATCCCGGGACTTGTTAACGGAACTTCAACAACGCCTCTTAGAGAAACCGGACTGTTTGCCCCAGTGCGCGAGTCTGACCCACATGACGGTGACCCTGGATACGGACACACTGAACCTGTCATTGGAACTTCATGCCGCGACGGGGACGGCCGTCCCCTTACCGACAACGCTCACCTCCTGGACCCCTGAGCAAATCCTTCTCGATGATGAGGCCATGCCCGGCTTAACCCGGGATGAAGCCGGAACGCTGTGGGCCTATATTCCCGAGGGGGTTCACGAATTGGAGATGACGGGAAAGGCGGGGGGGGATGTGCTGCGAATATCTCTCCCGCTTGCCCCCCATACCGCAACCGTAGAAAGCCGGGGCTGGACGGTGCGCGGAATCCACCCGGACGGGTCAACGGATTCGACGATTGAAATGAGCCGCACCCTGCCGCAAACTTCCTTGCAGCAGGGCTATGGAAATCAGTCCCTGCCGCCGTTTTTTGAAGTACGGCGGGTTTTTCATCTCGGGTTGACCTGGCAAATATCCACCGCCATTCGAAGAACCACGCCTCCCGGAACGCCGGTCATGCTTTCCTTTCCGTTGCTTACCGATGAATCGGTCATAACCCCCGGCGTTCACGTGGAAGACAAATTCGCCCAGATTGCGATTGCCCCAAATGAAGACACCGTTGCGTTTGAATCCAGCCTTTCTGCGGGAGAGAAACTTCATCTGATGGCACCCGCGTCAGCGCCCTGGACGGAAACCTGGATCCTGGATGCGAGCCCCATCTGGCAATGCGATTTTACGGGTATTCCGGCTATCCACCACCAGGATAACCAGAGCAACTGGCAGCCGCAATGGTCCCCTTGGCCAGGAGAAACCGTGGATATCACGATTTCCCGGCCCGGAGCTATTTCCGGAAAGAGGGTCACCCTGGATGAGGCACGGCTGGACTGGACACCGGGACTTCGATTCAACAAGGCGGAGTTAACCCTTTCCATCCGTGCCGGCAGCGGCGGTCAGCACGAGATTGTTCTTCCCCACGGCGCGGATCTTCAAGGGGTCAAGGTGAACGGCCGAAGTTTGCCGATCCGTCAGGCCGGGACAAAGCTTACCGTTCCCCTTCAACCCGGCGCCCAAAAGATTCAGGTGGCATGGCATCAGCCGAGTCTCTCACCCCTCTTCTTGCGCCCGCCGTCTATTTCTGTGGGCGGTGAAGCGGTAAATGCCCATATCTCCTTTCATATGCCCGAAAACGTCTGGATTCTTCTTGCGGGCGGTCCCCGGCTGGGACCCGCGGTGCTCTTCTGGAGTTATCTGGCGGTGGTAATTTTGGCGGCTTTCGGGCTCAGGCGGATTAAATGGACGCCGTTGAAATTTCACCAATGGCTCCTTTTGGGAATCGGCTTAACCCAGATATCGCCGATGACGGCCCTTGTAATTGTCGGATGGTTCCCGGCATTGGGGTTGCGAAAGGAGAAAACGCCTCCGGACCGCTGGCTGGCATTCAACTCGACGCAGTTCTTTTTGGTGATCTGGACCTTTGTGGTGCTCTTTGGTCTATATGAAGCCGTGGAGCGAGGGCTTCTGGGTATTCCGGACATGCAAATCGCCGGCAACCAATCCAGCCGTCATCTTCTCCAGTGGACGCAGGACAGAATCACATCGGCCATGCCGCAACCCTGGGTGCTGGTTTTTCCTCTTTGGACATACCGGATTTTGATGCTGCTCTGGTCCCTGTGGCTGGCCTTTTCCCTGCTCAAATGGTTGCAGTGGGGATGGCAATGTTTCAGCAGCGGGAGATTCTGGAAAAATGCGGAATTTCGGAAAACCCGGCCTCCAAAAAGCGCGACCTTATCGGAAAAGCCGCCGGAACCTTCCGCCCCGGGGAATACCTGATTTCCTGTTTTATGCTTGAAATTGCATCAAAGATTGTATTAGAAGGGCAGAATTGAATTCGTTATACATATGCGGTCCATTAAATCGTCAAACAAAAAAGTGATTCGGAGGGTAGGATAATGGGTAAAGGGGATCAGAGAACCAAACGGGGAAAAATTGCTCGCGGCACCAACGGAAAAACCAGACCCAAAAAGAACAAGACCAAGCAAAAATAGGTTGTTTTCTATTCCTCCCGGGTAACCGGGGGGAAGGGATTTCAAGCGGATTCGAGTGGTCGAGGCCATCGAAAGTTTTCTGGTTGACGGGTAAAGCGAGAAGGAGGGGCCGCATGGTTGAAAAAAAAGTCAAAGCGACGAAGCCGGTGGGAACCAGAATAAAGGAAATCAGAAATGAGAAAGGGTTCTCCTTTGAAATGCTCGCCAATGAGACAGGCCTTGCCGTTGAAAAACTAAAACAGATTGAATCCGGAAAGCTGCTGCCGCCGGTGGGGATGCTTCTGTCCCTCGCCCGCGCGCTGCATATCGATTCGAGCGCTCTTTTAAGCGAAGTGGAGACAACCCTGGACCGGCGGGCAGAGGCGTTTTCAAAACGAACCGACAACTATGCTTACACCACGCTGACACCCGGGGCCGATACCAAGCGAATGAAAGCGTTTCGCGTGACCATAGACCCGCTTCGCGAGCATAGCGGCGTCGGGTACCAGCACGAAGGCGAGGAGTTCGTTTATGTGCTCGCCGGTAAAATCGAGCTGACGGTCGGGGAGCACCTGAATACGCTGGAAGCCGGCGGCACGTTGCACTTCAACTCCGGAATCCGCCACATGATTCGAAATGTCAGCAAGGATACCGCGGAGTTACTGGTCGTGATCTGCGAGCCCTGATCCAATCGCCCCCAAAATTGAATTTATCTCTTTGGAAAGCCGCCCGCCATTGTGACAGGCGGCTTCTTGCACCTATCCCATTTCATAAATCTCCCGCTTATTCTCCCGATGATCCACCACGTAGAGCATTTTTGCCTTTTCTTTCAGCCGGTCTTTTAATTTGCCGGTTTTCTCCCGATCAATGCCAAACGCGCGGATGTATAGTTTCCGGTGGCCTTCCGGAACAGCATCATAGGTCGTCAGAATGCTCACCATCCGGCCGCCGAATTCCCGAATAACATCCGACACTTCCTTTATGGATCCCGGACGATCCTCAATGAGGAAGGCAAACTGGATGCCTCTTTTACCAAAGCCACTGAGTGAGATAAAGGCTTTGAATATGACTTCCTGCGTAATCGTGCCGACGACTTTTCCACCGGAGTCCAGAACCGGAACACCGGATATTTTATTTTTCAAAAGAATTTCGGCGGTTTCTTCAAGCGTGAAATCCATTGGCACGGTGATGGGATTTTTTGTCATAATCTCTTTGATCTTAATTTTGGAAAGCAGATACATCAACTCGTGAATTTCCAGCGTGGTCGCATCGGAAGCCGAGGCCTTTTTTAAATCCCGGTCGGTGATAACCCCCACCAGTTTTCCTTTATCCAGTACCGGAAGCATGAGAATGTCATGCTCCTTCAGCGTCGAAATGGCGTCCTGCATGGACTCCTTCACATCGATCGTTACGACTTTTTTGCTCATCCAGTTTTTTACCAGCATTTCATGACCCCCTTGGCTTTTAATGATTCATTCATGTCGAAAACAGGAGTGCGGTGTTGCGTAAACGAAAGGTCTTTCGCTCCCGCCGGGTTGCCGGCTTCGCCGGCGTTGGGCATTTATCGCCACCATGGATATTGGCTTATGTCGTTATTTCTATCAGAAAAGGTTTTCATATTACAACCTATTAGACATTATCAACCGAAATGTTGGACGATAAAGATTGCCCCCGTTCTTTAACGACCCTTAAAAAGATGTTGTAAATACCGGTAAGGTTTTTTAATGTGACAATCTTTTGAGCTGACGTGGACAGAGTTGATCTTTTGGTTAAAGGGGTATCATGGTTCAGAAACCAAGCCGCCAAGAATTGGAGCGGCGCGTCCAGGCCCTGAAAAGGCAGATTGAAGAAGCCGCTAAGGACTTGCGTGCTGAAGTCGCGCTCCGGGATAGCGAATCGCGGTTTCGAACCCTTTTTGAATTCGCTCCCAATCCCATCTGCCTTGAAGACGTTGAGAACGGGGCGATTGAGGCAAATCGCGCCATGTGCGAGCTGTTCGGCTATTCGAAAAAAGAGCTTTTGGAAAATACCTTTGATAAGCTGATGCACGCCGATGATGTCGAAATCTGGTCCCGAAAGCGTGCGCAGATGCTTAAGGGCGAGATCCCTTCATGTCAACTTGAAAAGCGGTATATCAACAAGAAAGGGGAGTTGATCTGGGGGATTACCGCCCTTTCCCTGCTGCGAAACCTTGACGGTGCTCCCGAGTTTTTCACCGTTCAGATTCAGGATATCAGCCATATAAAGCAGCTGGAAGAACAGCTGCTGCAAGCCCAGAAAATGAAGGCCATCGGCACTCTTGCAGGTGGAATAGCTCACGATTTCAATAACCTGTTGATGGGAATTCAGGGTAGGGTATCCCTGATGCTTCTGGATGCCAACCAAGGGGAATCGCAGGTTGAGCACTTGAAAAAAATTGAGGATCATATTCGCACGGCGGCAAACCTGACGAGCCAGCTGCTGGGTTTCGCAAGGGAGGGCCGATATGCGCCGACCCGGGCAAACATAAACGAGCTGGTTGACCAGGAAACCCGGATGTTTATCCGAACCCGAAAAGAAATAGTAATTCAGCGTCATTTCGCGCCGGATCTCTGGCCCGCGAAAGTGGACCAGGCCCAACTCCGGCAGGTGTTGTTGAATATTTATATCAATGCCGCCGAGGCCATGCCGAAGGGCGGTACGCTAACAATAACGACCGAAAACGCCAGGCTCTCCCAATATGACAACAAACCCATTGAGGTCTCCCCCGGACGCTTCATTCGAATCTCCATTACCGATACCGGCGTGGGAATGGACACGGTTACGCGGCAGCGAATCTTTGAGCCGTTTTTTACCACCCGGCTTATGGGAAAAGGCGCCGGCCTTGGACTTGCCTCCGCCTACGGTATTGTCCGGAACCATGGCGGATTTATTAATGTGTACAGCGAAAAGGGGCGGGGAACGACTCTCACGGTGTTCCTGCCGGTGATGAATCAGGATTTAGAGATGGAAGAAAAGAAAACCCTTCAAATTCAAAAAGGCCAGGGGGTTATCCTGCTGGTTGACGATGAGGATATGATTATCGAAATTGGTCGGCAGATGATTCAGCGCCTGGGCTACACGGTGCTGACCGCCGACTCCGGACAGGAAGCGATCCAAATCTACTCGGAAAACAGGGAGAAAATTGATCTTGTCATTCTGGACATGATCATGCCGAAAATGAGCGGCGAGGAAACATTTGACCGGCTAAAAGCCGCTGATTCGCAAATAAAAGTTATTCTATCCAGTGGTTACAGCGTTGATGGGAAAGCAACTGAAATTTTGAGTCGCGGAGGAGTCGGCTTCATTCAGAAACCGTTTAACATGAATCAGCTTGCCGAAGCGCTTAACAGCGCCATTGCATGCGCTTAAAAAGATACCTTCCACATGAAAAACGGGAGAGGAGGATCGATTCCCTTCCAAGGAGCCTTCTCTTTTCATCAGGGCTCGGAATCGGTGGGATCTTTTCGCTCAATTTTTTCAACCGGCTTTTTCTCCTCATCCGTTGTGGCCTTCTTAAAATTTTTAATGGCCTTGCCCATTCCCGCCCCTATCTCCGGAAGTTTTCCCGCACCGAAAATGATCAGGATAATCACCAGGATAATAATCAATTCCGGCATACCGATTCCAAACATACCGACTCCTATTGATTCGTTTCGCTCTGTTCGAGGTCCTTGAGCAATCTAAAAAATTCATTTGATTTGGCGTGCTGATCGAGGGCGCTCCGGTATTCAATCCATGCCTGCCAGCTCTTTATCCACGACTCGTTGTGCCAGTAATAGTCGGGATCGCCGTTTCCTTGTAACCGCTCGATAAAATCGATGTACTCGTCAGCGCAGCCAAGGCAAAACCGATAGGGAACCCGCAATTTCTGGTTGATCCCGGTTTGTTCCGGAGTTTCCCCCTCTATCGGAGCGCCGCATTTTTGACATTTGATCCGGCACTGGGTGCACTGGAGGGCCTTGCGAACCGCAAGGATTTTGCGTTTCCGCATCGCCACGGCTTTTTCTTTATCCGAAAACAGCCGCTTTTCATCAATCGATATGATTTCCGCCATGATGCTTCTTCCGGATACGATTACACTTAAAATCGGTTGAAAATTTAGTGGGTACTCATACCATCGGGCCGCATGACTGTCAAACCTTTTACCGCCGGCGCCTCGGGGAAACCGGAGAGGAAAAGAGGCGCTGTTTCCTTGAAATTCCTACCCCCCCATGGTACTGAAGACAAGTCCGTAGCTTTTATTACCACTCTCAATCGCAGAAAGGAACCCTCATGTCCGTACACGGATTTCAGCCGGAATGCCTTCCGGTTCTAATTGGCAGTATTCCAATGGATGATCATCAAAAGGCATCGGATCTGGTCATGGTTTACACCCCGGAAATCCCCCTTTGGGTGCAACTTCCGGCGTACCCGGAAGAGGGGATGATGGCGCAGTTTCTCCCCGGAATGCCCGGTATTACTGAAGAAAAGGATAAACGCTTCATTGATGCAAGCGGTGAGCGATTTGAAGGCGAGCTGCTGGCATTTTATGAGGAGTATATGGCGGTAACGGCTGGTGGCGAAGCGCTCGCTTCCTCGCGGTTTGTGATGACACCCAAAACCGCCAACGGCTTTTTTGTCTTCATGAATCAGATAGAGGGCCTTTCCCCAATGCCCGTTGCCCTCAAAGGCCAGATTACGGGTCCTGTCACCTTTGGAACAGGGGTGTGCGATGCGGAAGGACGGGCCATTTTTTATAATGAACAGCTTCGGGATGCCGCCGTGAAGCTCCTTGCCATGAAAGCCCGCTGGCAGGTTCAGCAACTGAAGCGCTTCGGGCGACCCGTTGTGATTTTTTTCGATGAACCGGCGCTGGCCGGATACGGCTCATCGGCGTTTATCAGCATCTCCAAGGCGGAAATTCAAAACTGCTTTAAGGAGGTAATCGATGCCGTCCACCAGGAAGGCGGACTTGCCGGGATTCATGTCTGCGCCAATGCGGACTGGTCGCTGCTGCTCGACTCGCCCACCGATGTCGTGAGCTTTGATGCCTATGCCTATTTTGATAAATTCGCGCTCTATCCGGAGCAGATCCGGCAATTTCTGGAACGGGGTGGTATTTTGGCCTGGGGAATTGTGCCGACGTTAAACGCTGAGGATATTGACAACGAAACCGCTGAGAGTCTTACGGCCGATTGGTGGGATAAAGTGAAAAAATTGGAAAACATGGGAATCGAATCCGCCAGAATCCTGTCCCAGTCGCTCATCAGCCCCAGCTGCGGCACCGGATCTTTGAGTCTCACGCACGCGAAACGGGTGCTCGAGTTGACCCGGGCGGTGTCCCGGTCCATTCGGAATACTCGTAATATCACCCGGAAATAATTCCCATGCGTTTCAGGAAACCCGTAAAGGGCACCCGCGAGGTGCCCCTTACGATTTTTTTTGGCAGGCCTTATATGATTTGATCAGGGTTCCGGCCTCGCCCTTCACTCGGGTCCAGCCAAATCGATGATGTAGACCCTCACTTTGATATCAGATGATCAGGAGGGTTGGGGCGCCGCTATCCTGATCATCCTTCAGATCCCGGCCATCCGGATTCAGACAATCCGTTACCCTTTCCCTTGGTAGAGAGGAGAAATATCCCGCAGCGTCCTCACTGTGGTCCGCAAAGCCTTAAGGAACCGGTCCACGTCCGCTTCGGTATTATCAACTCCAAAGGTGATGACAAGCGTCCCCTGGGCATCGGCATGACTCAGCCCGATGGAAAGGAGAACATGGGAGGCGCGAAGCGAGCCCGTGGCGCAGGCCGATCGGGTGGAGACGGCAATCCCCTCATCATCCAGCATCAGCATGACGCTTTCCCCTTCGATATATTGCACAGAGACGGAAAGCAGTTCCGGCAGACTATGCTCCGGATGGGTATTGATGATGTATTCATCAATATAATCCGGAAGCTCCCGAAGAAGTTTTTCTTTTAAGCCCCGGGTATGCGCCATTCGGGCCGGAAGATCTCTTTTGGCCAGATCCGCCGCAACCCCCATGCCGATGATTCCGATCAGGTTCTCCGTACCGGCCCGTTTGCTGTTTTCCTGAACACCGCCGTCCAACATCGGAAAAATTCGAGTGCCCCGGCGGATATAGAGCCCCCCCACCCCCGTTGGACCATAAAAGGGGTTGGAGGCGAAACTCAGCAAATCCACACCGAGCGCCTGGACATCAATGGGAACAACACCGACGGAATCCACGGCATCGCAATGAAAGAGCACCTTTTTCTCCCGGCAGATTTCACCGATTTCCGCAATCGGCTGAAGGGTGCCCGTCTCGTTATTGCTGTGCATAATGGAGACCAGAATAGTGTCATCCTTTATGGCGGCGGCAACATCCGCCGGATTCACACGGCCGGTATGGTCGACGGAGACGGAGGTTATTTTATACCCCTGGCTCTGAAGCCGCCGCAAACTTCGGATCACGGCATTATGCTCAATATTGGAGGTGACGATGTGCTTACCGTCCTGGGCCATGGCCATGGCGGTTCCCTTTATCGCCTGGTTGACCGATTCGGTGCCGCAGGAAGTAAAGACCACCTCTTTGGGAGTCGGCGCGTTGATCAGGGCCGCCACCGATTCCCGCGCCTTTGCAAGCGCCGCGGCGGCTTTTTCCCCCTCGGAGTGCTGGCTCGATGGATTGGCATAATCCGCGTTTATGGCATCGATCATGGCCGATTTCACTTCCGGCAATAGCGGTTTGTATGAAATATGGTCTAAATTAATATGGGGCATGGGTCGCTTTTCCTTTCCAAAAAAAATCAATGCTCTTCCTGAAGATCCGTTTGACAGGCTTCACAAAAGGTAATCCCTTCTTTGATTTCCACATCGCAATAAGGGCAATAGCATTTTTCTTTTGGCCCATGCTCGTGTTTTTCCACCCGCTTGGGCTCTTCCCGTAATTTCCCGGATTTCCGGTCCTCATAGTCCTTAATGGCCATTTGGAGCGCATCCGCTCCGAGATTGGAGCAGTGGAGTTTGTTTTTCGGCAACCCCTCCAGCGCATCGGCAACATCCTTGTTTGTGATTTTCTTTGCGTCAGCGATACTTTTTCCCATGGCAATTTCCGTCAGCATGCTCGAAACGGCGATAGCGGAGCCGCAGCCAAAGGTCTGAAATTTAATATCCCGAATCATATCGTTTTCAATATCAAGGTAAATCGTCATCATATCCCCGCATAAGGGATTACCGACCTCCCCGACACCGTTGGCGTTTTCAATAACCCCCACATTTCTCGGGTTTCTGAAATGGTCCATCACCGTTTTTGAATACATCATCAGAGGTTCCTCCTGGTTAACTTTGATTTCCGCCGCCGGTTTCCCTTACGGGCGGCTCGAAAGATTTCCGTTAGTATAATCACGTTTTTCTTTTAGTAAAGATAGTAAAGAAAGGAGTGCATCGGATTCGAAGATTCGCTCTCTATCGGAAGTGAGATTAAAAAAAGGTGGGAGACGGCTTGACCCCGGCAGGGATTTGGGTTTATGACCTTGAAAATACGGCAGCCACGGGGGAGGCCGTATGGGAATGAATCTTCTGTTTATAACGGATTTTGGGGAAGCTGATGTCCCAGTCCCGGTAGGGACGACAGAAAATAGCCCGGCAATTCATTGCCGGGAGATGGGTCATCCGATTTCATACAGTCCCGTAGGGACGATAGAAACTCTGCCGTCCCTACGGGACTGTGTTTTTATGTTCGGGACTTATCTTATCCCCGGCAATGAATTGCCGGGCTATTCTCTGTCGTCCCTGTCGGGACTAGGGCATCGACCTCCCCAAAATCCGTTATAATCAGTGAATCTTTAAGGCACTTAGGGAACCTCTGTGTGACAACCAGCAATACCCCCTTTTGGGTAACCACACCGCTGCATAAAATGACCCGGTCACAGTGGGAATCGCTCTGTGACGGATGCGGCCGCTGCTGCCTTGAGAAACTTGAAAACCGGAAAACCGGTCGTGTTTATTATACCTGGGTGTCTTGTTACCTTCTCGATATCAAAAGTTGCCGATGCACCGACTACCCACACCGGCGCCAATTGATTCCGAGCTGCATCCAGCTGACACCGGATTATATCAGGAGAATAAAATGGCTGCCCAAGACCTGCGCTTATCGCATACTGGCCAACGGAGGAACTTTGGAATGGTGGCACCCGCTGGTGTCGGGCAACCCGCAAACGGTTCATCAGGCGGGGATTTCGGTTCAAAACCTGGCCATTTCAGAGGCAACGGTCGATCCGAATCATCTGGAAGATTTTATCATCGAAAACCAGGCCATCTATTAAAAAACCAAGGAGCCGGAATTCAACCGCATCCCCGGGCTAATAATCCTGAATTGGGTTCTTAAAGCAGTTTAACTAAAAACGGCATGGCGACAAAGGCCCCGATGGAAGCGCCGATGTTTGTAAACACCACGACGAGAAGAATCCGGGTCACCTTGTTCCGCCAGAATCCGCGGATCGAGAGAATATCCGCGGGAAGGCTCTCAAGGTCTTTCACTTTGGGCGTTCGGGAAAAGGCTTCCACGAGTCCGGAGACCCACCCGGCGGCGATCAGCGGGTGAAGGGTCGTGATGGGGGCCGCCAGAATCGAAGATAAAATCGTGAGCGGATGCCCAAACGCCACCAGGGCGCCGAGGCCGGCGAGAAGACCGGTGGTCAGACTCCACCACAGCAGCATCTCTTTTCCCGCCGCCATTCCGCCGTTGTAAAACCCGTAGCCGATAAGCACGACCACCGACAGGGGAATCAACCATTGGAGAATCCCCGACATCTTGCCCTTGGGCGGCAGGGTTTCCAGGTCCGATAAATCGATTTCGGTTTCCCAGTATTTTTTAATCCCGGGAACATGACCGGCCCCCACCACGGCAACGATTTTTTCCCCCGGAGCGGTTCGGATTTTATCCGCCAGGTATTTATCCCGCTCATCGATGAGGATGGTTTTCAGGACCGGCATGGCTTTGCCCACCTCGGAAAGAAGGCTCTCCAGCGCATCCTGCTCCTTCATCTTTTCCACATCCGCTTCGCTGATATCATCAAGCTCAAACAGGGATGAAATCAGCTGAAACAGCAGCTTCGATTTGTCCCATGCCCCCATGATCCGCCAGGTTCTGGCAAGGGTAATCCGGATTTCCCGGTCGGCCAGATGGATGCGGGCGCCGATGGCATCGGCGGCATCCATGGCGGCGATCATCTCTTCTCCCGGTTTGACGTCCAGTTTTTCGGCTATCCGTTTTTGAAAGGAGGCCAGAAGGAGATTGGACAGGAGGAGAAACGTCTTTTTTTCTCTTATGACCTTTATGATATCGGTGTTGCGCCACTGATCCGGCCGACGGATGGTCTGAAATCGCGGCTCGCAAAGCTCCACGCATACGGTATCCGGCTTTTCCGCCGCTATCACTTCCTTTACGATGCGGGTGCTTTCCCGGGAAACGTGCGCCGTACCGATCAGGAGAATTTCCCTGCCTTCCCGATAAAGACGATGCACCGCCTCCGGGTTGTTATTTAATTCCATTCGATATATATCCTTTTCCATTCGGCGGTTAAATCCATACCGGCCCTCTGATGCCGAACCATCAGGGAATTCGAATATAGTGACAAACCCGGAAATCCGCAAGGAGGGAGTTTTTCCCTGAAAAGAATCGCCGCCCGCGCGGCAAGGAAAATCGATGACACCAGCCGTTCCCGAAATTCTATCCGAGAAAGGCGCCGATAGTCCGCCGGAGCCTCCCTATTACCTTCCCTCCGGCGATGAGATTGCGCTCTTTGAAGCCGCCTATGATGCCCGGGTGCCCGTGATGCTCAAGGGGCCGACCGGATGCGGAAAGACCCGATTCGTCGAATTCATGGCCCACCGGTTGGGCCGGCCGCTCATCACGGTGGCCTGCCATGAAGATTTATTTGCCTCGGATCTGATCGGTCGCTATTTATTGAAAGATAACGAGACCCTGTGGATAGATGGCCCCCTGACAAAAGCCGTGCGGACCGGGGCGCTGTGCTATATGGATGAGATCGTCGAGGCCAGAAAAGACACCACCGTTGTCATTCACCCCTTAAGCGACAGTCGCCGCATCCTTTCAATTGATAAAAAGGGCGAGGTTCTTCGGGCTCACCCGGCTTTTATGCTCGTTATTTCTTACAACCCCGGCTACCAGTCCGTTTTGAAGGATTTGAAGCAAAGCACCCGCCAGCGGTTCATGGCCCTTGATTTTGCCTATCCGACGCCGGATAATGAGGCCGCCATCGTCGCCCATGAAGGGGGGGTCGATTTCAAAACCGCTTTTCAGCTGGTCTCGTTGGCCCAAAAGATACGCAACATTCGGGAGCAGGGGCTAACTGAAGGGGCGAGCACCCGCCTTCTGATTCATGCGGCGCGTCTCATTTGCCGAAATATTCGTCCGGCGGACGCGTGTCGAACTGCTGTGTGCCGTCCCCTGACGGACGATGACCGGCTGCAGGAAACCCTTGACGATCTCATCGAAGATATTTTTTAACCGGTATGCAACCGCCCTCTGAAGATCCCCTGGCGACACTCCATCTGGCGGACCCGGAAATGGCCGCGTCGGTTGCAGCCGGCCTCAACCAAAAAGGGATACCGGTTTCCTTCCCCGATTTGTCCCTAATGGGCGCCGAAATTATCTGGGGTCTCTCCCTGGAACGGTCCTTCGGCCAGGCCCTTGCCAGGGGATACGTGAGCCTTATGGGAGAGGTGCCGGAGGCCATCCTCGCCCAATACCGGAAAACCGTTCGGAAAGCGGGGGGTGAGGGACCGACTCTTGGGCGGATCATGGCGGAACATTTGCCCCCCGTCCTCAAATCCGCGGGCCCCCATCTTCCGGACCGGCTCATTAAAACGGTCCGGATTCTGCGGGAAAAAGGCATGCACCTTCTCCATGAGCCGCTTCAGGAGGTAACTCAACTCCTTTCAGCCGGTGAGTCCGATAGTGGAGCGGCATTTTTGGATCTTCTATGCGAGGTGTTTTCAGCCGATCTGACGTTCAACCGCGCTCGGGCCCTGTCTCATCTCTTGCCCACGAGCGTTGCCCGATTATCACCGGCAAAAAGAAGCTGGCAAATTCGGCAGGTTTGCCGCGTGGCCGCCATCTCTTGCGATCTTGTCGATCCGTTTCTTTCCGGCATTGAAAACGGGCTGCACCTTTTGTCCGAAAAGGCGCTGGATACCTTTGTCGCCGCCGGACTTGAAAAATTTATGCGAAACAAGGAACTCGGGAAGGCGCTTTTATCTCTTGAATCCGAGGTTTCCCGCCAGCGGTTTAACGAACTGCAAGTCTGCGTTCCGCTCTCTCAGGTCAAAGGATCCCTCAACCGGTATCTTCGCGCCCGAACCGGACTAGGCCTGAGTGTAAGCCCATTATCACAATTATCGGCCGCCGCCCTTGGCGGCGAAGTTCCCCCCATGGTGTGTTCGGACAGCCGGTTTATTTATCTGCCGGAAGAAATCAGCGTTTTTTCCACCCGGGCGGAAAATCTTTCCCTCTATAAATTGCTCACCAAGCTGGAGTCGGGATATTACGAATTTAATACTTACGACTTCGACATGGAAAAACTGACGGGCCGTTGCCCTGAATGGCGTCCGGCGCCGGAGGCGGCACCGGAACTCTCCGATCTGGAGCGGTTTTTTCTGTCCTTTCCGGTTCCCTCGCTGGCCCGGGACCTGTTTACCGTATTTGAAAGCGCCCGCCTTCGCATCCTGATGGCAAAACGATATCCGGGCCTCGTCCGGCAGGTTGCCCCGATTCTGGCGGCGGAAATAACGCGCCTGCGGGAATCCGGCACACGGCCTGAAACCGGCATTGCCCTTGTCGCCGAAATGGTTCTTGGTCCGGGAAACGCCCTGAGAGTTGGGATTGCGCCAGAAGTAATGGAAGGCTTCGGATCGATTCCGGACTCGATTGAGATTTTGCTTCGGGATAATCCCCTGGTGGAAACGAGTGCTCAGCTGATTATTGAATTTTTTCCGAATGTCAGTCGACGGGTCAGCGTCCTTCCGATGCCCTTTGGATTCGGGGTTCGACCGGATCTGGTTCTGGCAACCCACCCGGAAGAAGAGCGATTGGCCGCGCGAATCAAGGCCAGGCTGACGGAAAAAAGCCTTAAGGTGTATCGATCCGATCTCCGGCGACATCTCCTTGAGCACAACGGTCAAATGTCGACCGATGATCTGGCGCTGATGCTGCACAATACTCCCTCCGGGCCGGCTGGCGCCTTTTCGGTCCCTGCCGAGTTACAGTCGATTTTATCGGAAATCCTTTCCGATAGTTACCCGAATCACCCGGCTGAAGGACCGGAGGCTGACATTTCCAGAACCATTTACTGGTATCCCGAGTGGAACAACGGGATTTCCGATTACATGCGGGATCATGCCCGTGTGGTGGAAAGAGAGATCATCGGCCAAACGGTGACGGTCTACCAGGAAGCGCTTGACCGGAATCGGGCGCTGGTAAAAAAAATCAGATACGCTTTCGAGTTGCTCAAACCCGAAGCCCTTGCCATTTTGCGCGGCTGGACGGAGGGAGATGAATTTGATTATCGGGCGTTGATCGACGCCGCCATCGATCATCAAATGGGCCGCATCCCGTCCGAGCGGCTTTACATCAAGCGCCTGAAGCAGCAGCGGGATGTCGCGGTGCTACTGCTGGTGGATCTTTCCCGCTCCACGGCCAACCGGGTGGCCGGCACGGAGAAAACGATTCTGGACGTGGAAAGGGAGGCCATTGTCCTTTTCTGCGAGGCGCTGGCGGTAGTGGGAGATGCTTTTGCCATTGCCGGCTTTTCAGGGACCGGCCGGCTGGGAGTGGATTACTGGCATGTGAAAACATTTAACGAGCCCATGGAGGATGAGATCCGAAGACGGATCGGCGCCATGGCGCCACAACGAAGCACGCGCATGGGAGCGGCCATTCGTCATTCGCTCTCCCGCCTGGAAACCATTCAGAAAAAAGTTCGCCTTCTGATCACTCTGGGGGACGGGTTTCCCAATGACACCGGCTATAAGGGCGACTATGCGATATCGGATACGCGGCGGGCCATTGCAGAAGCCCGGTCAAACGGCATTCACGTTAGACCCATTACGGTCAACCTGAACCCCGATCAGCAGCTGGACCGTATGTACGGAAGCATTCATCATACCGTTATTTCCGATGTCCGGGAGTTGCCGGACAAGCTTTGGCGCATCTACAATTCGCTGACGCGCTGATGCCGATTTTTTGACGCATAAACCGTTTGCCGGAAAAGTATTGAAAACAGGCTTCTTGAGAGAAGTGGTTGCATTTTGTCAAATGGTAGTAACATTATGGTCGAAACACAAAAACGGATAAAACTTTTTGTATCTTTCAGCAGGTTCGGAATGAAAATAATCTACGATGATATATTCGAATGGGAAGGCTGGGGGGGGAAACTCCGGCTGGGGAGCGGCAGGTGCAACCTTCGAATTTTTAACATCAAGGGGGAAACCGCCGATAAACCAACTCCGATAAAACCGATCATCGTTGTTGTTTCCGATATTCCGGGGGGTGCCATGTCCGTGCGCAGCTGTGCCGGGCACATCGCGACGCAGGTAACCATCGGTTTTGATATTGACCCCCATCGCATGCTCTATGTGGAATATTATCCAACCGTCGTCTATGGGGGGAATAAAAAACTGGAAATTCCGGAACGTTACGAGGCAGTGGAGTTCACATGGCGGGAAGATAAGGCCATTCAACCCAGATGGCGCCCTCTGTCGGCGCCACTGGTGGAAATGATCGAAAGGGTATTGGCCGGAAAATGATTTTGATACGCCTTTGGCCCCTAACGAAGGAAAAGTCGTGTTCACCTCCGTCCAAAGACACCCCATCAAAGAATATTACACTTAATAAATCAGTGTATTAAAGGTTATCATCGTGACTCTTCAATTGACAATTGAGTTCCCCAGTGGTTAAAGTATAAGGATAAGGCTGAGCATATTTATCTGCAAAATAACCTTATCCCGGTACCACCGTATTAAATCCCATGCATCAACAGCAAGTGGTCATTTAATAAAAGCGTGCTGCGAATCGGTTGTTACGTGTTAATATGCTTTAAATTGATATCCGGATGCTCACGATTCAGCATTCGCTGGCGAGTGGAATGAAAGGAGATGAGTCCAACCGATCCATGACCCAATTGACCGACTATTCGACTTTAATTTTTTTCCATCGCGGACACAGGAGGCTGACCTATGAAAGAGTTGGTATTCAAAATCGCACAGGCGTTGGTAGACAATCCGGATGCCGTGGAAGTCACCGAGGTGAAAGGGCAACAGAGTACGGTACTGGAGCTGAGAGTGGCCAAGGAGGACGTAGGGAAAGTGATCGGAAAACAGGGCCGAACAGCGCAGGCCATCCGATCCATCCTTGGGGCCGCATCCGCAAAACTTAAACGGCATATTGTTCTGGAAATTATCGAGTAACCCCGATTGTCCCCCCCTGCACTTCCGTGCGCGACGGGTATCGCCTTGCCGATTTTCACCAAATCATTTCAAGACGACCCGTTGCGGGGGGAGGGGGAACACGAATGAAGCGCCATATGTCACAAAACGGTTTTTCAATATGAACGCTCGCCATCCGGATATGAAGCAGGAGCCGGCGCCGGTTTTGTTAGTGTTGTTATCCTTTATTCCCCTGATGTTGATGGGGTTTATTTTGGATATCCTTCTGGTTCACTTCTTTTCGATGATTAAGGGGAATATCAGTGGCCTGAATACCGTCTCTCTCTGGATTTATAATCACCTAGCGGGATACCGGTTCCTGCCGCAGGAACTCATGGCGGGATTCTGGTTTTTAATGATCATCTCTTTCATCGTTATTTTCTCCCCGCCCGGAGATCCGCAGCAATTGCGTTTCAGATTCCTCTATTCATTTCTCTTCCTTTGGGGTGCGGCGGTTTCGGTGGCGGGTGGCATTGCATTTGCCTGTATCAAACCCTTTGATCTATTGTTGTCCAGAGTGGAAGACGCCACCTGGGTCGGCAATAGTCTTCCGACCGTCCTCATTGGGGAACTGCTGGTAATTTTGTTTCTTCCCATCGTTTTTTTCTTGTGGAAAAAAATAAAGGCCGCCAAAATGGCTAACCCGGCATCGTCCTCCCCCGATGCTCCCGACATCGGTAGCGCTTGAGCTGTTTTTAATCGAAAGACCAAAAGCTTTCATGGGGGCGCCGAGGAATAGGAACCAGATGAAATATGCGGCCGATCTGATCGAAAAAGCATGTCTCATAGCACTTTTCATTGTCGCCGCCATTTTTTTTGTTTACCTTTCACGCTTTTTCAGCCTGATTCAGATTCACTTTTGCTCCATTCTTTTTCAGGCCACTATTTCCTTTTTGGTATCCGCTCTTGCCTGGAACTCGCGAAAGCTGGTGGACAATAGCTTTCTGCGTTTTTTAGGGGCGGCTTTCCTCTTTGTCGGACTCATCAACACCGGCCACCTATTATGCCTGAATTGGACTCCGACTTTTCATGCCGCAACAACTTCAGGCGGTCTTATCCCGTTGCGGAGCATTCCCCCGGACGAGGCAAACACGGTCAATTATGCCGCTCAGATGTGGATTCTGGCGCGGTATTTTGAGTCTGCTTCTTTTGCGCTTTCCTTCCTGTTTCTTCGAAGAAAAATAAATTTTGCCCTCTGTTTTTCCATTTATGCCACGGCGGCAACCCTTTCATTCCTGTCCATTTTTGTTTGGCATACCTTCCCGGATTGTTTTAATCAGATAGACGGCTTTACCTCATTTAAAACAGTCAACCACCTGGTGCTGACTCTCGTTTTTTCGGGGATAATTATCATATTATGCCGACACCGCCGCTATTTCGAAAGAAGAATGTTTTATCTGCTGACCGCTGTTCTGGTGTTATCCGCTCTGGCGGAATGCGCTTTTTCCTGGAAGCTGATCTATTATCATATCAGCCGTCCGCTGGCGCATCTTTTTAAATGCATGAGCGTTTACCTCATTTACAGAGCGATGATCATTACCGGTTTTGCCAATCCCATTGAAATCTTGTTCAGAGACCAGAAACACAGCCGGCTCACACTTGCCAGGGAGCGGGATAAGCTTTTCTCCATTTTCGATCTTTTGCCGGGTTTTATATATATTCTATCCGGGGGAAACACCATCAGCTATGCCAATCAGAGATTCAGGGATATATTCGGCGATGTAAACAGCCGCCGCTGTTACGAAATTTTTCTGAATTGCCACACCGCTTGCAGCAGCTGCCCCGCGCAACGCGTTCTGGAAACCAAGGCGTCCAGCTCTTTTGAGTGGAAAAACAATGATGGCAGGACCTTCATTATTCATTACGGGTATTTCCTGGATAGTGACGGTGCCGCCAAGGTGCTCGCCAGCGGCATCGATATCACCGATCGCGTTTCAGCCCGCGCGGCCCTCGAAGAGAATAAAGAACGCTACCGGACGCTCTATGAACATACCCCCGTAATGCTTCATTCCTTCGATATGGCCGGTCATATTCTCAATGTCAGCGATCATTGGCTTAACATTCTCGGTTACGAAAAGGAAGCCGTTATCGGTAAAAAGTTTACTGATTTTTTAACCCCGGAATCCCGCCGGTATGGCATGATTGTCGGTTTTCCGGCACTGCTTCAAACCGGGTTTTGTGAAAATGTCCACTGTCAGCTCGTTAAAAAGAACGGAGACGTGATGGATGTAGAACTATCCGTCTTTGCGGAAAAAGATTCGACCGGTAAAATGCGGCGGTCTCTCGCGGTTTCGACTGACGTAACTGAAAAACTGAAAGGAAAAAAGGCGCTGGAAAAAGCTCGCGGAGAGCTGGAGCAACGCGTCCTTGAACGGACCACGGAACTGAGAGAAAAAACCCGGGCGCTGGAACAAGAAATCCGCGATCGCACCGCTACGGAAGAGGCGATGGCCGCTACGGAAAGCAAGTACAGCCTGCTGGTGGAAAACTCATTGACGGGAATCTATATCAAGCAAGATGGAAAAATCATTTTTGCCAATAACAAATTCTGCGAAATTCATGGATACGATCGGAAAGAAATCGTTGGGATGGACTCGTGGAAGCTGATTCACCCGTATGACCGGGGGATGGTGGCTGCCTATAGCAAAAAGCGTCTCGAAAATGCCCCCGTCCCGGATGCCTATGAATCGCGGCGGTTAACCAAGAATGGAAATGTTATCTGGGTCTCTTCGAACAATACTCGCATCACTTACAGAGATCAACCCGCCATTCTGGGAAATCTGGTCGACATTACCCTCCGAAAAAAGATGGAAGCGGAATTGATAAAATCGGAGAAAGATCTCAGACTGCTGTCCGCCAAACTTCTGAATGCGCAGGAAAGCGAGCGGAAACGAATTGCTCTTGAGCTCCACGACACGATCGCCCAAAACCTGGTGGCCATCAAATTTTCCCTGGGCCAGAAACTCAAACAAATGGGCAATTCCCCACCGACCGAGGGAATAATAATTGAAGATATCATCCAAGTCGTCCAGGAGAATATCTCTGAGATTCGCCGCATCATGACCGATTTGCGGCCGTCGATTCTGGACGATCTGGGAATTTTGGCCACCATCAGCTGGCAGTGCCGCGAGTTCCAGAAAATTTACACGCATATTCAGGTGGTACGTCTCATCGATTTGGAAGAACAGGAGGTTCCGGAAGAATTAAAGATTGTGATTTTCAGAATTTTGCAGGAAGCGATGAATAATACGGCCAAGCACAGCCACGCGGATCGAATCCAGTTAACCCTTGTTCGTCAAAATGGGACTCTGGAACTGACAATCAAGGATAACGGCGAGGGCTTTGATCTCCACCAGGTGCTTTCCCGCATTAATTCCAGTACCGGTCTGGGGTTGGTCGGAATGCGGGAACGCACCGAGCAGTCTTTCGGCAGTTTCTCGATTTCCTCACGGAAAAATAAAGGGACCCGCATCAACGCCCGCTGGCAAATTGGGGTGGACGGGGTGCTCATTTCCTTAAAAGACCGCGCTGCAGCCATCGGCGATAATTACCCGTCCCGATAGATCCCCATTTCGGCCTTGGTCATCATATCGGCCGCGCCAGGGTATTTTTTCCAGACCGGCAGGAACTCGCTGTCGCTCAAACAGCCTGCCGCTCTTCCAAAAACACCCTGGCGCGGCCTCCCTGCAGTGGGAAACCGGCCGAAACGATGATCAAGCCCCCCATTTCTACCGGTAATGACGATAGTCAATGCCGAGGTTTTTCAATTTATAGCTTATCTTGCGGACAGTTGTCCTCAGCATTTGCGCCGCCATGGAGATATTTCCGGAAGAATTTTTTAGGGCATCCATAATCATCTCCCTTTCAAGATTTGTCACGGCATCCTCCAGGGAGAACGCCGGCAGGGTGTCACTGTGTTCCCCGGTCTGAAGAGTCGGGGGCAGATGATAGCTGTGGATAACGCCCTGGTCACATAGCAACACGGCCCGCTCGACACAATTTTCCAGTTCCCGAACATTTCCCGGCCAGTGATAAGCCATCAGCATATCGATGGCGGGCGTGGAAAGCCGGCGAATCTCTTTTTTATTTTCACCTGAATATTTTTCAAGAAAATATTCGGCGAGGAGCAAAATGTCGGTTTTCCGTTCCCGAAGCGGCGGCAGATAGATCGGGAAAACATTCAGCCGATAGTACAAATCCCCCCGAAAGCTGCCGTCTTCCACCGCCTGTTCCAGGTTCTTGTTGGTAGCGGCAATAATCCGCACATCCGTTTTTCGGGGCTGCTGTCCCCCCAAGCGCTCAAATTCTTTTTCCTGCAACACCCGAAGCAGCTTTACCTGAACGGACAAATCGATGGAGCCGATTTCATCCAGAAATATGGATCCCCGGTTTGCCAGCTCGAATTTTCCCGGCTTTTGTTTGATCGCACCGGTAAAAGCCCCCTTTTCGTGTCCAAAAAGCTCGCTTTCAATCAGATTGGAAGGAATTGCGGCACAATTGAGCTTCACCATCGGCTGGTTGGCGCGGGAACTGTTATGATGAACGGCATTGGCCACCAACTCTTTTCCCGTGCCGCTTTCACCCCGAATGAGAACGGTCGCGTTGCTGTCGGAAACCTGGGAAATCATCTGAAACACCTCTCGCATCTTATTGCTGTTACCGATGAGCTCGCTGTGAAAGGTTTTTTTTGCCCCCGGCTGCTGTCGTTGGCCCTCCGCGATCTTTTTTTCCTTTTCGAACCGAATTGCCTCCAACTGAGTCGCCTGCCGGGTGATCATGGTTGCGACAATGGATACGATTTTTTTGAAGGATTCCAATTGATCCGGGGTACCATAGGTGCAATGGATACTGATGGTCCCAATGACCCGGCGGCCCATTATTAACGGAACACAGATTAGAGAAAGCTCACTTAACCGGAGGGTTTCATCAGCAGGGCCTGCTTGCTTGAAAAAAAGCGGATCGAGACCGATTCGGGGAATGACAATGGGTTGCCCTGTGTCGATGACGCGGTTGGAGGTCTTCTCGCCGGCTGTCTGTAGTGGCCCCTCCGTGAAATTCCCGCAATTACCATGAAAAACCTCGATATGGGCTTCATTGCGCAGTGGATTTAAGATGCGGATAACACCGTGGACCGCGGATAAAAAATTGCAAAATGTCCCCAGTGCCTGGTACAGGGCTTCTATAAGATCCACCCCCTGATTCAGGGATTGGCTGATGTGATACAGCGCTGTGATCAACTCCTGGCTCATGAGGTGTAACTATCCGATGTCATAAAAGAGGAATCCGCATTCTGTCAGCCAATATATAGACATTGTTTATTAATATATATCTTCCCTGTCAACAAGAGGATTTGGCGGGCGCTGACCGGTGCATTCTATTCGGGCATCGGCAGCAGTTCCGTGCCGTGTTTTTTTTGGGCAATCCCCCTGAAAACAACCAGTTTCCGGCCGATTTCAATGCCATCCGTCAGAATTTTTGAATCCTGCATCATCGGTTTGTGGTGAACCCGGGTCGTTCGCGGATGTTTATTCGCCATGTAGGTAACCAGGTGAGGGTCCGCCCGCTCAATGAGCGCATAGGTTGATACGGCCCGGATCAGTTGTTTTTTTTGGGAGTCGAGTTTGTCGCGGAAACCGGCAAGAATTCCGATCGCAAAATCGAGCTTTCGCAGATGCCCACGGGAATTGTCGCAGCTGTAACTCCGCCATTGGCTGTCGATAAAACCAATAACAAAATCATACACGTAGGCCGCCAAATCTACATCCCGGGCCGTCCCGCTTATTTCGAGCGCGCGGCCCATCTTTCCCTTTTCGATCACGTAAACCGGCACCCAGATGCTCTGCACGAAATAAAACTCCTGCAACAGTGAGGAGAGCTGATATTTTTCCCGCGTGTGCCGCAGTTCGGGCGTCGAAACCAGACGACTGACATACGATCGTTTTGTTTCCAGGAGCAAAAGATCCACATGGTATTTTGCAATCAACTCGTGAGCCTTGAGCATTGCGGCATCGGCTTCATGCGCGTTCTGGCTTTTGGCCAGCGCGAGCAGTTTTCGAATCCGAACCAGAACCCGGTCTTCGCAACTATTTTGCTCTCCTATCGGAGAATCGGTCAATCCGGGATAATGGGCCGAGGCCCCGGAATCGATTCTAAGACATCGACAGGCTTTCTTGAACAGAGGGCCATGGGCGGTTTCATCCTGTGCGCCAAACGCCTCATCGGCTATCTGGTGAGCCATTTCATGGTGCAATACGTCCCGAACCGCGGACCAGGGATGGGTCATCACAAATTGCCGGCTTAAGGATATTTCACGCCGATTCATGGACCATGTGCCGAGGCGGCGCTCCATGTCTTTTAATCCGAACGCGGGTTTATGAACCCGTTCCCGAACCGCCGGTTCCAGATGCCACAGAGCGATGTCCCACTCCAAGGAAAGCCCGTGCAACATCCGTCTCTCAAGCGCTGATTCGATCGGTGGGGTTTGGCTTTGTTTTATCGGCATGGGCGGAGCGTACCAAAAATTCGCATGGATTTCAAAGCAAGTCTGTCCGGTTAACACTGAATCCGGGTTTCTCCTTCGATCCCCTCTGTTGGGAGATGGTGTGGATGCCGTTAAAATAAAGGAAATAGTATCAGGACCCAGGCGGTCAGCCGGTGGTGCGCAGATTTCCCCCTTGACCCAAAAGGGAATTAACTATACATGTAACTTAATAAATAAATTCAGTAAATGAAAACGCTTACCACGCAAATTGAAAAACCGGACTGAAGACGGCTTGAAACAGGCGTGATCAAGTGCCCCGGTTAGAGCAGTGAAAACCCCGGCTTTGATTTCTCTGAAGGAGGTTTCCCGTGCAGGATATCATCGATCAGTTAAAAACCAGAACCCCGGGTGAAATTGAGTTCCACCAGACCATTCAGGAGGTGATGGAATCAGTCCGACCGGCTCTGGAAAAAAATCCGGCGTATCGTAAAGCGAAAATCCTGGAGCGGATCATGGAACCCGAAGTGGTGACTATTTTTCGCGTGCCATGGCTGGACGATCGGGGAGAAGTTCAAGTCAATACCGGCTTCAGGATCGGCATGAATAGCGCGTTGGGTCCCTACCAGGGTGGCCTGCGATTTCACCCTTCCGTCAACCTGAGTATCCTGAAATTTTTGTCTTTCGAACAGACATTGCGCAATGCGCTTACCACCATGCCGATAGGCGGGGGAAAGGGGGGAGCGGATTTCGATCCAAAGGGAAAATCCGATACCGAAGTCATGCATTTTTGCCAGTCCTTTATGGCCACCCTCTTTCGCCATATCGGTCCCAATACGGATATTCCCGGAGAAGATATCGGCGTGGGAGCTCGGGAAATCGGCTTTCTTTTCGGCATGTACAAAAAGCTTCAAAATGAATTTACGGGGGTATTCACCGGAAAGAATCTGTCCTGGGGAGGCAGTTTGATGCGGCCCGAGGCCGCCGGGTACAGCGTGGCTTATTTTGCCGCGGAAATGCTTGCAACCCGCCACCAGCGACTTGAGGGGAAGAGATGCCTCGTTTCGGGCGCCGGGAGCGTCGCGCTTCATGCCGCCGAGAAAATACTTTCGCTTGGCGGCAAGGTTCTCACCTTGTCCGATTCCGATGGGTATATTTTTGATGAAGAGGGAATCGACCGGGATAAGCTGGCATTTGTAAAGAACCTGAAAACCATTCGGCGCACCCGGATCCGGGAGTATGTGAACCAATACCCCCAGACAAGCTATACACCGGTTGATTCCAAACTGAATTACAACCCCCTGTGGAACCACTGGGCGGACTGCGCGTTTCCCTGCGCCACGCAAAATGAGCTCGGTGAGGAGGATGCCTATCATCTTATCAATCAGGGCATCAAGGCGGTTACGGAAGGGGCGGACATGCCGTGTACACCGGAGGCAATTCGCATTTTCAGGGAGAAAAATATTCTCCATGCCCCGGGAAAAGCGGCCAGCGTCGGGGGAGCGGCCGTTGCCGGTCTTGAAATGGCTCAGAACAGCATGCGAGTGCACTGGACGCGGGAGGAGGTGGATTCACGATTGCAGGCCATCGTGAAAACCATCCATCAAAACTGTGTGGATGTTGCAGCTGCCCATGGAGCGCCAGGAAACTACCAGGTCGGCGCGAATATTGCCGGATTCTTGAGAATCGTATCGGCCATGCTGGACCAGGGGGTCATTTAAAACCGGTTTTTCTCATTCATTACAGGAGGTAATGACATGTCTTCACTCGAAGCATACGATGTCATCATTATCGGCACGGGACCCGCCGGGATTCAGGCGGCCATTCACGCCGCCAGAAAAAAAGCGTCCGTTCTCGTTTTGGGAAAAGAGAGCAAAAGCAGTCTGTTTCATGCCCATGTGGAAAACTTTGCTTTCATCTTTAAAGTCAGCGGCGAGGAAATGCTGAAGACCGGCCGCATGCAGGCGGAGAGTTTTGGCGCCGTATTTCTTGAAGAAGATATCTTGCACATTACGCCTGTCGAGTCGGGGTACCGTGTGATTATCGAAGATGGCCGGGAAATCGACACCCACACGATTATTATCGCCACCGGCACCGCCCGCAACAAACTGGGCGTCCCCGGAGAAAAGGAGCTTTTAGGGAAAGGGGTAAGTTATTGCGTCGACTGTGACGGGAATTTTTTCCGGGGAGAAACCGTTGCGGTCGTCGGCAGTGAAAGCGCTGCCGCGGATGGGGCTCTCGCCATTGCCGAAATCGCGGGCGCTGTCCATTTGATTTCCGACAAACTGAAAGTTTCGGGCGCCCTGGAAAAAAAACTTCGATCCGGAAAAATAACGCTTCATGAAGGGGTCGGCGTCGACACCATAGCCGGCAAGGATAAGGTGGAAGCGCTCCTGCTGACGGATGGTTCCAGCATTCCGCTTTCCGGCGTTTTTATCGAATTGGGGTCAAAGGGGCTTATGGAACTGGCCATGGCGCTCGGAATCCGGTTGGATGATGAAATGAGCTACATCGACGTCAACCGGAAGCAGGAAACCAATATCCCCGGCATTTACGCGGCCGGCGATATCTGCGGTCCCCCTTGGCAGATTGCCAAAGCGGTCGGCGAGGGGTGCGTGGCCGGCATTGAGGCGGCAATCCACGCCAGAAAAATGCGTGGAAAAGAAAAAAAATAGGACTTGCGAGCACCCATTCCGAATACGTGTTTTATCCCGAAAAACGGCGCTTGTTAAGATATGATTTGCCCATTATCACATAACGCTCCAACGGTCTCTTTCAAGGAGTCACCCGATATTTCAGTAGCCGTGGAGGATAAAGCAGACGCACCGGAAAGCGATGAGCTGATTTTATGCCGTCAATGCCATCAGATTATTACCAGACCCGCGGATCGCATTTCCGTCAACGGCGCCCACCGGCACGTTTTTGCAAACCCCCATGGAATGGTTTATGAGATCGGCTGCTTTCGGACCGTTACCGGCTGCGGTTCCGTCGGAGAAACGTCAACTGAATTCGCCTGGTTTGCCGGCTATGCCTGGCGCGTTCTTGCCTGCACCGGGTGCCTCTCGCACTTGGGATGGGTTTTTATCGCCGGCGGCGGGGATCGGTTTTACGGGTTGATTCTGGATCATCTCATCAGTTCATCTTAGGTGAATGACGATGCTATAGCTGAACCCCCATCTCCTTAAGCTCTGCTGTGATCAAGGACTCCCAGTCTTTATTGGCTTTCGGATTGGCGGGACTTGGATGGGTAATTTTTCCGAGGGTAACGTTCAGGCCGGAGAGGGAAATGGCAGCGCGCTCGGCGGCAAAGGAGCCGATGCCGATCACGAACCGGGGGGAAAAGCAAGCGACGGTTTCTCGCAGCGCCTGGTCGCAGGCGGTGAAAAGCGACCGGCTTTCCGGCTTGGGCAGGGTGTTGGGGGTCCGGTTTTTACCGCCTATTTCCATGAATACCAGGGGGCAGTAATTGGCGACAAAAAAACGGCTGAAAAACCGCTCCGGCGTTTCAAAGCGGTTTTTGGCCCAGCCCCACAATCGCCGGCCGCTGACTTCCGTTCGTCGGCAGGAAAACCCCTGGATTGGTCGCCGGGGGTGCTCCACGAAAGGCACATTCACGGGAGCATCAATGCCCATCCATTCCCGGACAGCTGAAATTTCACCGAACGGAACACCGGTTTGAGCCATCCCCCAGGGTCCGGGATTCATTCCCAGAAAGAGCACCTCCCTGGGAGGACAGCCATAGCGTTTCAAATAGAGCGCATGCGGGGCATGCGCATATACCAGGGGATTGTATACATGGCTGACAGGGGCGCTGAACGTTAAACCCGAAACCTTTTCCACCAGCCTTGCAGTGATTGTCTCCATATTCATGAGCACCCCAACTGGCGGCTCGCTCAACTTTAAACGGCAATCAAGCGTTTCCGACGTTGATGGCATCAGCGCCCCGGGACGATAATCCGGGAACTTTCCTTTTGGGTCTTTGCCCGCTGCATCTCCTGCATCCGCTGAACCTGCTCGATCATTTCCGCCATGGCCTGTTCCATGGCCTCGGGAAACGCGCTTAGGGCTTCATCAAAATTGTTGGCGGGCAACATGGCCTGAAGCGGCAAAGGTCCTTCCGGAGACATGAGTTGCGTGCTGCCGACGAAGATGGGTGTTCGGCTCTCATCGGGACTGCCGTCCGCCTTTATAGGGGTCAATCGCCGAATCGAAGCAACCTTCATGTCGGTGATATTCTCTTCACGGTATAGATTGTCCCGGTTGACAGTAAAATTGATGCGTTGATTTCCTTCCGCCATGATTTGCAAATCCTTTCCCTGTGGGAATATGGCCCCCGGGTGTTGGCCGAAGGGCGTTATTAAAAAAGTTTCGTGCTTGTTATCACAAATATTGTCCACATGCAAAGAAGACAAATGAAACGCGGCAAGCTGTTTGAGCGATAGCGAGTTCTTGCCGGGCTAGAAAAAAATGCCCTGCCATGGCCGAAACCATGATCAAGGCCAAAAAAAGATACTTGAAGAATCGTTTTGGCTGCATATGTTGTGAAAAATTGCTATAGTGCGCTCTGGCTTGAAAAAAATGATATTATCTTCTATTTTTGTTAACAGAAATTCTTATGAATAATTTTTTTTACGTTACGGACTTGGAAACGGTGCTGGGGTATGCAACTCAGTTTTCTCCACTGGATAGAGAACTCGTTTCGTTGCCGGAAGCTGTCGGGCGGATTTTAGGCGAGGAGTTGATCTCACAGGAAAATTTGCCCGATTTTGCCAGGTCCACGATGGATGGGTTCGCTGTTCGGGCGGCCTCCACTTTCGGCGCTTCTGAATCCAATCCCGCCTACCTGACGGTGACCGGTTCGGTGCGAATGGGAGAGACTCCCGGGTTTTCGGTCGCCCCCGGGGAAGCGGCCCGGATATCAACCGGTGGTGCGCTGCCCGCCGGCGCCGACAGTGTTGTCATCATCGAGCATACGGAGGCAATTGACGAGACGACGATCGAGGCTCATAAGACCGTTGCCCCCGGTCAGCATGTGGTGCAAATCGGAGAGGACTTTACAGCGGGATCACTTGTATTGGATCGGGGACGGGTGTTGCGACCTCAGGATATTGGCATCATGGCCGCTTTCGGCAGGGAATTCCTGTCGGTTCATAGACGGGCGCGCGTCGGCATCATTTCCAGTGGAGATGAGGTTGTGCCCATTCAGGAATCGCCACGTCCGGGACAAATCAGGGACATCAACACCCATACCTTATCGGCCATGGTGAGCGAAGCCGGTGGTATTCCGGTGTGCCACGGCATCGTGAAGGATGATGCCGATATGCTCTTTGCTGTTTGCAGCAACGCCCTTTCCACCTCGGATATGCTTCTTATTTCCGGCGGCAGCTCAGTCGGCACCCGGGATTTTACCGTGGAGGTGTTAAACCGCCTTCCGGACACCCGTATTCTGGTGCACGGTATCCCCATCAGTCCCGGAAAACCGACGATATTTGCCCGAAGCGGTAACCTGCCGATCTGGGGGCTACCCGGCCATGTCGTGTCGGCCATGATCGTGTTCAGGACGGTGGTGCGCCCGTTTCTCGATCAACTAAACGGCATTTCAACCAGCAGACAAACCGTTTGGCCCGTTCCGGCACGCATGACCCGCAATATTTCCTCGGCCCAGGGGCGAACCGATTTTATCCGCGTCCGAATGGTAAAAAAGGAAGATGGCTTTTGGGCCGAACCAATTCCGGGAAAATCGGGGTTGTTGAACACCATGATACAAGCCGATGGACTGGTCGCCATCGATATCAACACCGAAGGGCTTGATAAAGGCGCCCTGGTAATGGTAATTCCGCTATAGTGCCCCGCTATAGTGCCTTAGAAAAAATTTTCAGCGTTTTTTGTGAAAAATTTTTCCAAGGCACTTATCCCGTCACGGGGTTAGGGACATCGCATTTTATAATATACTGTTAATATAGCTCTTGCTGCCTGGATCAAGAGCAAGATCACCGGCTTTGCAGGTTGACATAATGACTTCAGATCGAAACATTTATCTTAAAATGAAACCCTTGGCGGAGGCCCGGAAAATCCTCTTTGAGCGCTTCGCGGGGCTTGAATCCGCCGGAACGGAGATCCTGCCGACACCGGATGCGGTGAACCGGATTCTCGCCGAGCCGGTCATGGCAAAGAGATCCTCTCCCGGATTTCATTCAGCGGCCATGGATGGCATAGCCGTCCGGGCATCCGACACCTTCGGCGCTCATGAGAATAATCCCCGGATACTGACTCCCGGCAAGGACGCCCATCCGGTAAACACCGGACATGTGCTGCCACCGGATACGGACGCCGTGATCATGATCGAACATGTTCAGACCTTGTCGGACGGGCGGATTCAAATCGAGGCGCCGGCATTTCCCTGGCAGTACGTGCGAAAAATTGGGGAAGATATCGTGGCAACGGAACTTCTTTTTCCCAGAAACCACCTTATCACCCCCTGTTGCGTGGGTGCCCTGCTCTCCGGAGGAATTTTTTCCGTCTCCGTTCACAAAAAACCCCATCTGGCCATCATTCCCACCGGATCGGAGCTCGTGGATTGGCGAACAACCCGTATCGATGAAATTAAACCGGGTCAGGTATTTGAAAGCAACTCCCATGTGCTGGGCGCCATGGCGGTCTCCCATGGGGCTCGGTTCAGCCGATATGAAACCCGCACGGACGATGTCGAAAAAATAAAGGCCGCCGTCGTCGAGGCCGTTTCGGGAGATGCGGATATGCTGCTCATACTCGGCGGCTCTTCGGCGGGTTCGGAAGATTACGCCAAGCGGGTCATTGCGGATTCGGGCGCCATCCTTCTCCACGGGGTCACCATGATGCCCGGGAAACCAGTTATTTTAGGTGTCATTGAGGAAAAACCGGTTTTCGGCATGCCCGGGTATCCGGTATCCGCCATTCTGGCTTTTGAGCAGTTCGTGGGTCCTCTCATCTGCCAGATGCTCGGCCAGATAGAGCCGGAACGCCCCCAAATTCAAGTTGAATTGACCCGGAAAATCGCCTCGAAATTGGGAGTGGAGGAGTTTGTGCGAGTTAAACTCGGGCAGGTCGGCAACCGGATTGTCGCTACACCGCTGCCGCGCGGGGCGGGTGCCATCACCTCCCTCACCAGGGCAGACGGCATCATTCGTATTCCGAATCACAAAGAGGGCCTCAATGAAGGGGTTCCGGTCGTGGCCGAGTTGCTGAAACCGCTTTCAACCGTCCGAAATACCATTGTTTCCGTTGGAAGCCATGACAATACACTCGATGTGCTGGCGGACGAATTGCAAGTGGCCCACGGTCACCTTACTCTTTCTTCCAGTCATGTGGGAAGCATGGGCGGGCTCATGGCTGTTAAAAAAGGGGGATGCCATCTGGCGGGAACCCATCTGCTGGATACCACCGACGGCTCCTATAATGTCTCCTATATTAAAAAATACCTGCCGGATATGCCGGTTCGCCTGATTCAGCTGGTGTTCCGCGATCAGGGATTGATCGTGCCCCGGGGAAACCCCAAGGGAATTCTCGGAATCGAGGACCTTTGCCGGGAGGATATCCGCTTCATCAACCGGCAGGCCGGCTCCGGAACCAGAATTTTGCTGGATTTCAAACTCAAGGAACTCGATATCGACCCCGGCCGGGTGCGGGGGTATGACAACGAGGAGTTTACCCACATGTCCGTTGCCGCCGGTGTTCTCGGCGGCATGGTGGACGTGGGACTCGGCATTATGGCCGCCGCCAAGGCCCTGGGGCTTGATTTCGTTCCCGTCGTCACCGAGCAGTACGACCTTCTCATACCCGAAGCTTATTTCGACTCGGCGCCGATTCAACGGCTGCTGGAAACCATCCGTTCAGACACATTCAAGGCGCGCGTGAACGCGCTGGGCGGGTACCATACCGATAAAACTGGCCTGGAAATTGACATGAACGGCTGAAATGAAACGTTTCGCAGGAGAAGGGAGAGGGCTGTGTTAAATCCTGAGATATTCAGACAGTATGATATTAGAGGGCTCGTTGGAAAGGATATGGATGATGCGGGAGTTGTGGAGATCGGCAAGGGGATCGGCACCTATCTGAAGCGCACCGGGCACACACACCTCACGATGGGCCGGGATTGCCGGCTGTCCTCGGATGCCTATGCCGCCTTGCTGATGGAGGGGCTCGTCTCGACCGGGTGTGACGTGGTGGACATCGGCGTCTGCACCACGCCCATGTCCTATTTTTCCATTCGGCACCTGAAAAAAGAGGGCAGTGTCATGGTCACGGCAAGTCACAATCCACCGGAGTATAACGGCTTCAAAATTTGCCGGGGATTTGATTCCGTCTACGGAGAGATGCTCCAGGAGGTACGGCGGATAATCGATTCCGGAACGTTTGAAAAAGGAACGGGCGCCATCGAATCCTATGATATTTTCAAGGATTATGTGGATTACATCACCGATAATATCCATCTGTGCGCGCCTCTTAGAGTGGGAGTGGATGCCGGCAACGGAACCGCCGGCCCTGTCGCCGTGCCGATTCTAACAAAACTGGGCTGCGAGGTCCACGATATCTACTGCGATATGGATGGCTCCTTCCCCAACCACGAGGCGGACCCGACGGTTGCCAAAAACATGAAGGCGCTGGTTTCTCTGGTCCTGGAAAAGAATCTCGATGTGGGAATTGCCTTTGACGGGGATGGTGACCGGATAGGAGTGGTGGACCGGGATGGCAGCCTCATTTATGGAGATCAGCTGATCATTCTTTTTTCCCGGGAGATATTAACCCGAAAACCCGGCGCCACCATTATTTCCGAGGTGAAATGCTCTCAGAGCATGTACGATGACATCGAAAAGCACGGTGGCAATGCGATTATGTGGAAAACCGGCCACTCCATGATCAAGGAGAAAATGAAGGAGGTCCATGCGGAACTTGCCGGGGAAATGAGCGGCCATATGTTTTTCAAGGACCGCTACCTCGGATATGACGATGCCGTTTACGCGGCCTGCCGGCTTCTTGAAATACTGGCGGATACGCGGCAAACCATTGCTCAACTCCTCTCGGATGTCCCCAGAACCTGGACCACCCCCGAAATCAGAATGGATTGCGCCGATTCCCGCAAATTTGACGTGGTCCGGGAAGTCACCGCTTATTTCAGGGAAAACTATCCGGTTATCGACATCGATGGGGCCAGGGTGTTGATGGACGGGGGCTGGGGGCTTGTGCGTGCATCCAATACCCAGCCGGCCCTGGTGCTTCGTTTTGAAGCCATTGATGAAAACCGCCTGGCGGAGATTCGAAACACGGTGGAATCGGCCCTCGAAAAAATAAAGAATCGTTAACCACAACCAGCAGAACGGATTTATCATGTATCGTTCCTTTTATGGTCTGACGCTCAAACCCTTTCAAATCAGCTCCGACCCAAAATTTCTTTGGCTGGGAGAAAAGCATCAGGAGGCTTTGGCCGTATTAAAATACGGCATCCTCGATAACAGGGGGTTTCTTCTGCTGACGGGGGACGTGGGCACCGGAAAAACAACGCTCATAAATGCCCTCGTTAACAGTCTCGGACCCGATACGCTGGTTGCCCATGTGCCGGACCCGGGATTGACGGTGATGGATTTTTTCAATTACATTGCCAGCGCCTTTCAAATGGAGGAGCATTTCGACACCAAAGGTGATTTTCTGGTCCGATTTCGCCAATTTTTAGAAAAATCCTTTACGGGCCAAAAGCAGGTGCTGCTGATTATCGATGAGGCTCAGCGCCTTGACACACTGCTTTTGGAGGAAATACGGCTTCTATCCAATATCGAATTGCAGCAGAGCAAGCTCATCAATATTTTTTTTGTGGGGCAGGACGAGTTCAACGATATTTTGTCCCGCAGAGAAAACAGAGCACTTCGCCAGCGCATGACGCTCAATTACCACATCGATACGCTGACGGAAGAGGAAACCGGCTATTTTATAAAACACCGGCTAAAAGTAGCCGGAACGGAGAAAAAGATTTTCAACGCCACCGCCATCAGCGAAATATTTGCCTTTTCGGCGGGCTATCCCCGCCTGATGAATATTATCTGTGATCACGCACTGCTGACCGGATATGTCAAGGGCATCAAAACCATTGATGGAGAAATGATCGCCGAATGCGCCAAGGAATTGCGGTTGCCCAGGCGGCAGCTCCAGGAACCCAAACCCCTTGCCATGCCGGCAACTCTTCCGCAGCCGGTCCTACTTCCGCACCCGGCGGTTCCCCCGGCGCTTCCCGACAACCGCCGCCGTCGGACGTTGCTGTTTTTCTCTTCCATCGTATTGATTCTTTTGGCGATCTCAATCGTTTTTTCTTACGGTAATAAAGCGTTATGGGAATCGTTCCAGCGGGGAATAGACACCTTGGCCCCTATCGTGACGGGCGAAACCGGCCAGCCCGGGAAAACGCTTCCGATGCCCGGGGAACGCGCTTCCGTTTCCGAAAAATCGGTTCCGGCCATGGAACCGGCTTCCAGTGTCGTGGTATCCCGAATAAAAATCCCCGAGCCGGAGAAAACGATCCCTCCTCCGGACAAGCCTGTTGTTGCCACGATTACAGTTGAAAAAACCGAGGCCATTCCCGTGGAAGCGAATCGTTCAACACCCTTCTCGCCATCCTCATCGGCGCAAATGGAACGGAGTGAATCGCCGGTGGTCCCTACGCCAAAGGTACCGGCACCACTCCCGCCGGATGAAAAAACACTCTCGACCTTGCAAATAGACAACCACTTGATTGTCCGTTTCGGCTACAATTCAAATGACTTATCATCGGGAAGCTATGATATTCTCGACCAGCTGTCGGCATATCTGAAAAAAACACCGGCAGCAACCATCACCATCAACGGCTACACGGACAATATGGGCAGCCTGGGATATAATTTAAGTCTTTCAGGATTTCGAGCCAATATCGTTAAAAATTATTTAATGGGACATGGCGTCCATGCCTCTCGAATGACGGCCGCCGGACTCGGTGCCGCAAACCCGATAGAGAGCAACGACACGCCGGAAGGCCGAAATTCCAATCGGCGTGTGGAGATTAAGGTTCGAAACCCCTGACGGCAAGGGACGCAGTCCTGGCACCCACGGCGCCTTGGCCGCTCATATGGAGGTAATGTTATGAAATTCTTGGGAGAAATATTGCTCCGAGAGGCGCCCTTTTCGGAGATCGTGATGGGCAACACGGCGCTCGTACGAGCCATGGTTGAAGCCGGAACGCGGGTAATTACCTCATACCCGGGGTCTCCCACTCCGGAAACGGCTACCGCCATTGCCAGCATTGACATAGCGAAGCGCCCCTTTTATTTCGAATTTTCCGTCAACGAAAAGGTTGCCACGGAAGTTGCGTATGGCGCGGCCCTGAACGGCCATCTCTCCACCGTCTTTTTTAAAAGCGTGGGTCTCAACGTTGCAGCCGATACCTTTGTTCAACTCTCCCATATGAACATCATCGGGGGGATGGTGGTGGTGATAGGGGATGATCCGGGAGCCAACTCCTCCCAGAACGAGCAGGATAACCTGCATTTTGCGCATCTGAGTTATACGCCGGTCCTGGAACCGGCCAACCCGGGGGAAGTTTACCGGTTTTACAAAATTGCCGCTGCCCTGGCCCGTCAAAAAGCCATGCCGGTAATTTTGCGGCTGACCACCCATGTATGTCACCAGAAGGAAAAAGTCCAATTTGACGGGTGGACACCCCAGCCGGCGGATCATACACCGCGATTTGATCCGATTAAAAACGGCCCCTATATCCCCATTGCCGCCGCCCTGGTACACCCCATGAAACGCCGCGCCCTCTTGCGACTGGCGGAAGTTCAGGCAGCGGCAAACCAATTGGGGGCAGACAGGTTGATCGACCATGGGAATGCAACCCGGGGGGTGATTACCATGGGACTGCCGTTTTTATCACTGGTGGACATTCTGGCGGAGGCGGCGCAAAAGCCCGACATTTTAAAACTCGGCCTGGTTCACCCCCTTCCCCGGGATGCAGTGGTCTCTTTCCTCAAAACACATTCGGAAGTTAAGATTCTCGAGGAGCTCGATGATGTGGTGGGACAGGAAATCAAGGCCCTCGCCTTTATGGAAAAGATCGACGTTAAGATCGTCAGCAAGCTCGATATCGAAGACTGGATCGGAGAATACACGCCGGACAAGGTTGATGAGGTGATGCGGAAAACCTGGCCGGATCTTCTGCCGGAAAAGCCCCCGGTGATGGGCGAGATGCCTGAAGCGCCCTGGCGTCCCCCCCAGATGTGTCCCGGATGCGGCCATCGCAGCGCCTTTCATGCCATTAAGCAGGCGTTGGCGGATGACGATATCACGGTAGCGGATATCGGCTGCCATACCCTGGGATTTTTACCTCCTTACGAAACCGGTACGGCACTCATGTGCATGGGAGCCTCGACCGGTATCGGCTCGGGCCTCAGCCTCTTTAACGACAGCCGAAAAGTAGTTGCCTTCCTCGGAGACTCCACTTTTTTCCATGCGGGACTTCCCGGCATTATCAATGCCATCTTCAACCGTCACAACATCACGCTCATTCTCATGGAAAACGGCACCACCGCCATGACAGGGCATCAGGACCATGCCGCCTGCGGCAGAAATTTCAATGATATTACGGAACGAATCCCGGTGCGCCAGGTGCTGGAAGGGCTTGGGGTAAAAAAAATCTATGAAACCGACACCTATCAACAGGCCAAACTCGCCGAGTTGGTAAAAATGGCCATTGGGGATGAAGCGTTTTCCGTCGTCATCGCTCGGCACCCCTGCATGCTCAAATTTACGCGGGAACAACGACGAAAAAAGGACTTCCGGCTGCGCCAGGTGTCCATCGATCCGGAAAAGTGCGAGCGGGTTCATGTGTGCATCGAAAAATTTGGCTGCCCCACCTTTACCCGACTTGCCGAGGGGCGAATCGAGATCAACAGGGATCTTTGCATCGGGGACGGGTCCTGCCTTAAAACCTGTCCGGCCGTGGCAATAAAAACGCCTAAAATAGTATTCGAGAGTTGAGAGTAGCTTATGGATCGATTTGATATTTATCTGATTGGTGTCGGCGGCCAGGGAATCGGGCTTTTGAGCGAGATTATTCTGAGAGCGGCGGATCATGCCGGACATCCCGTCAAGGGCGTGGACACCCATGGGCTGGCCCAGCGGGGCGGCATTGTTTGCTCCCAGGTGCGAATCGGCCTTGCAGCCAATAGCCCTCTGATCCGGCAGGGAACAGCGGATCTGGTGGTGGCGCTCGAGCGCCATGAAGCGCTCCGGGGGATGAATACGGCCCTTCGAAACGGGGGAACGCTTCTCTACTACAATACGGTTTGGCAACCGCTGGCCGTTCGGCTCAACCGGGCAGCGGCGGTCAGTGACGCGGTGATTCACGCAGAATGCGGCCGGCGAACCATTCGGGAAATAAAAGTTTTCAAGGAAGGATTGACCGATGCGCGGCTGCAAAACATGGTCCTTCTGGCCCATATCGATAAGCTAACGTTGATCCCGGAAATTCACACGGATCATTTTCGCCTGGCCATGGCGGATCTCATGGCGGGGCCCATGCTTGAAAAAAATATGGCCATTTTCGATGCAGAACGGACAAGCTGAGCGTATTGTGCGATAGCCTCCTTCGGGACTCCTTTTTTTCTTTTAAGGCCTTCCCGGTTCATTTTTATATCGATAAAATAAAAACCTTATAGGATTTGAGATGACAACCACCGATTATTACAACGTCCTGGGCGTTGCGCCCGCGGCGAGTGCAAAAGATATAAAGGACGCTTATCGAAAGCTTGCGTTTGAATATCACCCGGATCGAAACAAGGAAAATCCCCAAAGCGGCGAAAAAATGAAATCCATTAACGAAGCCTATGCGGTTCTCTCCGACCCAAGGAAACGCGCGGAGTATGACGGCATGCGGCAGCAATTCGGTGACTCGGCGGCCGGCCGGTTTCGAAGCAGCTACACGGAACAGGATATTTTTCGAGGCTCCGATATTCAACAAATATTCGAGGAAGTGGCCAGGTCCTTCGGGCTTCGGGGGGTCGATGAAATCTTTAAGGATTTTTACGGCCCCGGATATCGTACTTACAGCGTCAAAAAACCCGGTTTTATGTTCACCGGTTTCATGTTCACCGGCGGACCCGGCAATGCCTGGAAGGGATTACCTTTCGGCAATGTGCTGGCCAAACTCCCCCGGATGGTGATGAAGCAATTGTTTGGCGTAAAGCTGCCAGAAAAAGGCTCCGACATTTCCGACACCATTCGTATCTCCGCCGAGCTGGCCCGGCAGGGGGGCCCCTATGCCTATTTCCATCGCAAGCAGGCCAAAAAGCTGGTCGTCAAGATCCCCCCCGGCACCCGAAACGACCAGAAAATCAGGCTCTCCGGGATGGGAGAGGCCGGAAAAGACGGTGGTGCGCCGGGGCATCTGTACTTGCAGATAAAAATAAAAATTTCCCTGGGACAGCGGTTAAAGCAAATCATCAGCGGCGGCCCTTCGAGCATCATTCGAAAACCAAAATAATACCAGATGAATACCATATGTTGTGTCCAATTTACTCTTGACACGCAAGATGATCTTTCCTATGGTGCCCTGAACGCTGTTTCGATGATTCGATAGTGAGGTTCTAATGAAAAAATGGTTTATTGTTTTTCTGGTTATTGCTTTAGGGATAACCCCTGCCCTTGCAAGGGATGCCGCCAAGAAAAAAGCGACAGCACCCGCCAAAGCGGTCAAACAGATCGCCGCAAAACCCTCTCCCCAACCAACAATCGCGAAACCTGCCCCCCCCCAGGCGCCCTATAAGGCGTTTATCGTGGTGGAAGCCCAAACCGGCCAAATGCTGGAAGGTGAAAATGTTCATCAGCCGTTGCCGCCGGCGAGCATCACCAAACTAATGCTCTCCGCCATCGTACTGGACAAACTGGAAAGCGGCCAGATCAAGCTCGATGATAAAATAACCGCGTCTCAGGAAGCTTCCAGCATGGGCGGCAGCCAGGTCTATCTCAAACCCGGGGAGGTTTTCACCCTGGAGGAGATGATGAAAGCCGTTATGGTGGCCTCCGCCAACGATTCGGCCTATGCGGTGGCGGAATTCGTAGCCGGCAGCCGCGATGCCTTTGTGGATCTGATGAATGAAAAGGCCAAAGCGCTCCATATGGCCGATTCCCGTTTTTCATCAATGCACGGTCTGCCGCCGTCTGAGGGCGTGGAGCCGGATCTTTCTTCCTGCCACGATCTGGCCCTTTTGGCCAGGGATCTCGTCACCCATCCCAAGATACTGGAATGGACCTCCCTTAAAACCGAGCCCTTCCGGGAAGGGACGCTTGTGATGCGAAACCACAACCACCTGATGGACCGCTTCTCCGGAATGGACGGCCTTAAGACCGGTTTTTACCGTGAAGCCGGTTTCAGTATTGTGACCACGGCCAAACGAAACAATCTTCGCCTCATTGCCGTTGTGATGGGAAGCCCTGCCGCCAAGATCCGGGACGCTATCACGGAAGAAAAGCTGAAAAAGCATTTCGCTCTGGTTCAGATGGCAACCGTTGTGAAAAAAGGGGACATCGTGGATAAGGATGTGGCCCTGCCCGACTGCAAACAAAAAACACTCAAGCCGGTGGCGGCCGCGGAGTTTTCTTATCCGGTGGCCAGGGACAAGAAACAGTTTCTGACCAAAGATATCAATCTTTCCCCGGAAGTGAAAGGCGAGATCAAGGAAGGCCAGCGTCTCGGCGAGATGGTAATCCGCTTCAATAAAGAGGAAGTCGGAAAGGTCGATCTTGTCTCGCCGGTGAATATCCCCAAGGCGGGATTTTTTTACAGACTTTTCAACTGAAAGCCATGGAAGTTGAAAGATTACAACGGCGGCAACGAATCTTACGTTAGCCGCCCTTCAAGGAGACATATCATGTTGGGAAAAATAAGTGACCATAAGGAAGATATAGACCGCCCGATCGCCGTATTTGACACCACTCTCGGCGCCTTTGAGGCGGAACTGTATGGAAAAGAATGTCCGGAGACGGTTTGGAATTTCATTAATCTGGCCGAAGGGCGGCAGGAAACCCAAAAGGGCGGTAATTTTTACGACGGCATCGTCTTTCACCGGGTGATTAAAGGCTTTATGATTCAGGGCGGCTGCCCGCAGGGTAGTGGCATGGGCGGACCGGGATACCAGTTTCAGGACGAATTTGATCCTTCCCTGCGACATAGCGAGGCGGGTATTCTTTCCATGGCCAATGCCGGCCCTCGCACAAACGGCAGCCAGTTTTTCATCACCCTTGCCCCCACTGCGCATCTGGATGGGCGACATTCGGTTTTTGGCAAGGTCATAAAAGGATTGGATATTGTTAAAACGATCGGGAATGTGGCAACCGGCCCGATGGACCGCCCGAAGGACGCGGTGGTAATAAACAAAATCACCATCCGGCGATAGTTGCGCGCTGCAAGGGCGATAGATTACACGGTTTAACTCACCACAAAGACACAAAGGCACAAAGTTATCATAAAACATCAACCCGTTGTGCTCGTTGTGCCTTTGTGGTGAAATGCGCATTCGCGGTCGGCCGAAAAATATTTCCGGCCAGTTATCCCCTATTCCCCCGTCATTCCTCCCGCGGGGTCAAACACGTAACCTACCGAGCGAAGACTTTTAAAATAGGCGGGTTGCTTGGGATTCATTTCAAAATATTTTCTGAACCGGACAATGAAATTATCCACTGTCCGTGTAGAAATAAGCCGTGAGTAGCCCCAACCGACCTCCAACAGCTTTTCCCGTGAGAGCGGTTTTCCCGGATTGGTGATAAAAAGCTTGAGCAATTTGAGTTCCTGCTCGGTCAAGGAGATTTTTCCATTAATTCCAAGCGCTGTGAAGGTAACGAAATCGATTCGGTTGCCACCGAATTCATAGACGTCCGGTACCGTTTGGGCATTCTCCCCGCCACCGTGTTTCTCATTCCAGGAAGCTCTCGTCAACAACCGCTCGACCCGCAACATAAATTCATCCAGATTGAAGGGTTTTGCCAGGTAGTCATCCACGCCAAAAGCAAGCCCCTTTATTTTATCATCGGCGGCACTTTTGGCCGATAAGATTAAAATCGGAATCCGCTCATCCGCTTCGCGAATTTTTTTGAGAATCGATAAGCCATCAATCCCGGGAAGCATGATGTCTAAAATGATCAGGTCGGGTGACCAGGCGTGCCAACGGGCAAGTCCGGCCAAACCATCTCCCGCGACACTTACCTCATAGCCCTGAAGCGAGAGATTCAAGCTGATGCCTTCCGCGATATGTTCGTCATCTTCAATGATGAGAATTCGTTTCCCCTTGCGCTCAGTCATAACCTGTTCCTCCGCCGGCGGGTCCGTTGCGAAACCTGGGGGAGCATGACCGTAACTGTGGTTCCCTGCAGGCTTCCACCGCTTTCAGCCCCAATTTTTCCATTATGAAGCCGGACGATGTTGTCAACCAGATAGAGCCCAATCCCGCTGCCCTTGGCCGACATATTGTCTGATGTGCCAATCTGGTAAAATTTTTTAAATATTTTCCTGATATGGGATTTTTCAATGCCGATGCCATTATCCTCGAACCGGATATAAATATGGCGCTTTTTCATCTCAAAAGAGATATCGACCTTCGGCGCCCCGGATTCATTATATTTGACGGCATTGGTTAGCAGATTCATGAGGAGCATTTCGAACAGCGGGGGATTGATATCGCAAAAAAAGGAGCTCATGGCCGGTTTATGAATTACGATTTCACAATTTTGGAAAAGATGGCGATTGTTGTCACAGAACTCTTGTGAAAGCGCGATGATATCGGTTCGAACAAATTCACCGCTAAAGCTTTTGCTTTCAATTCGAGCCAGGTTCAAAATCCGATCAATATTGTCGGTCAGCCGATTTACATCGGCAATCATGTAATTCAAATATTTAAGCTGCTGTTCACGAGAGATTTCGTGACGGCAGAACGTTTCCAGATACAGCTTCAAAGAGGTGACCGGCGTTTTCAGCTCATGAGTGAAATTATTAATAAAATTATTCTGAAGCCGATAAAGATGATAGGTTTTCACATTATATATGAAGATGATGGATATCCCCATCAGGATGATACCCACCAGCAGGGATAGCACCAGAATAACCACCCAGTTTCTCAGTTCCAGAACCTGCCGGGGATCGAAGTTAAACCGGCTAGCCAAGGTCGTAAGCCCCGTGCTGACTTCCAGGTACCAGTAAATATAAAGGAAAAGAGACGTCCCCAATGCGATAACGGAGAAAACCATTACCAATATCGGGTTAAAATACCATTTGGTCTTTTTCATCGAATGACCGCCGTTTCGATACCCTTCCGCAACCTAAGCGGACCTCTCAAAAGGGACCCGCACGGAGAGCGCCGATTCTTATAAAACTCAGCAACTGTTAACATATTTTCGCCCGCTTTGTAAAAGTTTTGTAAAAAATAGCGCTTCCCCCTGTTAACTTGGCTATTTCCATTATATCAGTAGGGGTCTTTATTTGCCTTATCCGGGCGGCACTTTTTAAGGTGAGGATCTATGTTTTCTAAACTTCATACCTTTCATATTCCGGTCATGGGTACCGGTCACTCGGCGGATACCCCCATTCGCCTGGCACATTTCGGCATTTCATCCGTTATTTCCGTCGTTGATGATCTGCTTCTTGAAAGGCTTCGAAAATACTACAGCGAGAAATATAATCGACCCTATCATCCCATCCAGAGGGAAGTGAAAGATGGACGATCCAAACGGATAACCGCCTATCTCAATCTCGTTCAGGAAATTGTTCAGGAAAAAACGGCGACAATTCAAAGCGAGCCATTTTTTGAAGACAATGACAAACGGAAATTTTTTGAGATGCTGCCGGCATCCTCCCCGGTAAAAAAAGACTATGGCCGGCTCCTTATGATGGCACCGGGAATGGAGCGAAATCAACTTGCCGAGGCATTGACCCGGGAAATGCAACCGGGTGACATTGATGTGAATATCATGGTGAAGCTGGATCGGCCTCACTTTGACAAAAACGGCACGCCGCTCGGTGAGGATTTCTCCGACGCCAAAACCGCCCTCAAGGGATTTGCCGACAGCCGGCTTTGTTCCGGTCTCGTTTTTTCGGCCGGCATCAATAAGGGGTTGTTTAGATATATGTCCCGATTCAGGGAGTTTTATCGGGATGAAAACGGCCGCATCAAAAAAAAGATCATTCTTAAAGTCAGCGACTTTCGCTCTTCACTGGTTCAGGGAAGGTTTCTGGCGCAAAATGGTCTGGAAGTCTCTGAGTACCGGATTGAATCGGGCCTTAATTGCGGCGGACACGCTTTTGCTTCCAACGGAATTTTGCTGCCATCGATTCTTCAGGAATTTAAGGAGAACCGGGATCGGTTGAACACTGATTTTCAACCCCTGATTCTAAAATATTATGAAAAAATGGGGTGGCCGATTTCCCCTTCCATCGCTACGCATCAACCGATGGTAACCGTGCAGGGGGGCATCGGCAACAATGGGGAAGACCGGCGACTTCGAGAAACCTTCGGCATGGACCGGACCGGATGGGGATCCCCCTTTTTGCTGGTTCCCGAAGCCACCTGCGTGGATGCGCCCACCCGGGAGCTGCTTCGGAAAGCCGGCAAGTCCGATCTTTATCTAAGTGATATTTCTCCCCTCGGAGTACCGTTTAATCTGATTCACAATGTCAGCTCCGTGACCTGGACGCAAGAAAGGGTCGCCGCGGGCAAACCGGGCTCCGGCTGCCCCAAAGGGTTTCTCGCTCTGAGCACCGAATTTACCAAACGGCCGATTTGTCCCGCATCCCGGGCCTTTCAAAAAAAGAAACTGGCCCAGATTGACGCCGTTTGCGGCTCTTCAACCCAAAAAGCGTTTGCCGTTTCGAAGATGTATGAGAAGACCTGCCTATGTGAGCATTTGGGAAATGGTATTCTTATCGGACTGGGAATCGTCGATGAAACAGAATCCCCATCCCTCGTGTGCCCTGGCCCCAACCTGGCCTGGTTCGATGGACTCTATTCTCTCCGGCAAATGGTCGATCATATTTACGGCAAATCAAAATCCCTGGTTTCCGACCAGAGACCGCATATGTTCGCCAATGAGATTGTCCTTTATGTTGACTATTTTGAAAAATTGACCGCCGAATGCAATGGGAATCCAAAGGAGGTCAAGATACTGACCGAATACAAGGAAAACCTTGAAAAAGGCATGGACCTTTGCCTGGAAATTTCAAACCATGTTGCTTATCCGGGAGAAAATCTGACCTCCATTGCCCCATGCGTAAAAAACCAGCGCACGCGGCTGGACGCCATTTGGCGCCGCAGTGGCCTGGAGCAAACCGACCCGCAAGAAACGTGCGCGCCAATGGTCGCCGCCTGTTGAACCTGTTGCAGCAAAACGAGTTGTTTCCGATGAGACACGGACAAGGATGAATATAAAAGTCTTGCAGCAAACCCTGAAAACGGAATTTGGATACCACAGCCCCGCCCCCCGCCGGCGTTGGATAAAAAAACTCCCCGACGGGGCCGCTACCGTGCTCTATTACGCGCAGCTTTTGTCTCTGATATGGAATAGCAGCAAAGTCGCCAAAAAGAGACGCTATACTCTGGATAAATGGGCCTCCGATTCTCAGGAAATCCTCGGGTTCGTCGAAGCGGTCGGCGGGCGGACTCATGTGTCAGGCTTGAAGGAGATGGCCCGGCACCCGGGACCTGTCGTGTTCATTGCAAATCACATGAGCATGCTGGATACCTTCCTCCTCCCCGGTCTCATTCTGCCATTTCACCGCGTCACCTTTGTCGTTAAGGAGTCACTGCTAACCTACCCCGTTTTTGGCGCCATCATGCGGGCGGTTCGGCCAATCGCCCTGGAGCGCCGGAACCCCCGAAAAGATTTAACACTTGTGCTCAATGAAGGCCGGCGGCTGATCCGCAATGGATGTTCCCTGGTTATCTTCCCCCAGTCAACGCGCAATGCCCGGTTTGACCCTGCAAACTTCAATTCGTTAGGTGTAAAACTGGCCAAACAGGCGGGGGTCTTTGTGGTTCCGCTGGCCCTTAAAACGGATTTTCAGGCCAATGGTAGATTTATAAAAGAAATGGGCCGGGTGTATCCCCAAAAAACCGTTCATATAAAATTTGGTCGCCCCTTGCCGGTGACCGGCAATGGGCAAAAGACTCAGCAGGCCGTAATCGAATTTATAGAAGAAAATCTGCTTCGATGGGGGGAAGAATGATTTTCCGCTTTTCCGGATCCGGGTGCTGGCGATAGAAGGTAAGCATATGGCCGATCATGCCCACCAACTCACAGCCGGCTAATTTTTCAATCTCCGCCGCAATCTCTTTTTTCTGTTCCTTTTCCTTGAAATCGATGCATTTCACTTTAATCAGTTCATGATATTCCAGGGATTCGTGAATGGCTTTGATAACATTGGCGGTCAGGTGCTTTTGGCCAACGAACACCACCGGTTTTTGGCCGTGGGCAATTCCCCGGAGGTGTTTTTTTAGAGATCCTTTTAATTTTTCCATAGGGAATTTCCTTGTTGTTTAAAGTTGATCTTGCCTTTTTCAATGTGTCCCTCCTTATCGTAACCGTTTCGACAATTCAATCGTATCTTGGCTCAAAATCAGGTGCAAAGAAGACGATGGGATCATTAATGTTGTGATAACATTACGTTGTAATTTTATTACCATTCGAGATTTCCGCCGGTTAAGATTAGGGATTGAACCGGATTGCTCGGTATGATATTTTTTGAGTCTGATTTAAAAGATTTCAAGGCCTTGATCATCGTTTCGGCCTATTTCCCACGGCAGGCAGGCCGCGCCAGGGTGTTTTTGGAAGAGCGGCAGGCTGTTTGAGCGATAGCGAGTTCCTGCCGGTCTGGAAAAAATACCCTGGCGTGGCCGATATGATGATCAAGGCCGATTTCAACCCCAACCTTTTAGGAAAAATAAGGGAGAACGGTCATGAGAGTTCAAATAAATCGTATTCTTTGTGCCACCGATTTTTCTGACTTTTCTAATCAAACGGTTGTGTTCGGCACCGCGCTTGCCAGGGAATTCAGTGCAACTTTGCTGATCTGCCACATCGTTGAACTCCCTTTTGCGGCGATGGATGGAGAAATCCAGTTTGATCCCATTGAGCATCAGGAGCGCATGACCGCATATGCGCATAAGCAATTGATCCGGCTGATTGACCCGCAGGGCATCGATTGGTCACCGCTTGTTGCCATCGGTAACGCCGCCGATGAAATTACCCGCCTGGTCTCTCAGGAAAGGGTCGACCTCGTTATTTCCGCAACCCATGGCAAATCCGGCTTAAAACGGTTGTTGCTCGGGTCGGTAACGGAGCGATTGATGCGCACCCTGACCTGCCCGCTGTTGATCGTACGGGATCAAGCCGCTTCGATTACCACAACGCCCGCCTCGGCTTTTCAGCCCAAAAAAATATTGGTGGGATGCGACTTTTCTTCCGACTCCACGCTTGCCTTTCAGTACGGACTCAGTCTCGCCCAGGAATTTGAGGCGGAATTGCATCTGGCCCATGTCGTTGAGCCCCCCGTTTATCAGGATATCCTCACCGCCACGGAAATCGGGAAAGGGGATTACCGCTCCGGTATCATGCCCCAATTACGCCGCAAGTTGGCCCAAATGGTGCCGGAAGAGGCTCGCAACTGGTGTCACCCCGTTTCGGTTTTGCTGGAAGGCAAATCCGACGAGGAAATCAATCGCTATGCCGAGTTGAATGATATCGACCTCATTGTGCTCGGCGTCCGGGGCCATGGTCTGGTTGAAAGCCTGCTGATCGGTTCCACCACCGACCGGGTTGCAAGACAAGCGCCGTGTCCGGTAATGTCGGTACGACCGCTGGTATAACCGGCTGTTTTAGCGTAATAGCTTTCGCGGATTCGCTGATCCAGGCGCTGTTTTTCTCTTGACAGATCCGTAGCCCCATAATAACCCTCTCAGGCCAATCCCGAGTCGGGGGGGCATTCCGGGCCTGCGCGCATTCATCGGTAGCGCTTGAATGCAAATTGGAATCAACGGATCGACCGACACCACCCTTTTCACCAGACATGCAAGGAAAGACCCATGACGGAAACTAATAATACGGATCAATATATTCAGGAGCAGCGACAATCACTGGAGATGAATCCCGAATGCGGCAACACGCATTACAACCTGGGCGTTGCGCTGCTCAGCCGGAAAAAAATAGCCGAAGCGGAGAACGCCTTTCTGGCGGCCATTGAAAACAGCCCCGGGCTAGCCGAGGCCTACGTTCAATTGGGCGCCATCTGTCTTCAACGGGGAGATCTGGACGGTTGTTTGGACTTTAACACCCGTGCGGTCAAAGCGAGACCCGGTTTTTCGGAAGGTTATGGGAATATCGGATTTGTTCACTTTCAAAAAGGCAACCTGGATGAAGCCATTATCGCACTGGAGCGGGCAACGGCTTTCAATTTCCGATTCCTTCAGGGCCTGACCACTCTCGCCAACGCCTATTTGATGAAAGGACGCGTTGAAGACAGCATAAAAACGAATATGGAGGCGCTGAAAATTGAACCCCGCTTTGCCGTGGCGCACAATAATTTGGCCATTGCCTACCTGGAAAAAGGGGATACCGCAAAGGCCATCGTCCATTATGATAAGGCAGTTGAATTCGGGTATGAGGTAGCGCCTCAAATTCGAGATGAAATAGCAGCACTTCGCAAAACAGTAACAGAATAAAACGGGGTTGTATACCCTACCCGTGGCGCACAGGCGGATATGCCGTTTTTTCACTACCATTTGCCCGGAACCCCCCAGCTGCTTTCCGCGATGTGCAGCGCTTGGCATTCCCCATTGCCGGCGGACCGGTTTTCTGCTGAAGCCCCTTCGTCGGTAAAAAACAGTAGCGATCCAACGTATGGGGATTATTTTACCGCGGCACGGCATTTTCTGGCGGCAGACGGGTTCGCGACATTGGTGGGAGCGGTCTCCAGCCGACTGGGTCGATCTGTTCTTTACGAAGAACTCCACGAAATTCATATTACCATTGTCAAGCACGGCGCCTTTTACCATCCGGCCCTTGTGACCGTTCACAGTTCCGGATCGTCCCTCCAATTTGTCTTGAATACCGCGGTTTCAAAGCCCGGCCGACAGACCATGGAGAACGAATATCCGGCACTCGAAAAGCTCGGCAAGTCAGGTGCCAACGCATATGTGCCGACTGTATATGGATGGGGGAGAGGCGAAACGCGGGACGGCCGTCCGGTGGATATGTTTCTGGCGGATTGGTTCGATGGCTTTCACGAATTTCATCTTTCCCGGAATGCTACCAGCAACCGCCTGCAAATTTGCGTCTGGGACGATGAACGAGGGCTTTTCTTTTTAAGCGCAGAGGAAGCGAGTGACCTTTACCGGCAAACAGCCTTTATCCTCACCGCGTGCTATAACCCCAGAACTTTCGAGCAAATATTCCCCTGGCATCATGCAGCCGGTGACTTTGTGGTCCGACTTGATACTTCCGGACTTCACGTTCGCCTGATTACGGTTCGGCAATATGCATCGCTGTTTCGGGATATCGAAATAGCGGAGAACGAATCGGCGCAGCGCAAGCATATACTGCTTGGGCTGCTTTTTTTTCTTCTGAACCTTTCCATTCGTATGCGTATCGATCGGCTTGATGGCACCGGAAACCTGGTTTGGGGAGGAGAAGAAACCGTGAGCGCCGTTTGGGAGGGGTTTTTTTCCGGGCTTCAGCACAGCTTTTTCCCCTGGCCCTTCCGGGAAGACATGGCCTCAACCGTTAGCACCTTCCTTGCAGCCATGCCGGTATCAGAGGTGTTTGATCTGGCGCGGGCCGCAGCCGGCGGATTTCATCCCCAGACACCTGAAAGATCGCTGATAGATCGGCACCTTCTTGATCATGTGGCGGCGCTTTGGGCATTCATTTCACAGGGCCGCCCGGCTTAACGCCTTTCTGATATCTCCTTCCACTTTTAATTCCTCGGCAGCGTCTTTTTTGAGGGGATACCATATACTCGGTATCAATTCGTCACGATACACAACATGCATTACCCCCACCCCCGATTATGCCATCAAGAGTCGCCGTTCACCGTAAAGCTTGCTTTTTTATTGACAAAAAACAGCATTGATTCTATATGCATCCCTTTACGATCATAAAAATAATAAAATCGAGACCCTGAGTTTATATACACGGAAATATATTTTTCGAATTGAGAGGAGGTGAGTCAGACCGCCCCCCTCAGGGGATAATAGGGTTTTAATGTCGAGAAGTTAGTCACTTATTAACAAAATTGGAGGTAACATATGGCAAAGCATGAAACCCCTTTGTTGGACCAGCTTGAGTCTGGACCGTGGCCGAGTTTCGTGTCCGATCTGAAGCAACAGGCCGAGGCAAGGGCAAAGAATGTGAAAAACTTGGATTTCCAGATTCCCCAGGATGCGGTGGATGATCTTCTTGGTGTGCTGGAGCTCTCTTACAAACATGGACGAACTCACTGGAAACATGGTGGTATCGTGGGTGTATTCGGTTACGGTGGCGGCGTTATCGGCCGGTACTGTGATCAGCCGACCCTGTTCCCCGGCGTTGCCCATTTCCATACAGTTCGCGTTGCCCAGCCGGCCGGTAAATACTATACGGCGGACTATCTGAGAAAACTGTGCGATCTGTGGGACCTTCGCGGCAGCGGCGTTACCAATATGCACGGATCCACGGGGGACATCATTTTCATCGGGACCACCACCCCGCAGATTGAAGAAATCTTCTTTGAATTGACCCATAACATGAACCAGGACCTCGGCGGCTCCGGCTCCAACCTGCGAACCCCGGCGGACTGCATCGGTCAGTCCCGATGCGAATATGCCTGTTACGATACCCAGGCTCTGTGCCATACCCTGACCAATGACTATCAGGATGAGCTCCATCGGCCGGCATTCCCCTATAAGTTTAAATTCAAATTTGACGGATGCCCCAACTGCTGCGTGGCCTCGATCGCCCGCTCGGACATCTCCTTTATCGGTACCTGGAAGGATCAAATCCGCATCGATCAGGAAGCCGTTCAGGCCTATATCGGCGGCGAACTGGCTCCCAATGCCGGCGCTCACTCTGGTCGCGACTGGGGTAAATTTGACATTCAAAAAGAGGTTCTTGGTCTTTGCCCCACCAAATGTATGTGGATGGACGGTAAAACCCTCAAGATCGATGACAAGGAATGCACCCGTTGCATGCATTGCATCAACGTCATGCCGCGCGCATTGCGGATCGGTAAAGACACCGGTCTTTCCATGCTGGTCGGCGCGAAGGCTCCGATCCTTGATGGCGCCCAGATGGGCTCCCTGCTGGTTCCCTTTATCAAGGTCGAAGAGCCGTATGATGAAATCAAGGAAGTCATTGAAGGCATCTGGGACTGGTGGATGGAAGAAGGCAAAAACCGTGAGCGTCTCGGCGAGCTGATTAAACGTCAGGGGTTCCAGAAACTGTTGGAAGCGACGAATATCCCGGCCATGGCGCAGCATGTTCAGGAACCGCGCCACAACCCGTACATCTTCTGGAAAGAGGACGAAGTACCGGGCGGTTTCCAGCGAGACATCACCGAATTCAGAAAACACCATCTAAGATAGGAAGGGGGTAACCATGGCATTTATTTCTTCCGGATACGATCCGAACGAACCGATGAAAAACAGGATAACCGACATCGGCCCGAGAAAATATGATGAATTTTATCCTCCCGTTATTGCAAAGAATAAGGGGAAATGGCTGTATCATGAGATCCTGCAACCCGGCGTGCTGGTTCACGTTGCGGAAAGCGGGGATCAGATTTTCACCGTCCGCGTCGGCGGCGCCCGGTTGATGGGTACCGAGCATATTCGTGAAATCTGTGATATCGCAGAAAAACACTGTGGTGGTCATCTCCGGTTTACCACCCGGAACAACATTGAATTCATGGTCGACAGCAAGGATAAGGTCGCTCCGTTGATCAAAGACCTGGAAAGCAGAAAATTTGACGGCGGCAGCTTCAAGTTCCCTGTTGGCGGCACCGGCGCCGGAATCTCCAACATCGTTCATACCCAGGGCTGGATTCACTGCCATACCCCCGCATCGGATGCTTCCGGTACGGTCAAGGCAACCATGGATGTGCTGTTTGATGATTTCAAGCAACACCGCATGCCGGCTCACCTTCGGGTCGCCATGGCCTGCTGCCTCAATATGTGCGGCGCGGTGCACTGCTCCGATATCGCCATTCTCGGCTATCATCGTAAACCACCGATGATCGACAATGAGTTCGTCGACAAAATGTGCGAAATACCGCTGGCCATCGCCGCCTGCCCCACCGCCGCCATTCGACCCTCCAAGGTTGAATTGCCAAACGGTACCCAGGTGAACAGTGTCGCCATCAAAAGTGAACGCTGTATGTTCTGCGGTAATTGCTACACGATGTGCCCATCTCTCCCCTTGGCCGATACCGAAGGTGACGGTATCGTTCTGATGGTGGGTGGAAAAGTCTCCAACCGCATCAGCAACCCGGCCTTCTCCAAAGTCGTTGTGGCCTTTATTCCTAATGAAGTGCCCAGATGGCCGAGCATGACCGCCACCATTAAAAAGATTGTCGAAGCTTACGCAGCCGGCGCCAACAAATACGAGCGTCTGGGTGAATGGGCTGACAGGATTGGATGGGAAAGATTCTTTGAAAAATGCGAACTGGAATTTACGCATCATCTGATTGATGACTTCCGGGATCCCGCCTATTACACTTGGCGGCATACCACGAATTTCAAGTTCTAATTTCGGACAATTAATGGACGGGCTGGGCGCTCCTCTCGGGCGCTCGGCCCGGATGCCAAGAAAAGGAAATTAAGATGGATATTGCCGAAGCCAAAGAAAAAATCGTCGAAGCGCTGTCCAAGAAAAAAGGAAAGAGCAAGTTTTATTTTAACGATCTGTCCGAAATTCTTGAGCTAAAACCCCGGGATGCCAAAAAGCTGATTAACGTTTTAGTAACGGACGGGGTTCTGGAATACTGGTCCAGCGGCAGCACCTCAATGTATGGACTTAAAGGGGCCGGCAAACAGGCGGGCGCGGAAGACGAGGAATAAGCTCCCCCGCGTATCGCCGACGTTTTCCGTTTTCAACATGCTCTTCTGATATGTAAGGAAATTATGGGGATTCCGAAGCTTGTGGTTGCTGCTCTTCGGGGCGGTTCCGGAAAGACCATACTTTCCATCGGGATTGTCGCAGCCCTGAGAGATCGGGGTATTTCGATATCCCCGTTTAAAAAAGGTCCTGATTATATTGATGCGGGCTGGCTTGCTCTCGCAGCGGGCCGGCCTTGCTATAATTTGGATCCATTCCTCATCGATCAATCCGATCTTATCCAGTCATTTCAAGACCATACAACTTCAAGCGCCTTGGCGATAATCGAGGGGAACCGTGGCCTCTATGACGGAACCGATCTTGCCGGCGCCACAAGCACGGCCGAGCTGGCCAAACTGCTGAACGCACCGGTAATTTTATGCCTGGATTGCACCAAATCCACCCGGACACAGGCAGCCGTGGTCCAGGGGTGTATCGGATTTGATCCGGATGTCGCCATTAAAGGGGTAGTTCTGAACCGGGTGGCCGGCGCCCGTCATGAAGGAAGTATCCGCCGAAGTATTGAAACGTTCTGCAAGGTCCCCGTGCTGGGCGCCATTCCAAAGCTGAACCATCAGGATTTTCCGGAACGGCATATGGGACTCGTCCCCACGGACGAGCACACCTGGGCCAAAGCATCGATTGATGCCGCAGCAAAAATGGCCCGGGAGCATTTGGACCTTGATGCGATCCTGTCGATCGCGAATGATCCGGTCCTCCAGGGCGCCGTGTTGCCATCAAGCGGGCAAAGTGGGAAAATCACACCGCTGGCGGCGCAAACTGAAAACGGGATCACCTGCCGGGAAAAACCTCGAATCGGCATCATTAAAGACTCCGCCTTTCAGTTTTATTATCCCGAAAATATCGAGGCCTTAACTCTCGCCGGCGCCGAAATTCTTTTCACAAGTCCGCTCTCCCAGGCCGAGCCCCCTCCTGTCGATGCCCTTTATATCGGAGGCGGATTCCCGGAAACGCATGCCGCCCAATTAGCGGAAAACCAGGTTTTTCGGGATCGGATTAAGGCGCTTGCCTTGGCCGGTCTTCCGATCTATGCGGAATGTGGAGGGCTCATGTATTTGGGAGAATCCCTGGTATTGGATGGAAAGCATTATCCGATGTGCGGCGTTTTGCCCCTTGTGTTCGGATTTAGCCTCAGGCCTCAGGGACACGGATACACGGTGGTGACGGTATCCGGGGAAAACCCCTATTTTTCGATCGGAACAGAGCTCAAAGGGCATGAGTTCCACTATTCCCATGTGATGGAATGGCGGGGAGAGGAAAAGAATCTTGCCTTTACGATGAAGCGGGGAACCGGACTCATCATTGGAAAAGATGGAGCCTGTTTTCGCAATGTCCTTGCCACCTATACCCACCTGCACGCTCTGGGATCCCCGGAATGGGCGAACGCCATGGTAAAAAAGGCCATGCAATTCAAAAACAGATCTATCTGAAATACCGCGGCGCCCCCACTTTTCTTGCTCTTGCCCTTGTTGATCTTAATCTTGCTCTTGGTATGTACCGCCATAGCCTATCTCTCTTATTTTTCTTGTATCGTTTCCAATATCCTATCCGTTCGAACCGGTTGTTTCCTCTGGATTGTCAGCCGCCTCATCTCCGGTATCCGACTCCGGCGCGACGGACTTTTTGCCAAATATCTTGGCGCCAAGGATACTGATTTCATATAACAGCATGAGGGGACCCGCCATCAGGATTTGTGAAATCGCATCCGGACTCGGGGTCAGAATCGCGGCAACGACAAAATTAATCAAGATAGCGTATTTTCTGTTTTTTCTCAGAAAAGCGACGGTCACCACGCCAAGTCGTGCCATAAACGTAATCAGGATCGGCAACTCGAAAACGAGTCCGAAAGAAAGCAGCATTGTCGAAGCGAATCCCATATATTCACGCATGGAGGGCATCGGCCGAATGGTTTCCGTGCCAAAACTCATCAAATACTTAAACCCGACCGGAAAAACAATAAAATAGCCGAACAGGGCGCCGCCGGTAAAAAAAACGGTGGAAAGCAGCACAACGGGGATCACCAGCCGACGTTCTTTTTCGTAGAGTCCTGGCGCCACAAACATCCAGAATTGATACACAATAACAGGTGAGGCCAGCCCAATTCCGGCAATAAAAGCAACCTTCATATAGGTAAAAAACGCTTCCGCAACACCGGTAAAAATTATTTTATCACCGCTTTTCATCACCGAAACCAGAGGGTGGGTCAGGATGTCAAAGAGCTTTTCACTAAAGCCGTATGACACGACAAATCCGACGCCAATGGCGATAAAACAGGTAATCAGTCGTTTTCTAAGCTCATCCAGATGATCGGTGAACGGAATTTTTTCGTCATCAAGCATTGTTATCGGACTCCTGTGAAGCCTGAGGCGATGAAGCCGATTTCACGGGTTTCGCGTCCGAAGTTGCTTCAGTGAGACCTTTTTCGCCGGCGGGTTGCCCGGCGGCGTCCGGCTGGGTGTCTGCGACGCTGTTTTGGCCTTTAAAAGATGATTTTACCGCTTTGATTTCCGTATCGACAATCAGGGATTCTTTCAAGTCGGTGGTGGCTTTGCGGAATTCGCCAATGGCCCGTCCCAGTGATTTTGCCAGATCCGGAAGCTTTTTCGGGCCGATCACGATGAGGGCTACGGCCAATATGACCAAAATTTCGGGCATGCCCATACCAAACATGGCAGGTCTCCATAGTGTTATAATATCGATGTGCTATTCCATTGATTTGTGACCAGGCGAATAAATACTTTCTTTATGGGCGGGAGTCAAGGAAACAGGTTACGGCATATAAAGCAGTTCAGGAAAGACCGGGCTTAAGTACCAGAAAATAAAGCCGGCCGGGATGCTGCATATGGCCGGCGGCCTGTTCCGCATAGGGGCCGTTTCCCCAGAAAACATCTCCTCGCCCGGGACCGCGAATGGCGCCACCCGTATCCTGGTTCAGCACGAATCGGGCGCACTCGGTCCAGGCGGCAATCACGCCGTTCCCGTCCACCAGGGGTTTTTGTGTTTGAATGAAGGAAAGCGCCGCCATGGGAAATATCCGCCGGTCAACCGCGAGGGAGCGGCCCGGCGTCAGCTTGACATCAAGACACCCCCGAGGACCGTCCGGTTCAATTTTGAAAAAAACATAACTGGGATTATAAGAAAAAATGGCGCCGACTTCTTCCGGATGCGCATCGAGATAGGCCCGAATCCGCTGCATGGACATTTCCGGCCGGGGAATTTTCCCCTGCTCTATCAACAAATTCCCTATGCTTCGATATGCTTTACCATTTGAGGCATGGTAGTGAACATTCAAAACCCCGCCGCTGTCCATATGGATTTTACCCGATCCTTGAATCTGGAGAAAAAAAAGACTCACCGGATCATCTACCCAGGCAAGGGGGGTTACAGTGCCGCCAAGAGCTCCTTTTTCAATGGCATCCCTGTCAAAATAGGGGATAACCCGCTCCCCGGCAAGTCGGCCCACCAGGGTTTTCCCCTGGTAGTCATTTGAAAACAGAGACAAATCGATGGTGACAAGATCCGCGGGGCGGGGATAAACCGGATATCGATATCTGTCTGTTTTTGTAAGACTGCCGTGTAAGCTCGGTTCATAATACCCCGTAAAGAGCACCTTTTGAGGCTCATTTTCTCCAACAGACTGATATATTTTATAATTTTCTTCAAGAAAGCGGCTTAAGGACAATGACGATGGCCGGGTTTCGATAAACCGTCTGAAGTGGGACAAGGAGGTAATGAGATGGCCTGCCGAATATTGATCCCGGCCGAAAGAAAATTTGCTGTCCGGGGGTATTCTGGAAAGATAGGAGAGACTGTAATCAATCGCCTGCGAAAGACCGTCATAGGCCATGTCGTCCGTAAAAGCAGGTCGCTGGTCAGGCGGCACCTCTTCCATTGCCACGGAGACAGCTGTGGGTGTCGATAGCGGCGGCTGATGAGGCGGGCACCCCTGAAATAAAAGGGCTGCCGCCAGTAACAGCAGAACACGGACGCCACCGCCGTGATGTCTAATGGCCGGTGCGAAAATTCTCATGGATCATTATCTTTGGGCTCGCCTATTGTTTTTTGAAAGTTCCGCTTTTACCACCAGCTTTTTCAACGAGTTCAATCCGGATGATGGTCATTCCCCGATCATAGGATTTACACATATCATAAATGGTCAGGGCAGCAACACTGACCGCCGTCAGGGCTTCCATCTCCACACCGGTTTGTCCTGTGAGCCTGGCAGTGGCTTCTACGACGATGGCGCTTGCATCCACATCCGGGAAAAAATCAACCGCAACATGAGACAGGTTCAGGGGGTGACACATGGGAATCAGATCCGCGGTCTTTTTCGCCGCCATGACACCGGCAATTCGGGCCGTTTCCAGCACGTTGCCTTTTTTGACCTGCTGATTTTTTATTTTATCGAAGGTGTCACGCTGCATGGTCACCACGCCCCGTGCGCGAGCCGTGCGAAGGGTGCCGGGTTTATCCGTCACATCCACCATGCGAACCCGTCCCTCATCGTCGATATGGGTAAAGGAATCCATTTGTTCTCCGTTGTTCAGTAAAGTCGCTGTAACCGGCTATATTAAATAAAATATTCTGTCTTACTGGTAACCGTCGATTTAACGGTATTGAGCGTGGTGGTAAGCGTTTCAATGACGTTTTCCCGAATATCTCCCGCTACCGCCAGAAACATCACATCATCGCCCACCTTGAGGTCCTTCTCTTCGTTGATCCAGATCTGAATATCCATGATACCCGCTTTGTTCCGGTTTTCGGAAAGGATGCGTTCCAGCCCTTCATGATCGACTCGGACCCGAAGTCCGCTAACCTTTCGGCCATCCCGGGAAGATCCACGGACAACACCGTTGTGATACAGCACCATGCCGACTTCATGATATTTCGGATTATTTTTAATTCGCTCCATTAGGGTGGATATGTTCATATCGACTCCTTTCGACCCCTTGGGATTTTCGGGCGCCATCGCCAGCGCCTTTGTCAAATCATCCGGAGTATTAACGTTAAAAAAGGAAATCAGGTTCGGATCCCTGGCGCGAAGCTGCGCTTCATCAATTGTTTTTACGCGAACCTGTTCAAAAAAACTCCGGACCTTAAGGGATTGTTTTAAAATTCTCTCCGTAGGGTTTCCCGCATTCGAATCCATTTCCAATTGCTTCAAAAGGACACGCTCGATATGGGGCAGGCATTTTTTTGAGTAGGCCGCACACAGGGGCTCCATTCCTTTGCCGGTTGCCGGCACAAAAATATCGGCATGGCTGTCAATATTGTCAAGAACCGTTTCCACCAGCTCCTTTTGCAAAAAAGGAGCATCGCAGGCAGCGATAAAGATATGAGGATTTGCGGCGTAAACCAGGCCGCTGTAGATGCCGGTGAGCGGACTGCGCACCGGATAGATGTCGGTAACAATCGACACATCCCAGGGTGCATACAGTAACGGGGTATTGGTAACCAAAATGATTTCATCAAAAAGAGCCCGAAACACCCGTAGCACATTTTCCAGAATTTTTTCGTTCCCGATGGTTGCAAATGCCTTATTCTCCCTGTTAAACCGAATGCTTAATCCGCCTGCAAGAATAACGCCGCTACAAGGGAGCTTTTCTTTTGGAGGGATAGGTTGCAGGTCCTGCATCATGACATTCACTTTATTGGGTTGCCAGGATTGTTGCAAGGGCCGATGGATTCTGATAGGAAATTGCTAACCATTGCCAATCCGGGTGGAATACGATTCGTTTACTTCAATAGGTAAAACGCACCTCAAAATCAAGGCAATTCACTTAAGAAATTATTATGGGAACAAAAGAGCATAAAGAGACGGCGCCGGACCGGGTAACGGTCGGCATCATCACCGTGTCCACCTCCCGAACCCTGGCGGAAGATCAAAGCGGGAATTGGATGAGCAAGCAGGCAAAAAAAGAAGGCCACACCGTGGTCCACCACACCCTGGTTCCGGACAATCTCTCGCTCATTCGCGACACACTGCTGAGGGTCATTCGGGATTTTTCTCCGAATGTCGTGTTGATAACCGGCGGCACCGGAATCAGTCCAAAGGATCTGACCATCGAAGCGGTGCGTCCGCTGTTTTCCAAGGAACTGACCGCCTTCGGCGTTCTGTTCGCCCAGCTGAGCTATGAGGAGATCGATGCGGCGGCATTGTTGTCCCGGGCCACGGCCGGTATCATTTACAACAGCGTTGTCTTTTCGATGCCGGGAAGTCTAAAAGCCTGCAAACTGGCATGCAAAAATCTTATCTTTCCCGAGATGGGCCATCTGGTGCGGCATATGCGAGAGTAAGTCGATATGATCAAAAAATCTCCGCACGGAAAGAGCCTGAAGGAACAACTTCTGGCTGCCGCGAAAGATCGGCTGCACCATTTCACTCTGGCAAATGATACGATTCGAGGGGTGATCTTGCATGGCACCCGAATGGTCCATGAGATGCGGGGAAACCATGAGCTGGGAGTGCTGGAAACCCTGGTGCTCGGCCACGCCTACCTGGGGGCCGCCCTCATGTCCGCAACCCTTAAAGGAAATGACCGCTTGAGCCTGCTCTTTGAGTGCTCCGGACCCATCCGGGGACTGGTGGTGGAAAGCAATGCCTTTGGGGAAGTCCGGGGGTATCTCAAACAGATTCCCATCCCCATCGAAAAACCACTCGAAAGCTTTGACCTTTCCCCTTTTTTTGGCGCCGGTTTTCTCACCGTAACCCGGTATCTGGAAGGCGCCAAACAGCCCTTTGCCGGAAAGGTGATCCTTCAATACGGCAATATCGCTCAGGACCTGGCTCATTACTATGTGACTTCCGAACAGATTCCGACGGCACTGCACCTAAGTATCCGGTTTGACCCGGAAGGAAATCTTCTGGGAGCCGGCGGCATGCTGATTCAGGCCTTGCCGGGTGCGGACACCGAAACGATCCTCGCGATCGAGCAAAAAGTGGAATCGCTTCCGTCCCTGGGAACGGCCTTTTCAACCGGCATATTGCCGGAAAGCATTCTTCGGGAAGCGTTTCAAGCGTACGCTCCTCGAATTATCGCAAACCGGAGAATCGAGTTTATGTGCCATTGCAACGAATCGGGCGTCAAACGCCTCCTCATGCTGCTTCCCAAATCCGATTTATCGGATATTCTCGAAAAAGGCCCTTTTCCGGTTGAAATGCGCTGCCATCATTGCAATACTTGCTATGAATTCGGCCGCGAGGTGATAGAGGAGATATATAATAATAGCAAGCCTTAGGCGCCGCCATACCGGCAGCGCCGTTTTCCGTTCTCTCGCTTTTGGGCTCTTTCTCAATCCCATTTACCGGATAATGATTGAGATCAGGAGTTAAAGACAGTGTCGGATCAAGAGGAGGAGGATTGCACCATGAATGCTCGCAAGTCCATGTTTGCCGGCAGCTGGTACCCGGCCGGCGCTGCCGCGTGTGAGCGGGAAATTGAACGGTTTCTTACCGAAGGAACCGCCTGGCAGGTTCCACAAAGGTCCTATGTCGGCGGGATCGTGCCGCATGCCGGGTGGTTTTATTCGGGCGCCATCGCCTGCAATGTCATTCATAAGCTGGTTGAAACACCGGCGCCGGATGTCCTTCTTCTTTTCGGCATGCACCTTCCCTCCGGGGCCCCCAATTACATCATGAAGACCGGGCACTGGGAGACGCCTTTTGGTGAACTTGCCATTGAGTCGAGGGTTGCAGACGCGCTCACGAAGGAATTTTCTTTTAAAATCGAAACGGAGAGACAGTTTTTGCCCGATAATACCATCGAGCTGCAACTCCCGTTTATCAAATACTTTTTTAGGGACATAGCCATTGTTCCGATGGGAGTGCCGCCGGATGCCGCCTCCCTTGAGATCGGGAAGCGGGCGGTGACCCTTGCCCATACCCTGGGACTGAAAGTGAAGGTAATCGGCTCCACCGATCTGACGCATTACGGTGTCAATTATGGGTTCATGCCAAAGGGCACCGGGAAAGCCGCCGTGGAGTGGGTCAAAAACGAGAATGATCGCCAGGTCATCGACGCCATGGCAAGCCTTTCCCCCGAAAAAGTGTTGGAATCGGCGTTTGACCATCACAATGCCTGCTGTGCCGGTGCTGCCGCCACGGCCATTTCCGCCGCCAAAACAATAGGGGCCGGACCGGCGCAGATCGTGACCTACACGACGAGCTATGATAAGAGCCCCGGGGACAGTCTCGTGGGCTATGTGGGAATGGTTTTTTAAGCTTTTAATTCATAACGACTTTTTTTATATCGCGATAAATCCGCTTTATTGCCGAGAACGAGGATAGAACCCATCGCCATGACAGAAAATATCAAGAATGAACAGGAACCGGCATCGTCGAATTTCATCAAAACCATCATTGAGGAAGACCTTTCGCACGGAAAAAATGAAGGTCGCGTGGCAACCCGGTTTCCACCGGAGCCCAATGGGTATCTTCATATCGGGCACGCCAAATCGATCTGCCTTAATTTCGGGTTGGCGGCCACCTACGGGGGAACTTGCAACCTTCGCTTTGATGATACGAACCCGACCAAGGAAGAGGTGGAGTATGTGGCATCCATTCAGTCCGACGTCCGGTGGCTCGGTTTCGATTGGGAAAACCGGCTTTTTTACGCATCGGATTATTTTGAGCAGCTCTACGCCTATGCCGTTGCCCTGATAAAGCTCGGCAAGGCCTATGTTTGCAGCCTCAGCGCCGATGAGATGCGGGAATATCGCGGAACGCTGACCGAACCGGGGAAAGACAGTCCCTTCCGGAATCGCTCCGTTGAAGAAAATTTATCGCTTTTTGAGCGCATGCGGGCGGGGGAATTTGAAGAGGGCGTCCATGTCCTAAGAGCCAAAATCGACATGGCCTCGGGGAACCTCAATATGCGGGATCCCGTTCTTTACCGGATATTGAAGGCCGATCACCATCGAACCGGTTCCGCCTGGTGCATCTATCCGATGTACGATTTTACCCACTGCATTTCCGACGCCCTTGAAAAAATCACCCATTCCATCTGCACCCTGGAATTTGAGGACCATCGGCCCCTCTACGACTGGGTCCTCGATAACCTCCCCGTACCCTGTCATCCCCAACAGATTGAGTTTGCTCGATTGAATCTGAGCTACACGGTTCTCAGCAAGCGAAAGCTCATTCAGCTGGTCACCTCCGGAGCGGTCAAGGGCTGGGATGATCCGAGAATGCCGACCATTTCCGGCTTGCGGCGGCGCGGAGTACCGCCGGCGGCAATTCGAAATTTCTGTGAGCGGATCGGGGTAGCGAGACGGGACAGTGTCGTTGACGTGGCCTTGCTGGAGCACGCCATTCGGGAAGATTTAAACCAGCATGCGCCCCGGGTTCTGGCTGTCCTCAATCCCCTTCGGGTGGTGATCGTGAACTATCCGGATGACCTCGTCGAGGAGTTGACCGGCGCCTATCATCCGGAAGATGAGACGCTGGGGTCCAGAATTCTCCCGTTTTCAAAGGTGCTCTATATAGAAAAAGAGGATTTCATGGAGCAACCTCCGAAGAAGTTTTTCCGTTTGGCGCCGGGACAGGAGGTGCGGCTCCGATACGCCTATTACATCACCTGTGTTGATTTCGTGAAAGATGAAGAGACCGGTGCGGTGACGGAGGTTCGCTGCACTTACGACCCCAAAACCAAAGGGGGCTGGTCATCGGACGGCCGCAAGGTCAAGGGGACCCTTCACTGGGTATCCGCCGCCCACGCGATTAAAGCAACGGCGCGCCTGTATGACCGGCTGTTTACCGTTGAAAATCCGGCTGCCGAAAAAAACGGCAAAGCGTTTACCGATTTCCTGAACCCGGACTCCGAGGGAGTTACCGAGTGCTATGTGGAACCGAGTCTTGCCGGGGCTTTGCCCGAGAGCCGGTTCCAGTTCGAACGGCTCGGTTATTTTTGTGTTGATAAAAAGGACGCCGCCCCGGGCAAACTGGTCTTTAACCGGACCGCCACCCTTCGGGATTCCTGGGCCAAAATCGCGCAAAAGGGAAGGTAATCGGCAAGTTAACGGAAAAAAATAAACGCCCCGAAACCGCCCGTTTATAATAATTTATTTGATAGTATACGCATTATAGCGTATAAATGGGTATAAACGACCATGGGGGCGTACTTATGGATAAAATCAAAAACCCGTTTTCTCCAGGTGCCGGCTCGCCGCCGCCCGAACTTGCCGGCCGTGATACTATCCTTGAGCAGGCTCGTGTCCTGCTGGGTCGCATTCGGGAAAGGCGCCCTGAAAAAAGCATCTTAATGACGGGGTTGCGCGGCGTCGGTAAAACCGTGCTCCTCAATGAGATCGAACGCATGGCGATTCGTGAGGAGTATCGTACCATTCTCATCGAAGCGCATGAAGATAAGCCTCTCTCCCTTCTTCTCATCCCTCAATTGCGTCGGCTTCTTTTCGACCTCGACAGGGTAGCCGGAGCTGGGAACAAGGTGCGGCGCGCAATTGCGGTTCTGAAAAGCTTTATCGGCGGGGTCAGGGTAACGGTCGGTGATGTAGAGTTCGGTCTGGATATTGATCCCGAGCGGGGTGCCGCCGACAGCGGGGATTTGGAGATGGATCTGCCCAATCTCTTTTCTGCAGTTGCCGAAGCGGCCGAAGAGCGTAGCGCATCCGTGGCTATTCTGATCGATGAAATCCAGTACCTGCATTCGGCCGAATTAAGCGCCCTGATTATGGCCATGCACAAAATGCAGCAGCGCCGGTCACCCCTACTTCTCATCGGGGCCGGGTTACCGATTCTGGCGGGAATGGCCGGTGAGTCAAAGTCCTATGCCGAGCGGCTATTCAATTTCCCCGACATCGGGCCGTTGTCCGAGGGGGAATCCACAAAGGCCATCAAGGAACCGATTGAAGCCGCCGGGGAAGCAATTGAAGCGGCTGCCCTACAAGATATTTGCCGGCTAACCCAGGGCTATCCCTATTTTCTTCAGGAATGGGGGTATCAGGCATGGAACCATGCCGAATCGTCTCCCATTTCCCTACGGGTTGTACGAGAGACCACGATCTTGGTTGAAAAACGCCTTGATGATAACTTTTTCAGAGTGCGGTTCAATCGGCTTACTCCTCGCGAAAAAAACTACCTGCGCGCCATGGCAGAACTAGGAGCAGGATTATACCGGACTGCGGACATCGCCAACTCTCTTGGCGTAAAAATCACTACGTTAGGTCCGGTTCGCGCCAGCCTCATCAAGAAGGGAATGATTTACAGCCCGTCCCATGGCGATATGGCATTTACCGTCCCGCTTTTTGATGCATTCATGCGGAGGGCCATTCCGGAATTCCAGCCTGGACGATAGCGAATTGTTATAATCAGCTTGGGACAAAGGTTTCCCCAAAAAGGGAAGTTGTCAGAATGGTATGGTATCAACACTTCAGCGCTAAACAGATGACACCACAATATCTTGTGCCCGCCACTCTTTCAAAAAAGAAGAACTGGCAGTTGCATTCTGGCTCATTCTTATTGATATGGTGGCTGAAGGAATGTGGCAAGCGGTGTTGCCAGAGAGGGAGCGTTTATCGCATTTCACTCCATACAAAATATTGTGGATGCCCGATCTGCGCTTCCCGGGCACTTCTGTTATCACATACACTAAATCAAAGTACCCCCCCCGCATATGCATTTGAATGGCTCCATCTTTGTTTTAATTTTCAGCCTCAGCTCGTTCAGTTGTCCAATTTGGACGATCGGATCGATCCGGAAGATCAAAAGACCATGATGGGAAAAATCATAGAGGCGATGTACGACATAGTGGTACATTATCCCGTGTATTTCTTCAACTTTATCGATCTCAATGATTTCAAAAAAATTATTACATTTTTTACATACATTTATTACCTCTATTACATTATTTTCACATATCTGACCCGATAACTCGGTAAGATTTACACAATATTTCATTCATTAAGGACGTTTTTCTTATCCATAACTAAATAATAATTTTGCTCTTTATGTAGAGATGGAAAAAAAAAAATCTCCATTCGGTGGCACGATATTTGCTTGAAGTGTACGTAAAATTATTCGTTTTTTACTTAACAGCAAAGCTGTTAAGTAAAACAACTTGAAACAGGAAATGAAAAACTAATCCAGGAAATAATTTCAAACACGATATATTAATCTTTTTAATAAAGGAGAGTGTCAATGAAAAGACTGCTGATGGGTTGTCTGGCGATTTTATGTTTAGGTATTTCCGCTTTGGTCCATGCAGCTCCATATACCATTTCTTCAGAGGCTACGCTAAAAGGACCAAATTCTTGGACCTTCTCGAGTATGAGGTTACGAACAATGATCAAGGCACGGGTCCTGGAACCGGGCTTGATGGCTTTTTCGTACAGGTGCCGATCTCCGCTGTGATCTCAGACATAGTAACCCCTGCTTCTTACCAGTTAGGGGGGTAATGGGTTCATTATTATTCATCGGATCCCAATATAGGGGTTCCTTTTTTCACTGTACCGGCTCTCCAGAATGGTTATGAATGGTTGTATTGGTGGGGATTAGAACCAGCGTCGGTATATCCAGTAGGCACAACAGCCACCTTCGGTTTCAAGGCGGATGGAGTTGGCGTCGGGTGGTCCAATCCTGCTATGGTGAGTTATTTTGGCTTTTACTATACCAGCACCTCTGTTCTCAACTTTGGTCCGGTTACTGCACAAAGTCCTGTCCCTGAACCGGACACCATCCTCCTCCTCGGTTTTGGTCTGGTCGGGCTTGCCGGAATTGCCAGAAAGAAAGTGAAAATATAATCCGTCAAATAATCTACAGACACACAAAGGCAGGGTCGTTTCATTTGGCTCTGCCTTTTTCTTTCTATTTTCCTGAAAAGCCATATAGTTAACCCTGCTCAAAAAACACTTCAATCGACAATACTCGAAAACTAAAGACAAGCTCACCGCAAGCAAGATTTTGTGGTGCCTCAAAAAGCAAGCCCAGGATAGAATGTGGCTATGGAAATGGACTATTGCGATTTTTTCGGCCGTGTGGACAGGCGGATACAGTCTTTCGTGAAGCCGGAAAAGGGTCTGCTGAAATGGCATCCTGAAAATTGCCCTCTTTGGCAACAGAAAAATTGGCAGGCAAGGCCGGATTCGGTTTATGGTGGACCATACCGATTACAGTGTGGCGCTTTTAAGTGGTGCAGGACTGGTCATGGTTTTGGCAAGTTTCTTCTACGAGATATTCTTCTTTGATCCATACTCGGGACGCAAAATTTTGCTCCTCATTCCGGGGCACCCTAAAATCCGGGGGCGTAATGCACATATGGCTTCCGCAAAGAAGTCCAAATTACGATGATAGGGAAAAACCCTCATTTGCGACAATGGATCTGTCCGAATCGCTTCAAGGCAAAGGCTCCTACTGCTTAATTCTGCTTGTCTCTCGCCCTGCCAATTTAATTATTGGCAAACTGGGCCGATTCCGTTTCGCAGCCGGTTACTATGCCTATGTTGGGAGCGCATTCGGCCCCGGCGGTTTGGCGGCCCGGCTGCGGTATCATCTCAAAAAGGCAAAACGGCCCCATTGGCATATTGATTACCTTCGCAATAAATCCCGAATTGTTGGAATCTGGCACGATGGCCAAAAGGTGGAGCATCTGTGGGCCGAATCGTTTGGCCGACTTCCGGGAGCCCAGAAACCGGTGAAAGGCTTTGGCTGCTCGGATTGCCGTTGTTTTACGCATCTCTTCTACTTTGCAGGGAAGCCGAGCCTCATTGAGTTTAAAAGGCTTGTCGGCGATTGATGAAGGGGAACGCCTTTAATGCTTGCCATTGTTTAATCAGGTGGGCTAAATAAAATATCCTGCTATTAAAACGAATAAATCTTGAAATTCTCCTTAATTTAAGGAAAAAATTGCCGCACGGGTAATGCTCGCCCGAACCCAATGCCTCCGGATGGATGCGATAGACTATAAAATGAACAAGGGGTATAAAAAAAATCCATGACCCGACGTGCCTATGCCGTTATCATCGCCAGCTTTTTCAATATCTCCATCGCGTATAGTCTTCGGTATGCGTATGGCATGCTGTTGCCTGAAATGCTGCCGGCTTTGGGAATCTCAAAAACCGAGGCAGGGATGATATATGCGTGCTATTTTATTTTTTATACCGTGTTCACGCCCATTTTTGGCACCTTTTCCGATTTGTTCAACTATCGGTTTATCGTGACCCTCTGCGTTGCGGTATCGGCCATCGGTTCATTGCTGATGGCATATGCAGACAGTTTGCTAACGGCAGGTTTTTTTTTCTCATTGATCGGTTTGGGGCATGCGGCCTGTTGGGCGCCGGTGGCCGCTTTGGTCATGAAATGGGTGCCTATCCACAAGCGGGCGACGGCGCTCTCATTTGTGACGATGGGCATCAGCTTTGGTATCCCTTTATGGAGTATTTTGCTTCCCATCATCGTCTCGTCCAGCGGCTGGCGCACCGGCTGGTTGAGCATGGGATTTTTTGGAATCGGGGTGGCGGCTTTAAATCTATGGCTGGTTCGAAACCCTCCGGTGGCAGAAAGGACGATCGTCTCCGTGAAGGAAAGCCTTTGGACGATTTGGAATGACTACAAAGGCTTCTTCAAGAATAAAATATTCTGGATTATCGGAGTCGCCTACCTGTTGGTCGGATTTAACGTTCTGATACCATTTACCTTTTTGCCGATTTATTCCAGGGAATTTCTCCACCTCGAATACGCCACATCCACGCGTTTTTTTGCCCTGATCGCCCTCTGCGGGATCGCAGGGCAGATGACACTCGGGAGATTATCCGATACCGTAGGGAGGGTCAATATCATGATTCTCTGCAGTTTAATCTTTGGAATCGGATGTCTGGGGCTAGTCCTTTCCCGGACCGTCTTTGCCCTGTATGTGTGTGTCACCTTTTACGGAATCGGCTACGGCGCCGTCTGGCCGGTATACGCCGCCTCCGCTTACGACTTTTTCTCAAAAAACAAAATCGGCAGTGTGGTGGGACTCTGGACGGTTTTTTTAGGTGTCGGCTCCATCATTTCACCGGTCCTCTGCGGATGGATCGCCGATAAAACCGGAGGCTATTTTTGGACCTTTGGCATTGGATTCGGCAGCGGCATCCTTTCGGCCTTGGTTTTAATACCGCTTATCTCATTAAAGACGAAGTCGGTACCGGTCCAATAGGCCGGAGGATCTGAAAAATGGGAAAAGAAGGGTACCTGTGTTTATAGGCGCAGGTCATTGTTACCATGGGTGAAGGGTTCTTCATATCTTGGCAGTATCCCATCCGCCTAAAACGATAGAAACACTGTGGCTATCAGTGTTTCCCTTGGATATGAATCAGAAAGTGTGAATTGACGTTTACAGTCCACCCATTTTAAGCTGATGGCCGGTACAACATGTTGTGTACCGGCTTTTTCAGATTAAATCTGTGATACGGTCCGATATATACCAAGCTACAACATAAGCGGACGATGGGTATTGACCTCAGAGCCAGGGGGTAAAAACCCAAAATCCCCTTTTCCGATTTAGGTGCCAAACCACAAACACAAAGGCCCGGGCAATAATTCCAAGCCCGGGCCTTTGTATTTTGTTCACCGTCTTGCTCGCCGCGCCTGAGCCCACCCGAGGAGCGGCGAATATATGCCTCGATTAAATATCATAGTAAAGATGAAACTCGTAGGGATGCGGACGCAGTCTCACCGGGTTTATCTCGCTTTCGATCTTATACTCGATCCACCGGTCAATGACATCCTTGGTGAAAACATCCCCCTTCATCAAAAAGGCGCTATCCGCTTTTAGCGCGTCCAGAGCCTCATCGAGAGCGCCCGGCGCGGAGGGGATTTCGGCCAGTTCTTCGGGCGGCAGATCGTAGATGTTCTTGTCCAGCGGATCACCCGGATCCATTTTATTCTGAATGCCGTCAATGACCGCCATTAAGATGGCGGAGAAGGCCATGTATCCGTTGCAGGAGGGGTCCGGCGTCCGGAACTCAAGCCGCTTTGCTTTCGGCGAGGCCGAGTACATGGGAATACGGATGGCAGCACTTCGGTTACGGCTTGAATACGCCAGGTTTACCGGCGCCTCAAATCCCGGGACCAGCCGTTTATAGGAATTGGTGGTCGGGTTGGTGATGGCGCACAGCGCCCGGGCGTGTTTCAAAATCCCGCCGATGGCCCAGAGCGCCTCCTGTGAGACGCCGGCGTATTTATCCCCGGCAAACGTCGGTTTCCCGTCTTTCCAGATGCTGATGTGGGTGTGCATACCGCTGCCGTTATCCCCGAAAAGCGGTTTCGGCATAAAGGTAACGGTGCGGTTATTTCGGGCCGCGACGTTTTTTAACACGTATTTAAACCAGGCCAACTGATCACTCATCTGCAAAAGGGGTTTAAAGCGCATATCGATTTCGGACTGCCCGGCGGTCGCCACTTCATGGTGCTGGCATTCGACGTCGATGCCGAGATCTTCCAGGGTCAGCAGCATCTCGGTACGAAGATTCTGGAATTTATCCATCGGTGGAACCGGGTAATATCCTTCCTTGAATCGGGGTTTGTAGCCCAGGTTGGGACATTCCTCCCGGCCGGAGTTCCAGATGCCTTCAACGGAATCCAACTCGTAAAATGCGCCGTTGTTGGTGGAATCAAAGCGAACATCGTCAAAAATAAAAAATTCGGCTTCCGGACCGATAAATGCGGTATCCCCGAGGCCGGTGCTCTTCAGATACGCTTCCGCTTTCTGAGCGATATACCGCGGGTCACGGGAATAGGGTTCCCGGGTCGTGGGATCGAAAACGTTGCAAATCAGAACCAGTGTCGGAACATCAAAAAAAGGATCTATCTTTGCGGTGGTCGGATCCGGAATCACGATCATGTCACTGGCATGAATCGGCTGCCATCCCCGAATACTGGAACCATCAATTCCAAACCCGTCATCAAAGCTCGATTCGTCCAGTTCGCCCATGGGAACGGAAAAATGCTGCCATATTCCCAGAAAATCCATAAATCGAAGATCCACAACCCGTGCTTTCTTTTCTTTTGCAAACGCCACTGCCTCTTTGGGTGTCATAACTAAATTCCTCCGGTTATTAATGTGATGGTGATGAAAAATGGTACTGTTAATGGTCTGGAACGATTGCTATATGGCATCCGGTCCCCGTTCGCCCGTGCGCACCCGTATGGCGGCGTCAACCGGCATCACAAATATCTTCCCGTCTCCAATCTTGCCGGTATTGGCCGCTTTGCGGATTACTTCCGTCACTTCATCAACCCGAGTGGCGGCAACAACCAGTTCGAGTTTCAATTTAGGAATGAAATCTACAACATACTCAGCGCCCCGATAAATTTCCTTATGCCCTTTCTGCCGGCCATACCCCTTTACTTCGGTGATGGTCATACCCTGGATGCCGATCTCATTGAGTGCTTCCTTCACGTCGTCCAGCTTAAACGGTTTTATAATCGCCTCTATTTTTTTCATATCCTCCCTCCTTTTTTATAAGTAATCTTAAAGAATTAACCCGTTACATCGGATGGATTCGGCCCTCCAGGGTGAACGCCGCCCTATTCCGGCAGCACCCCGAGAATCGTCTTCTCAATCTGGCTCACCTGCTCCGGTACGATGATCTTCTGGCCGTTAAAATCGCGCACATAAAACACATCCACCACCTGATCCACCTTGGTGGCAATCTTGGCGACCCACAAATCTAGCTGGCATTGAAACAGCGCATTCGTCACCAGGAAAAGCAACCCAGGGAAATCGTAGGTGAAAACCTCAATAATGGTAAAAAAACTGGAACCTTGATTATCGATTTTAATCTTATGCGGTCGCCGGCTGGGATGCCTTTCCTTTGACTTGTACGCTTCCATGCGCTCCTTAAGGGCGGCTCCCAAATCCAGCTGGCCGGAAATAGCGGCAATGAGTCGATCACTGGCGCGGTTCCATCGTTCCCGCTCAAATTCAAGATCATCCGGCGCCTTAACCTCGATAATATCAAGAGCAATTTTATTTTGCCATGTAAAAACCCTGGCATCCAGAATATCGTATCCGCTCAAGGTCAGAACGCCAGCGATGTTGGAAAATAGTCCGGGCCTGTCGTAGGCGCAAATACTGATGGTGCGGTTGGTTTTTGTTTCGGATCCGGAAATATTCCAGACAAAGGGCTTATCACCAAGCTGCCGGAATAACCGGATATGATCCGAAATGTCTTTGACTTCCGTGTAAAGCAGGTATCGGCGGGACATGCTCGAGAGCATCGAGTCCAACGGCTCCTTGGCTTCCGGCGATTCAGCCGTTTCCAGAAGCGCCGCTTTTTTGGCCTCAATCCGCTCCACGGCTTCCCGGCTTGCCAATTCGCTCGATTCCAGCACCAGCAATACCTTCAGGGCCAAATCCCGAATGAGCGTCAATGTCCATTCATTCCAAGCCTTTGGACCGGTGGAGATGGAGTCGGCAACGGTCAGCAGGTAGAGCATTTTCAGCTGATCCGCATCCGCTATTTTCCGCGCACACAGCAAGGCGGTTTCTTCATCGTTCAGATCCCGCCGGGTGGCCACCTTGCTCAGCAGCAGGTGCTCGCGAACCAAAAAGGCGATGGTGTCGATTTCTGCCGGATCAAGCCCCTTTTTTGCAAGAACACGACGAACAATCTCAGCCCCCTTCAGGGAATGATCCTCGCCGGGCTTTCCCTTGCCGATATCGTGCAGAAGGGCCGCCCACAGCAGCAGTTTTCGGCTTTTAACCTCCCTGTAGAAATCCGGACACAGCGGATCACCGGCATTATCCTGGGATGATCCAAAATTCCTTATGGTCTGAACGGTCTGAAGCGAGTGAAGATCCACCGGATACAGATGATAATCATCGTATTGAATCCGGTTGACGAGATGGCGCATTTCAGGAATCCACTTTTCAAGAAACCCTGTTATGAGCATATCATTTAATACATTAAAAGAGCGGTTCGTCAGGGTGAGTATCTTTTCAAACGATTTTACGGCAACCGGGGAGGTAATAAAATCATATTTCACCAGGTGGAGAAACTCCCGGACCAGGCGTCTTCCCTCGGAGCCAATGGGAATCTTCAACCGGGCGCTTTCCTCAAAAATCTTTATCAGCAAAATGGGTGACTCCACAATGGCCTCGGGCGATTCGAAACTGAGCATGCCCTTGGTGACTATGAGCCCGGCCAGCGATAATTGCTGAACCACCGCTTTTAGCGATGGAAGCTTTCGGGTTCGCCCATGCTCATGGAGAAACATGAGATATTGCTGTTTAATAAATCCCATCTGGCTATGAAGCTCACCCAAAAATCGTTCCACCGGCGCAAGCCCTTTTTTTTCGTCCATCGACAGCGCCGTTGCCATTTCAATCTGATGCTCAAATCGGATCTGATCACACTTTCGGGAACTGATATGGTGAAGCCGGTTGCGAACCTGCCAGATAAACGACAGGGCCTGGGAGAGCCGCTTGTACTCGCTGTTGGAAAGAAGCCCCAGATATTCAAGATCCCGGGATTGCTTAAGATTATATTTAATCCGGGCAATCCAGGTCATGGTGTGATAGTCTCGAAGTCCCCCCTGTCCCTCCTTCAGATTCGGTTCCAGAAGATAGCTTGAATCTCCGAACCTATCGTGCCGCTGCTGGTTGCGCTGAACCAGCCATGTCACAATTTTGTTTGTTTTCCGGGTCAGAAGCGTCTGCCCCAGCTGTTCCATCAACCGGGTCTGCAGGGGGGACATGCCACAAATAAACCGGGCGTCCAGAAGCGGGGTCAGAATTTCAAATTCCTCCCGAGCCAGCTGCACGCACTCACCGATCGACCGGGTGGCATACCCGACATCCATTCCGCTGTCCCAAAGGGGATACACCATCTCCCGAACAAGCTCTTCCGCCCGGGCCGGAACTTTTTTCTCAAACAAAAACAAAAGATCAACGTCTGAATGAACACACTGCTCCTGGCGACCATACCCCCCGAGTGCGATAATGGCGTAGGGGGCTTTTTCTCGCAGCAGATAAGGGCCTACGGCACTGGACAGATAGCTTTCCCGAAAATAGTCGTCCAGTAACTGGGTATGAGCCGCCAGAAAATTTGGTGCTTTCCCCTTCAGACAAAGATCGATCAGCCGGGCTTTTGCCTCGCCCAATTGCCTGATTCGGTCTTGATGAGGTTGTTCCATTTCCGTCCCTTCCCGGCGCCAGGATCGCTTCCCAAAAAAAGCGATTGTTTTTCGATCTCGTTGCTATAAGAGCAATAGTTGTGCCATGGCGCCATTATGGTTTGTATTGGTTTATAATCTAACACTATATGGCTTTAATTGCCGATCAACCCTTCCGCTCGAAAAAAACAAAAATGTATAAACCACCTTCCAAAAACAACAAAAATGTAAGTTCTATACAGGGGCTCCCTCTATTTCAAATAAAAAAGGATCCATATTGACATAACAGGTGTTTCTGTTTAACACCCGAAGAAACTTTCCCCCAGTTCATGGGCCGACTCATTCATAATTTCAGGAAAATTTCAAGGAAAGCCGAGACGCATGCAACCGGAAATCGAGCTAACAAAGCTGGGCCGTTACGAAATAAAAGCCAAAATCGGTGAAGGGGGCATGGGTACGGTTTTTGAAGCAATCGATCCGATGCTCGATCGAAAGGTTGCCTTAAAGGTCAATAAGATCTCCCGCGATGCTGAAGCAACATCGAAACAAAAATATATGGACCGCTTCATAAAAGAGGCAAGATTGGCGGCCCAGTTTATTCACCCGAATATCGCCATCACCTACGATGCCGGTATCGAAGAAGGGCTGTTATACATGGCCCTTGAATATATCGACGGGCATGGGCTCCAAGCGCATGCGCGGGCGCCGGGGTTATTGCCAAAACCACAGGTGCTCGAAATAATTTACAATGTCTGTTATGCCCTTGATTATATTCACACCAAGGGGTATCTGCATCTGGATATAAAACCCTCCAACATCATGCTCACGCAAAAAGGGGAAGTCAAGCTCATGGATTTCGGCATTTCCCGTTTGCAGAAAGAGAGCGCCGGCCCTGAAGATCATATTTCAGGAACCGTCTACTATCTGTCACCGGAGCAGGTCGATTCCGGTCAACCCCTGAATCAACAAACCGATTTGTTTGCCCTCGGTACCGTTTTGTATGAACTGCTCTCCGGCTGCCGGCCCTTTCAAGGCGACACCCCTTACCAGGTCATCTACCAGATTTCCCATCAAGAGCCTCCGCCGATCTCCTCTCATATACCGGATCTTTCCCCCGAGATAGCAGCGGTTGTAAAAAGAGCCTTGAGCAAGAACAGACACAACCGGTTTCAGTCCGCCAGAGAATTTGCCGACGTGTTGCTTCCCATTATCCGCGGAAAAGATTCCCTCACCATGGACCGGCAGGACAAACGAAAAATGGCGTTCTTAAGGCAACTCTATCTCTTTCGTCACTTTCAGCCGGCCGATCTCAAGGAAGTTATCCGATTATCCGCTTGGAAAGCCTACAAAAAGGGGGCCTGGATCATCGAAAACCCGGAGGGCGTCAGCAATATTTACGTCATCATCCACGGCTCCGCTTCCCTGCAATTGGGCAAGGAGATAAAACCGCTCAGAAAGGGGGAGGTTTTCGGCGAATCGGCCATCCTTTACCCCACGGCGAAGAATGCAAAAGTTCGCGCGGAATCCGACTGTATCGTCATGATCATCAATGCCACCATTCTCAACCAGGCCAGCGATGCCCTTCAGGTGAAATTTCTGAAAGAGTTCTACAACAAAAAAGTTCGCCAGTTGGTGGAAGCAAATCTTAAAATGATTCGAAATCGTATATAGGCGCTATTTCCCGGCAAACCGGATTTGGAGATTCCTTCATCCATTATGTCGAAGGTTTAAACACGATCTGCATTTTATTTTTGCCGATTTCGATAATGTCAAACTCCTGCAGCTGGACCGTGTCCCTTACCACCTTCCCGTTCACTTTCGGCTTGGATAAGCCTTCCACATAGTTAAGATAATAGCCACCCGGTCGTTGACTAATGGTTGCGGAAATTTGCCCGACAAAAAACCCTTTGAGCTGAAGATCGTTCTGATCGCTTTTTCCAATTTTAAACAGCTTTTTGGCAATGCCGATATCCCCTATCCCCCCGGATAACAACGTCAACACGGCGAGCCTCTTTTTTTCAGGAGGAGGCGCGTTTTTTTCAAGAAGGGACCGCTGCTGGCTCGTATCCATCACCATGGTTTGATCCAACGCGCCTGCTGTTTTATCCGGTTGAGCCTCTCCCGGGGCATAGGAAAAAAGGAGGATGTGCTTGCCAATTGTAATCACATCCCCGTTTACGAGCCGATGGGTGGAGATTTTTATATCGTTGACAAAGGAGCCATTCTTGCTTTGAAGGTCCGTTAAATAAAACGCATCGCCGATGGCATCTATTTTTGCGTGATACCCGGACACGGCCAGATTATCAATGAGCACCTCATTTCCCTCTTTTCGGCCGATGGTAAGTGTTTTCCCCGCATCGATACGATAGTCGGCCAGAGGCATTCCCTTGAATTTCACTGTAATGATCGGCATCCTAACCCCCCCCCTTCAAAACCTGCGGCGATATATCATTGGATCGCCTGGTTCCGCCAAAAAAAATGAGTGAATCGCTTCACAAAATGCCTTATCCGGGATCTTTCCGGAGTGCTTTTGATAACAATAACCGTGATATTATCCTCTCCGCCCCGCTGATTGGCCAGTTCCACCAGTTGCCGACAAGCCGCCGCGGGCGCCTCCTCCCGCACCCGCCGGCAAATTTCATCCGGCGTTACGGTATTGCTTAAGCCATCCGAGCAGATTACCAGAATATCCCCGGAACAGCGCTGAATCTCACAGGCATCCGCCAAAACCGTTTCATGCGTCCCGACAGCCCGGGTAAGTACATGCCGGAATTTGGGATCCAGGGGAGTCTTTCCCTCCGGGTCCAAAGCAGCATGTTCGGCCGCAAGGGTGTGGGGGATGGATAATCGTTCCATGACCCCTTTATGGACAAGGTAAATAGGACTGTCTCCCACATTCGCCGCAACAAGGGTTTCGCCTGACAACAAAACCGCGGACAAGGTCGCACCCATTCCTTTAAATGATTCATTGCCGCTTGCGGCGGAAAAAACCTCTTCGTTGGCAATCCGAATTGCGTAAAGCAGCAAATTGGCGCTCCCGGACAACGCCGAATCCGCATTTTCATCCTCCCGTGGCATCCGGCGTTGCCCCGTGATGACATCCCGGACCGCCGCCACCACAAGACGACTGGCCACCTCACCGGCCAGGTGCCCGCCCATACCATCCGAAACCACGTAAAGCCCTGTCCGGTCATCAATGAAAAACGCATCCTCGTTTTCTTTTCTTTTTCTCCCGACATCCGTCAGGCCCGCCGATTCCACATGGGTCATTGACTAATTCCCGTCCGCACTTACCGACGCTCTTTTTTGCTCGATGAATGCGTCTATTTTATGCCCGATTATCCGTAAATGAGCCGCCATCTGCCATGCATACTGATACCGCTTCGTGACCTCTTTTTCCAGCGCTTTGTTGATAACCTCCACCAGAGGTGTAAGGATTTTCGGATTAATGCTTTTGGGGTCCGGATGCGGATCAGTGACAATCTTATGCATGAGCGCACCCGGATTGGCTGCTGTGAAAGGAAGGTTGCCCGTCAAAAGCTGGAACAAAACGATACCGAGAGAGAAAATATCGCATCGACCATCAACTTTCTTACCGGTGATTTGTTCCGGCGCCATATAATAAGGGGTACCTTTCACGATGCCGGTCCGGGTTTTGGACGAGGCGATTATTCGGGCTATCCCGAAATCGGTGATCTTAACAACACCCGATTTGAGCAACATGATATTCGCCGGTTTAATGTCACGGTGAACCACTCCCTGCTGATGCGCATACGCAAGAGCTTCCGCAATCTCCGCCGCATGGTCGATCACCTTTCGCATGGGAAGCAAGGCCGTTTTTGCCACATACGCTCGAAGATCTTTTCCGTCCAGATACTCCATGGCAATATAGGCCAGTCCGTCCTCTTCACCGGCATCAAAAATCGTTACGATCCCCGGATGGGAGAGCTTGCCGGCGCTTTCCGCTTCGCGAAAAAATTTGCGCTTCATTTCCTCTGCGTCCGCCGGATCGAACTCCTCGTTAAACCGATAAGTTTTAATGGCGGTTTTGCGTTTAATGTGAGGATCCTGACCGAGATAAACGGTTCCCATGGCGCCCTGGCCGATGGGGTGCAATAGTTCATAACGCCCCAGATGGGTGGGTGCGGTTTTAGGCGCTACGGGTTCTATCACTTCCTCACTTTCCACCAGCCGTCCCCCCGGTTCCGCCGAGATACCGGTGCGGGCGGATGCCGCAAGCAGACTTGTCATGCGAATCTGAATGTCTTTATATTCCGCATCCGTTTCCTCAATATGCTCATAGACCCTCAGCGCTTTCTTCCCCTCCCCCCGTTTTTCAAAATCGATGGCCAGATCATACAGGATTATCTTCAGATCCTCATCCACCGGCAAGGGCTGGAGCTTTTCCCAGGCCGCATCCGGCATTCCCTGACTCTGAAAGGACATTCCCTGCAACCGTTGGACTTCTCGATCCGTGGCCCCATTGGAGACATTCCGTGCCGTCCGGGGAAAAACGGATATAAGCACGGTGATTAAAAAACCCGCTAATAAGGCAATTGCCGGCGTTACGGAAGGAATCCACAGCCCCTGAAACTTAAAAAAGAAAAAACTCCCCCCTGCAAGAACGCCTATCCCCGCAAGTGAGGACACGAGGCTGCCAACCGCGGAAAAACGCGGTAATAAAAAAGTGATGAAAAGTCCGGCAAGCGTTATCATCAAAAAAGATACCCATCGCTGGTGGGGAAAAGGACAAACCGGTGACCCGTCCAGAAGGGTCCGGAGTGCATGGGCGCTGAGCTCGCCCAGCGGCATCCGGGAATCGAGCGGTGTGGCGATCCGGGGAGCCAGACCTGTTGCGGAAAAATTGAAGATGACCAGTTTGTTTTGAAACGCATCCGGGGGCAGAGATCCGGAGATCAATTCAGAAAATCCATACCGCTCAAAGGAGGTCGGGTTGTTATCGAATCGAATGAAATAGGTTCCATCCGCCATCAGGGGAATTCGGTGCCGGTTAAAGGACAGTATGGTTTGCGGCTGCAGATAAACTTCTTTTTCGGGAATATCGAGATAGCCGGCTGCCAGCGCCAGGGCGAAGGACGCCACCCGCTTTCCCTTGAACTCGTAAACGGGTGATTCTCGCCGAAGCTTTCCATCGGAATCACGTGTAAGATTCAGGTGACCCAGACTGCGAGCTCCCCGCAGATAACCGGGCAGGGGGAGAACCACCTGATCACCGTGGGGAAAAAAGGTCCCCGCAACTTCACCAAAGATCTGACGGAAACGTTCATTAAAGACATCGATCGATTCGGCGGGAAGAATATTTTTTCCTGGTGACGTATCGAACCGGACCGGCATTACCACGATGCCGGCGGCGGTGATGGCGTCCGTCAACAGCCGGTCGGGCGTTATCTGTTCCTGAACATCGCAAAGCGTCTGATAAAACGCTTTGAGCTTCGGGTCTTCACTGAGGCCAAAGGTGGAACGAAACGCTTCCGCCAGCCCTTCCATCGCTTCCTTGGCTAAGCTATCCTGGGGGGTGTCCATCAATAGCGGTAATCCGATGGTTCGGGCGCCTCCCGCCGCTGCCTTTTGGATCCCCTCGGCGATGCGGGTCCGCGGCCAGGGCCAAGGCCCCAGGGTTTCCAGTGCCTGATCATTAATATCCACCAGAACAATGGGACCGGCCATTTCCGGTAAGGGTGATAAGGCCGTCATGGCATCATACCCCCGGTACTCGAGCGAATCCCTGAAAGGGCTCGGAACGACCGTCAACCATAGGAAAAAAAGCGAAATCCCCAAATTACAGAGGGCAGCTGCAAGTTTGTTGCGCATGGGTGTTTCCGTCACGATACCTTTTTTTAAGAGTTAAAAACATGGCTGAACTATACTGTTCTGCGAAACGCTTTTTCAACTTCCGACAGCTCCCATCGGATCCAGGTGGGTCTTCCATGGGGACAGTGAGAAGCGTCATCGCAAGCATCTAATTGTGCCAGTAGCGCATGGATCTGCCTGTCCGTCAGTTTTTGGTTGGCTCGAAGGGCATGGTGGCATGCCATCAGTTTGTGCACCGCATCAAGGGATTCTTCCGGGCCGGCGCCAACACCTATTTCCGCTATTTTTTCAACGAGTTGAAGAACGATCGGCGCAACTTCCCGATCGGCAAGCATGGACGGCACGGATTTGATAACATAGGTATTGCCGCCGAAATGCGCTATTTCAAGGCCCAGCTGATCCAGGGTTTCCAGCAGATCGATCAAAACTTTTCCCTCTTCAAACCCCAGCTCCAGGGTTTCTGGAATCAAGAGCCGCTGAACATTTAGCTGCCCGGAGGTCTGTTTTGACCGAAGAAGCTCATACCGGATCCGTTCATGAGCGGCATGCTGATCAATCAGGATAAGGTCTCTGTTTTCCGACTCGCAGATAATATAGGTGTCATGAAACTGACCGATCACCCGTAAATCGGAAAATTGCTTCTTGCGCCATAGCGGCGCCTGGGTTTCACTCGACCGGACCGTCACATTCGATGCGGGAAGGGGCGCGGGTATCCCCGAGCCGGAGGGTAAAATCACCCTATCCGGCAGCCTTGAATCCGTGGACGTCGGCTGCGCCGGCTCCATTTGGGGAAAAGTATCAAACCCGGAGGTAATTTCGGCAACCGGAGTTGAGCCATCCGGATTGGCCGCCCATTTGGGCCTCTCCGCCTTCTCGATGGCCGTTGATACCGCAGTCCGGATCAGCTGGTGAACGGCCCTTGCATCGGCAAATCGCACTTCACTTTTTGTTGGATGGACATTGACGTCCACCTGATCAAAGGGAACGGTCAAAAACAGGACCGCCACCGGAAACAGGTTCTTCATGAGGCGGTTGCGATAACCTTCCATAAGCGCATGTTGAATCATTCTGTCCCGAATGAAGCGATGGTTCACATAGAGGTAAATGCCCCGGGAAGTGTTCCGGGCCATTTGAGCCGATGCCACCCAGCCACCAAGAGCAAGACCGGTATACGCCCCGCCGATTGGATGAAGCGATCCCCTCAAATTGCTGCCCAGCACATCGGCAATCCGAGCGGCGGGTTCGGTCGCCGCCCAGTTCTTAACGGTTCTCCCGTCGTGGCTGAGCCGAAACATCACCCCGGGCCAGGCCAACGCGATTCGGGCCACGGTATCGGCTATATGGCCCATCTCGGTGTCAGCGCTTTTCATAAACTTCCGGCGAGCCGGGATATTGAAAAAAAGATCCTGAACCGACATCTGCGTGCCGACGGGAGCGCCGATTTCCGTTACCGCCTGAATTTTTCCCCCTTCAATAAAAATGCGGGTTCCCGATTCAGCGTCTTTATCCCGGGACTCAACCGTAAATCTGGAAACAGAGGCAATACTGGGCAGGGCTTCTCCTCGAAAGCCCAGCGTTTTAATTTCAAACAGATCCTGGTCGGTATGAATCTTACTGGTGGCATATCGCTCCATGGCCAGCAACGCATCGTCCCGATTCATGCCGACACCGTTATCGGTAACCCGAATCAGCGATTTGCCGGCATTTTTGAGCTCGATAAGAATTCGGGTGCTATCGGCATCGAGAGCGTTTTCCAGCAACTCTTTCACCACGGAGGCCGGTCGCTCGATTACCTCTCCGGCAGCAATCTTGTTGGACAGGATATCCGGAAGAATTTTTACTCTTGGCATAACGACGGGCTCGAAAGCTCAGGCATCCTTTTTATAAAAGGCGATTAAAAAATCGGCGTCTTTCGGTGTTAAGTCATATTTGAGGCTCGCCTGCTGAATCAACGCGGTGATACTGTTTCCGGGGTTATCTATCAGCGCCTCGGATATCCATTTGACAGCCTTACGGACGGATTCACCTTCAGGTAAAATATTCATGGATTTCTCCTGAAATAAAGACCAGTTATAGAGAAGGCTTTTTCAAGCAAACGTCGACCGATTGCTCAAAATTAAAGCCGACTTTGAAAAGGATCTCCTCCTTAAAATGATTCCCCAGCAGTTGAAGTCCGATGGGAAGCCCTTCCGGAGAAAAACCGCAAGGAACCGACATTCCCGGAATCCCCGCCAGGTTTGCCGAGAGCGTGAGAATATCGCTTAAATACATGGCGAGCGGGTCATGGCTCTTCTCACCGATTTTAAAGGCCGGTGACGGCGCCACGGGAGACACGATCACATCACACATTTGAAAAGCTTTTTTGAAATCTTCCTGAATCAAGGTACGCACCTGAGAGGCCTTGCCGTAATAGGCATCGTAATAACCGGCCGAAAGGGCATAGGTGCCGATAATGATCCGCCGCTGGACTTCGGGCCCGAACCCTTTGAATCGGGTGCTTTTATACATTTCTAAAAGCTCCGAATGTCCCGGATCCCGAAACCCGTACTTGACACCGTCATAACGGGCAAGATTGGAACTGGCTTCAGCCGAAGCCACCACGTAGTAAGCCGCCACGGCATCGGCCGTATGCGGAAGAGACACGGCGATCGATGTTGCCCCCAATTCCTCTATTTTTTGAACCGCCTTTTGGACCGCTTCCGCTACCGCCGGATCGAGGCCGGCAAGGGTATGGTATTCTTTTGGAATGCCGATCGTAATTCCGGAAAGGCCCTTTTTGCATGCGGCGGTGTAATCGGGGACCCCTTTGGGAACGGATGTGGAATCCGAAGGATCATGTCCCGCGATCGTGTTGAGCAGAAGGGCGCAGTCGGTAACGGTTTTTGCCACGGGGCCAATCTGATCGAGAGAAGAGGCATAGGCCACCAACCCGTATCTGGAAACCCTGCCATAGGTGGGTTTGAGACCCACCACACCGCAATGGGAGGCCGGTTGGCGAATGGATCCGCCGGTATCCGATCCCAGAGAACCGAGGCACATATCCGCCGCCACGGCGGCGGCGGATCCACCGCTGGATCCTCCCGGAATTCGTGTGAGATCCCAGGGGTTGTGCGTCAATTTCATAGCGGAATTTTCGGTTGAGGAGCCCATGGCAAATTCATCCATGTTCACTTTGCCCACCACGACGGCGCCGGCCTTTTTAAGCTTTTTCATAACGGTTGCATCATACGGCGGAATAAAATCGGCCAGAATTTTTGACGCGCAGGTGGTCCGGATACCCTCCGTACAAATAAGATCCTTGATGGATAGTGGAATTCCGGTCAGGGGAGTTGCATCGCCTGTAGCAATCCTGGCATCGGCGGTTGCGGCCTCGGCAAGCGCCGTCTCCCGGCAGAGGGTTATATACGCTCCCACCCGATCTTCCACCTCGGCAATCCGATCAAACACCGCCGTAACGAGTTCATGGGAGGAGATCTGTTTTTCTTTAAGCAGCTGATAAGCCGCGGCAATTGTCAATTCATAAAGCTTCATGCGATAATCCCTTTCAGCCGATCACCCGGGGTACAATGAAATTGCCATCCTCCTTCTCCGGTGCATTGGCCAGCGCCGCGCTTCGATCCAGGTGCGTGCTCTCTTCGTCATCGCGAAACGCATTCGTCAACGAAATGGCATGAGAAGTCGGAGAGACATCCCGGGTATCCACCTGATTCAGCTGGTCGATGTAGTCAAGGATCTTACCGATCTGGCCGGCAAACGCATCCACCGCCGTATCCGCCATGTCCAGCCGGGCAAGGTGTGCAACATTTAGAACTTCCTCTTTGGTGATTCTCATGATTATTCCTTACCCCCTCCGGTATTTATTGCAATCGGTGATAACCCTTCTTTCGTAAGTCTTGCCACCACGCCATCGGCTTCTTCCCGGCGCGGATATGGCCCAATCCGAATCCGGTGCCATAACCCCTTTCCGATGATTTCTCCCGTCAGCCTGGAAGCCGGATACCCTTGCTGTTTCAACTTTGCCACAATCCGGTCCGCTTCCGCCGTGTCTTTCATCGCGGCGACTTGAATGGTCCAGTTGCCGGAAGGCGGCGCTCCGGGAACAAACTTCTCGGGAAGCTTCGCTGTCTCGGGAAATTTTGGGGTCTCGGGAGCTTTTGCCGGCTCGGGAGCTGTTGCCACCTCAGGGACTTTTACCGGTTCGGGAACCCTTGCTGGTTCGGGAATTTTCACGGTCGATTGAACTTTTACAGTTTCGGATAGTTTCACCGTTTCGGGTTTTTTATTGGCTTCGGGTTTTTTAAAGGTCGCGGCCACGACCTTCATCCGAACCGGCAGATTTGGATCCTTGGATTCCATAACCGGTTTTTGAGCACCCGCGCCCGATTGCGCCGGGGGCGGCGCAGGCAATTTCGCTATTTCAGATGCTCCGGGCGGTTCCGATGTTCCGGATGGTTTGGGCACCGCCGGTGGACCTTGCGGCACGGAAGGCGCCGGCAGCTCCGGCGGCCACTCCGAAGTGAGTGGTCGCGTCGGCCGCGGTGTCCACTGGGGATCCGGTCCATCCCCGGAACGTTTCAGCACGTCATAAAAAACAACCCCTTTTCTTTCGTCCGCGTTTTTTGAGTCTCTCTCATACTGGCGAAGTGTCTTTTCGACGGCGGCTTTTTTTAGCGCCAAAAGCTCTTTTTGCAGGGATTGCGTATCGAATTGAACCGGTGCGGTTCCCCTACCGACGAGGATACCAAGGAAAAACATCCAAACACTCATCAACACACAGACACTTACCCAAACAAGCACGCCTTTCTTTTTCGGAGAATTGCCGGTGGCGTTGTCATTTTCGGGGAACTGGCTATTGATTGATTTCTTCTCCATCGCAAATGATACCATTTCACTGTTATCCAACCGGAAAGTTCACCCTTTTCTCGATTCCCAATGCCATGTCCATGCCGAATTCCGACAAGATCACAACTCATAAAGATTTTTGGTTGTCAAGTCAAGACGATAAGGAGAGGGGGAAAGGCAAAACGCATTCATCGTAAGATACGGCTCCTCGCACCACCGCCCGCTATTATCTGAAAAAGTTGATATTGGGCCGGGAAATCAGATCCGGTTCCGAGCAGAAAAATCGGCAAACCGCCTCTTTTGCGTCAGCCATATTTTTTGCCTTCAAAATTCCGGTGTGAAAGGTGTGGCCAAATCGAAAATTGGCCGCATAGTACAGGGAAAATTTCTTTAAGCGTCGCAGAGCGCTTGCCGGATCATAGTGTATTTCCAGCAAATCGGCAAGTCGTAAGGCCGTATCCCGGTACACGGTTGTTTGCGTTTTCCGGTTTTCCGTCCATTCCGCAAAGAGCCAGGGCCTTGCAACCGCCATTCGCCCAATTGCCACCCCATCGCAGCCCGTGCTCCGTAACATCCGAATGCAATCGGCCGCATCAAACACGTTTCCGTTTCCGAACACTGGAATGGATACGGCCGCCTTTATCCTGCCGATATAATCCCATTTGGGGGGATGCGCCCGTCGGTCCGGCGCCACCCGGGGATGAAATGTCAGTGCGTCGGCGCCGGCAGCCTCAAACCGGCCGGCCAAATCGACCGCGAAATCAGGATCATCTTTCCATCCGGTCCGAAACTTGACAAAAAGGGGGATCGAAACCGCCTCGCGCACCGCTGAAACAATCCGGGTGGCAATCAGGGGATCTTTCAAGACGGCGGCGCCGCCGTTCAACCGGCAGATATCATTGGCAGTACACCCGAAATTAATGTCGACACCAAAAAAACCTTCCCTTTCGATTCGACGAGCCGCGGCAGCCATGGCATTCGGATCGGCGCCGACAATCTGGCAGACCAACTGGGGAAGCTCCTCATCCCGCCACCGAAAGTAGGCGGAAACGTGCCGGTTTTCATGGATGAGCCGTTTGGCGCTGCACATCTCTGAAAAAAGAAGCCCAAAGCCGCCGAATTCCGCGACCAGCTCCCGAAAGGCAACATGCCCCAGCATGGCCATGGGCGCCAGCACCAGGCGGCTTTCAATAATGCGGTTTCCAATGGAAAGCGGCCGGCGAAGGGTGCGGGAAAGCTCCGATATGTCGTTAATGCCCGGCAAGTTTCTATCTCCTCTATTTTTTTTCCCGCTCAGAGCCATCCTTTTTCACGTTGTTACTCCTTGCGCAGGTAGCTGTCCTCCATTGCCTTGACCAAATTCGTCATGGCGGTATAGTAGGGGGTTGGAATCCCTAATTTCCGCGCGTATTCGACAACCTTTCCGCCGAGAAAATCGATCTCCGTGGGCGCTTTGTGTTCGACGTCATAACACATCGAATCTTTGTGCGCACCCGCCTTCTCAAGATAACCCAAAGCCGTTTGGAGGTAATTCTCTCCCATATCGTATCCTTGCGCCCTCGCGACGGCGAGAACTTCTTTGAAGCAGTTCTCGGCAATCTCTCGGGTAGGCGGAAAATCGAGGATCTGTTTCATTGTCCTGTCCGTGACCGCGCAGATGGATGCCATGGTGCACTTCATTATCATTTTCTTCCAGACGTAGAACTTTATATCATCGACGCACTCGGTGTCTAAACCGCCGGCGGTAAGCAATTCAGCGATTCTTGAGCCCATGGCCTTATTTTCCGCGGTTAACCCACCTAAGTAATTGGGTCTATTAAAAAAAGCCATTTTTGCTTCACCCGGCCCCTTCAGAGAAACACCATAATTCAATGACATGCGGAAGGCTGCGTCAACGCCAAACGTTTCAGCAATGACGTCCTCCGGTCCCAGCCCATTGTGGGTGCTGACAATCTTTGTTCCGTCCCGTAAGATCTCCTTCAGCTCTTCCAGAACCCTGGGTAAATGATAAGTCTTTGTGGAAAGAAATATCAGATTGGGCTTAAAGGATTTCATCAGCCTTATGTGATCGGCAAAATTAGAAACTGAAACCTGGCAGTTCATCTCCCCTGAAATCCTGATCCCGGTCCGTTTGATGGCTTCTCCCATACCCGGTCTGGAACCTACAAGCATGGTTTCTACATTTTGATTTAACAGGGCCGCAGCCAAAACCGTGCCTGTTGCGCCTATACCTACGACTGCAATCCTAAACTCATTCATAATTGTCGCCTCTCCCGATGTTGTTTCAGTTACATGTCCATCAATGCATTGGGTTAAAATTTTAGCAACACGACCCATGGGAAGCGTTCCCCTTACCGCGTCCTATTCCTGACCCGTATCACTTGTCAACCCGGATAATCCGATTCGTGACCCGGATCAGAGAGCAAAACATTTGAAGGGATCAAAAGCTTTTTCCATAACAAAAAAGGAGATTGTCGGTTGGGATAGACCAGTTGATTCGATCAATGAAAGAGCCAAGAGTGGATTTGCACCCTTTTTAAAGCACGTTTCCGCAAGCAACCGCCTGGAATGAAGCGCTCCAATCAAGAGAAGTCGGACTCATTCACGCAAGTCCGGTCACAACCGTTTTCCGATCCAGACTGCGGTATTGAATTGCTTCGGATAAATGGGAAACGTCGATCTGTTCAATACCCGCCAGATCCGCAATGGTCCTGGCAATTTTGAGGATACGATTGTAAGCCCTTGCGGATAAACCGAGTTTATCAATAGCCGATTCCAACAGGCGGGAACTATCGCCATCGATCCGGCAATAGGTTTTGATATGCCGGCCACTCATCTGAGCGTTGCAATAGATCTTTTTAGCTTTTGAGAACCTGGAAGTCTGACGTTCGCGGGCCAGCATCACCCGTGCCCGAATGTCCCGCGACGGCTCGCCGCCGTTCGTTTCGGATAAATCCTTAAATGGCACGGCCGGCACATCGACATGAATATCGATGCGGTCCAAAAGAGGGCCGGACAGTTTGGCCCGATACTGCCGAATCCGATGATCCGTGCAGTGGCATTCGTGCACCAAATCCCCCAGATACCCGCAGGGGCAGGGGTTCATCGCGGAAAGCAGCATGAAACCGGCCGGATATGTGACCGCCGTTGCGGCTCGGGAAATAGTGACATCCCGATCTTCCAGCGGCTGACGCAGCAACTCCAGCACATGCTTTTTAAATTCAGGCAACTCGTCCAAAAATAAAACCCCATGATGCGCAAGGCTCACCTCTCCGGGTCTGGGCAGGTGTCCCCCTCCGATCAGGCCGGCATCGCTGATGGTATGATGCGGGGCGCGGAACGGTCGCTCGGTTACCAGCGCCTGATCCGCCTGGAGCATACCGGTCACGGAGTAAATTTTCGTTACTTCGATGGCCTCTTCAAATGACAATGGCGGGAGTATACTTGAAAATCGCTTGGCCAGCATGGTTTTTCCGGAGCCTGGAGGCCCGACCATCAGCAGGTTGTGCCCCCCGGCAGCAGCGACTTCAAGCGCCCGCTTGGCAAGCTCCTGCCCGTGAACATCGGCGTAATCCCGGTTCCCATCGGCTGAAACGCCGAAAAGCGCTTCGACATCCGTGGTTTCTGGTTCTATTCGGGTAATACCTCTAAAAAATTCTACCACTTCGGAAAGATTGCGAGCGGGGTAAACAGATATGCCGCTGACGACCGAAGCCTCCCGGGCATTCTCCGGCGGGACAACAACACCGCTATAGCCGGCGTTTTTCGCCTCAATCGCCGTGGGAAGAGACCCTTTTACCGGCTTTATGCGGCCATCCAGAGATAACTCTCCCATAATCAAGAAGCGGTGCATAATATCCTGGGCGACCAGCCCCATGGCCGATAAGATGCCAAGCGCAATCGGAAGATCAAAGCCGGTACCTTCCTTCTTTATGTTGGCGGGCGCCAAGTTGACGGTAATTCGATCATCCGGAAAGGTATATCCGGAATTGTTGATGGCGGATTTGACCCGCTCCTTGCTCTCCTTGACCGCCGCCTCCGGAAGCCCTACCGTCGTAAAGGCAGGCAACCCTTGAGTGATATCCACTTCGACTTCCACGAGGTGAGCGTCAATGCCAATAACAGCGCTGCTTAGTACCTTTGCGATCACAGAACCTCCAGTTTCAGATGAATCCACGGACAGTGACAAAACCTTCAGGGGGACTTATCGGTTTTCGCCTTTTCATTCATTCTATATAAAATCAAAAAGTTGCATCCAACCGGATGAAAGACTATCGGCGGGCGGGATAGGTCACGAACATCACTTGCAATCAATAACAGATAGTTGTATATAGGACAAACTTTTTTATTTATTCCGTCGGCCGTATAGGGGTTCGGGGACATGGGGGGCCACGCCAAATGTGGTGGTGATACCCGATGGTTGATGGAAAAAACTGCGCGCTTTCAACAGTGAGGCCTGCATAACATCTTGAAAACTGACTTTTCAGCCCGATGACTCTATATTATAATCAGCATACGGTTGCAAAGCCGGTCCGGTGCGTCGGTGTTGGGATGCATTCAGGAAAAACGGTCCATTTGACCATCAGGTCGGCGCCGGTGAACCATGGCATCCGGTTTGTCAGAACCGATCTCGCGGACAACCCGAGTATTGCGGCTCACTTTAACATGGTTGTGGATACCAGCCTTGCGACCGTTATCGGATATGAGGGCTTTATCGTCTCCACCATCGAACACCTCATGGCCGCCTTTTCCGGTTTGGGAATCGATAATGCCCTTATCGAAATAGATTCGCACGAAATGCCGATTATGGACGGTAGCGCTTCTGCTTTTGTCGATTCCATTGCATCCGTTGGAATTAAAGAGCAAGCCTGCCCCCGTTATTATTTTGCCGTAACGGAACCCATCTCGCTGAAAGAAGGTGAAAAATCGATTGCAATTTATCCTTCTGATTCGTTTCGAATCACCTGCAGCATCGATTATGACCACCCGCTGATCCAATACCAGTCTTTCACGACGGATTTGGGAACGGATAATTTCAAAAAAGATATTTCAGCCGCAAGGACATTTGGGTTCCTTCAAGAGTATGAATACTTAAAACGCTACGGATTTGCTCAAGGTGGCTCGCTCGATAACGTCGTGGTACTGGACCAAAACGGCATGCTCAATGAGGACGGTCTGCGATACCCGGATGAGTTTGCCCGGCACAAGACGCTTGACTGTATCGGGGACTTGTTCCTCCTGGGGATGCCGATCCTCGGACATGTAGTATCCAGCAGATCGGGACATGCGCTTAACAACGCCTTTCTGAAAACAATTTTTTCCCATAAACAATCCTGGGAAACACGGCTTTTGCAGGATGAAACCCTTTCAAAAGTGAAAGCGCTTGCCATTTAACAAGGAAACCGCTATTCATGGCGTTTTCAGGTTGAACGGTTCTTGAACCGTTTCATTTTCCGATTAAAATCCTTCGGGCCTTTTCGAAGTTTTCATAACATGACGTTGTTTAAATTCAGAAAAGCGGGCACCATCCTCCTCTGCCTGATGCTGTCGCTTCAGCCTGTGGCCTTTTGTGCGCCGGATGCCATCTTGAAGCATATTGTGGTCACCAATACCCGCGATGACCTGCTTCTCTATCTGAACGCTGATGGCGCGTTTCGCGAGAAAATGAAATCCGCGATTTTAAGTGGCGTTCCGGCAACCTTTTCTTTTTTTATCACCCTCAATATCGCCCGCAATTTCTGGCCGGATAAAACCATCACCGATATAAAAGTCACCCATACCATTAAGTATGACAGCCTGAAGAAGGAATTCAGGGTGAACCGCTCATGGGAAAATGGAGATGCACAGGTGACAACCTCTTTTGACGAGGCGCAACGGTGGATGGCTGAAATAGCCAGTTTAAAAGTCGCGCCACTTAAAGCTCTCGAAAAAGGTCGGCGGTATCAGATAAGGGCCAAGGCCAAGTTGAGCAAATTAACCCTTCCTTTTTACCTGCATTACGTTCTGTTCTTTGTATCTCTGTGGGATTTTGAAACTGACTGGTATACCATAGATTTTACCTACTAGGTCCATAACGCCGGCGCGCGGTTGCCTCCGGCACGGGGTCTTTTTGCATTTATCATGATAAAAACAGGCAGCACCGGCAGTCCTTCCTTTATTACCAGCATCGACCGCAAGCGAAGAAAGCGGGAAATAGGGATTATTTTGGCCATCCTTATCGCTGTGGGACTGCTAACATATGCCGAAAGCCGAATAATTCATTTCGGTGCTGATTTCCCCATATCCAATACCATCCTTATGTTTATCCTGATCAACATCAATCTACTGTTGTTGATCCTGCTGCTCTTTCTGGTTTTCAGAAACCTCGTAAAACTGCTCTATGATAGAAAACGAAAAGTCATGGGAGCCAAGCTTCGGACCCGACTCGTCCTTGCTTTTATCACTCTCAGTTTAATGCCGACGACGGTTCTTTTTTTCTTTTCCATCAATTTCATCAACACCAGCATCGAATTCTGGTTCAGCTTGCCCGTGGAACAGGCGCTTGAAAATTCACTGCAAGTTGGACAAAGCATATATGCGAAAGCCGAAGAAAACCATTTGTTTTTTTTAAAAAAAATCTCTTCGGATATTAATAAAAAACAACTGCTGTCTCCGGAAAAGAAAGAAACGATTTCTCTTTACCTTCAGCAGACGTTGGAAAACAACAATCTTCATGCCATTGAAGTGTACACCAACAAATATTCACGCCTGGCCCATGCCATTCATGTGGCGCTGAAGGAGAAGCACATTCCGGTGGTTCCAGCGGATCGCTTCCAAAAAGCCTTTACGCCCAAAGACATCAACACGCATTTTGAAACGGTTACCGTAGGGGAATTGATTCGCACCCTCTGCACCGTTCCCTTCGGGGTCGTCCCGGAAAAAGCGATGGGGTTTGTCGTTCTCTCGACCCTCATCCCTTCAAGTCTTTCGGAAAAAATGGCCTCCATCTCCCGGGGGTTCGAAGGATATCAACAAACCAAACTGCTCCAGCGTCCTATCGAAATTACTTATTATATATCACTTTCCATCGTCGGACTTCTGGTGGTGTTCTGTGCCGTCTGGTTCGGATTTTACCTTGCAAAAACAATCAGCATCCCTATCAAGGAGCTTTCCGAGGGGACACGTAAGGTGGCTGACGGCGATTTGAGTTTTTCGATCGGAGCCGTTGGAGATGACGAAATAGGCAGCCTGGTGAACTCATTCAACAAAATGACCCGGGACCTGAGGGATAGCCGGGAAAAACTGGAGCTATCCGCTCGAATGCTCCAAACACAAAATATGGAAATCGAAGAAAAACGCCAGTACATGGAAATCGTCCTTCGATTCGTGTCCACCGGGGTTATGACCTTTGATGCCAACGGAACGATTACCACCATGAATAAATCGGCTGAAAAGATGCTCAATCTCAATGCAGCCGGTGTGTTAAATAAAAATGTAAGGGAACTATTGTCCGGTGAACATCTTCGATTTGCGGATGAGGTCATTGATCGACTCGCCACCGCCCGGGATGGCGCGCTGGAACTTCCAACACGGGTAACCGTGAATGGCCGATCCAGAAGCTTTTTGCTTAATGCCAATGCGTTGACCGACGATATCGGCCGACCACTGGGAACTGTGGTGGTATTTGATGATCTTACGACGCTTGAAAAAGCACAGAGAATGGCTGCCTGGCGAGAAGTTGCCAGACGGATTGCCCATGAAGTCAAGAATCCGCTGACACCCATCACGCTTTCCGCTCAACGGTTACAGCGCCGGTATTCGGAGCAACTCCAGGAGCCGGTTTTTCAAGAATGCACGCAGATGATAATCGACCATGTTGCACTCATTCGAAACCTGGTGAATGAATTTTCAACCTTTGCCCGGTTTCCGGACGCCCACCCCGCCCCCTGCGCATTGATACCCATCATCGAGGAAACCATCGCCCTGTATCGCGAGGGACACGAATCCGTCTATTTTGAAACGCTTTTTTCCGACAACATCCCCGTGCTGAATCTTGACCGGCAGCAAATTAAGCAGGCCATGATCAATCTGGTGGACAATGCCATTGCCGCCATTAGATCCAAGGGAATTGTCAAGATTTCCGTGACCCACGACCCGATTCTAAAACGGGTTCGCCTTGAGGTGACCGACAACGGGCCCGGTATCCCGGATGATGAAAAAGTCCGGCTGTTTGAGCCCTATTTTTCCACTAAAACGGCCGGCATGGGATTGGGGTTGACCATTGTCAATTCCATCATAGCAGATCATTCAGGCGTGATTCGTGTGCAGGACAACCAGCCGCGCGGAGCTAAATTCGTGGTTGAACTGCCGGTATAAACCCTATAGATGTGGTCTGGCGGAATCGAAAGCGATTCGCAAGCCGATCGGGCTCGACCTGAAACCAAAATTGACAAGGAAAACGGTATGCACCCCTCCATATTGGTTGTTGATGACGAAAAAGCCATCCGTCAAACTCTCAGCGGCATTCTTTCAGATGAAGGGTTTGAGGTTTCCAGCGCATCCAATGGCTATGAAGCGTTGCAGATAATAGATGCGGAGGCTCCCGATCTGGTGCTTCTTGACATCTGGATGCAGGGTATCGACGGTATTGAGACCCTGAAAGAGATCAAGAAGAACCATCCGCACATACAAGTCATCCTGATATCCGGGCACGGGAGTGTGGAAACGGCTGTTAAAGCCACCAAACTCGGCGCCTTTGACCTCATCGAAAAGCCGCTATCCATCGATAAGGTAATCGTTACCATCAACAACGCGCTAAACTTCAGGCGACTGGAGGAAGAAAACCGATATCTACGTAAAAAAACGATTGAAAAACATTCCATCTCCGGAAACAGCCCCCAGATCATCGCATTGAAAAAGCAAATCGCGCAGGCAGCCCCAAGTGATGCCTGGATTCTTATCACCGGCGAAAACGGCACCGGCAAAGAACTGGTGGCGCGAACCATTCACCAATTAAGTGCACGGGCCGCAAATCCACTCGTTGATATTAACTGTGCAGCAATACCCGAGAATCTTATCGAAAGCGAACTCTTTGGTCACGAAAAAGGGACCCTGTCCGGCAACACATCAAAAAAAATAGGAAAATTTGAACTAGCTACCAACGGAACGCTCTTTTTCGACGAAATCGGGGATATGAGTCTGTCAACCCAATCTAAAATTTTGAGGGTGCTTCAGGAACAAAAATTCCACCGCCTGGGGGGATCCCGCACCCTCTCCGTCAATGTCCGCATCATCGCCGCCACGAATAAGAATCTACCCGAAGAGATAGCAAACGGCCGGTTTCGGGAAGACCTTTATTATCGCATTAACGTCATTCCAATCGACGTTCCGCCCTTAAGACAACGCCCCGAAGACATTCCGCTTCTGGTGGATACGTTTCTGCGGGAATCCGGCGGCCAGAGCCACAGCAAGCCTAAGAAAATCGCCCCCGATGCATTGGAATGCTTAAGCAAAGCCGCTTGGCCGGGAAACGTCCGGGAGCTTAAAAATCTTATCGAGCGCTTATCGATCATGGTAAAAAAAGAAACCATCACCATTTCCGATCTACCGCCAGCCTTCAATCCGGACGCGAATGTCATGAAGACCGTTTTTCAGGAGCCGGTGTTTTCAATTGACCATCTGGAAGAGGCACGAAAAGCATTTGAAGAGGCGTTTGTGAGACAAAAACTCGAACAGAATAGGCAGGATTTTCAAAAAACCGCCAAAGCAATCGGCATTTCTGTGAGAGCGCTAAAAAAATTGATACATAAAGCGGGGCCCACAGGCAATTGAATCGTTAAAGGAAGAGATCCGGTGAAACAAAGAAAAATAGCTTCAACCGGAGTCCGTATCATTGGCGGAGAGCGTCGGGGAAAAAAACTTCTGTCGGTTCATGGCTTAGCCACTCGACCCACGGCAAACCGGGTTCGCGAATCCATCTATAATATAATATCCGCTCGCGTTCCCGAAGCCATGGTCCTTGATCTATTTGCCGGCACCGGAATTATGGGCATAGAAGCCTTGAGTCGAGGGGCATGTTTTGCCCTCTTCATCGATAATTGCACCGCGCCGATCGAAACCATCCAGAAAAATCTTATTTCCTGTCGATTCGAAACCCGCGCGAAAGTCATTCAGCAGGATATACAAAAAGGACTTCGGTGGTTAAAAACCGTGGGCCCCCTGTTTAACCTCGCTTTTTTAGACCCGCCTTATCAAAAGGCGCTCATCGGCAGCACCCTGTCGCTTCTCCATGACAGTGGCGCCCTGTCGCCAAATGCACTCATCGTTGTGGAACATTCCATTGCGGAACCTCTTTCTGGAATTCTATCCGCATTTAAGCAAATCGACCAACGCAACTATGGAAAAACACTTGTATCTTTTATCCACTATATTATATGAGGTGTTGAAGTTTTGGCCTTGATCATCGTTTCGGCCAATTTCCCACGGCAGGGAGGCCGCGCCAGGGTGTTTTTGGAAGAGCGGCAGGCTGTTTGAGCGATAGCGAGTTCCTGCCGCTCTGGAAAAAATATCCTGGCGTGGCCGGTACGATGATCAAGGTCGAAATTAACCTCACCCCGAGGTCCCATGTTACAATCGTATCGTTAGCCGCTTGTCAATCCTTTTTCGGAAAAGCGTGAAAAATATCACGGCGCACTTGAAAATTCGATGTCTTTAATCGGTGATGGCTCCGGTCGTTGAAATCGGGCGCCTCGTCCATCCGTATCCGTGCAGGGGCTGATTCTAATTCCAGAGTTTCAATACCCACTTCCGGTTCATATCGAGATAGTTGTATCTCATATCCGGATCACCGCAAAACACTTCCAATGTGACGGCGCCGTCATAACCGCTTGCTTTTAATGATGTCACCGCGTTTTTCCAGTCCACCGTTCCCACTCCCAAAGGCATATGATCATCGGTTCTCGATCGGTTGTCTGAAAAGTGCACATGTCCGATATGTTTCCCCAGTTCTCTGCAAAAAACCTCATGATCATCCCGGCCGAAGTTCGTGTGCCCGAAATCAAGATGAAGTTTTAAACCAGGGACCGCATCCAGCATGATTTTAAAAGTGGACACCCGGTCGAAAGGAGCTGAAAAATTTTCCACCACAACCGTGAGATTGTGGGAGGCGGCCATTCCGACAATCACTTTTAAGGATTCGATATTATATGCAACCACATCGTTTCGCATTGCCGGCGGGGAAAAATAGCAGGGATGGATATTCATGACCGTTGCCCCTAAGGCGGAAAAAATTTTGGCGCATCGTTCCAGCTCCGTGAGACACGCCTGTCGAATTCCCGAAACAGGGTAAGCATGCGGCAGGCAAGGATCGGTATGCCCGATAACGAACAAGCCATGGCGATCCAGTATCCCCCGCAATCTGGCGACATCAACCGTAGCGGCCCCAGGACCTTCGATGGTCAAATCCAGGAAGTCGAAACGGGCTTCACCGCAAAACACCGCCTCATCATATACCGATTTTGACGGGTTATTCATCATGCCGATTTTCATAGCGTATTTTCATTCCTTTTTTCTTTTTTTCCGGTACCGCTCCCGGATTCCGCGCTCGACGTTTCCTTTATGGCATTCGACGCCGTTTGGTTATCCCCGCATCGCCTCTTTCAGGGCCTTTCTGTCCAAGGGGGGTTCGGGAAACCCCTCTTTAGCGACCATCGTGATCGCCTCCACCGGGCACCCCGTGGCGCAGACCCCGCAGCCGATGCAACGATCCGGGTTTAAAACCGGGATTGCGTTTTCGCCCATCGATAGAGCCGACAGGGGGCATCGATCCACGCAGGTTTCACACGCCGTGCAAAGCGCCTCCTGCCAAACCGGTTGGAAGCCCGAGTTCATCATCTGTCCGGGTTTTGGATAGGAAAGCGCCTTTTTGATCATCACGCAATGGCACGAGCAGCAATTGCAGAGAAAGTCGATCTCTTGGCGATTGTAGGTGGCGTGAACCAGACCGGCCGCTTCAGATACGCGCAATATCTCATAGGCCTCATCCTTGGTGATCTTCCGTCCGATGCCCCTGTCGATGATAAATTGTGCGCCGACGCCGAATTGCATGCATACCTCATCGGGTTTTCCGCAGTGATCGGCCTCATCCACCAGCCTAGCCTGATGCCGGCAATAGCAGGTGGTAACGGCCATCGGTTCGTATTTTTCAATATAGGTTTTGACCTGGTTATACGTATGAATTGTGCTTCCCCCGCCGATGGTCCGGTCGATCGGAATTACCCGGGTCAAGGGAAAATCGGGCTCGGGGTGCCCCAGGCGCTTATCGAAGGCCGCCTTGTAATTTTTAATGAGAAGCGCAAGTTTTTTATCTTTTTCCGTCGAGGTTCCCCGCATGAACTGGAATTCAAATATCCCGGGCACGAAGGGTGGCCCGCCATACACCATGGTTCCCCGCATCTTAGCCGCGGTACAAAGTCCCTTATCTGCCATATTTTCAAGAATGGATGCAATCTCATTCTCTTCTTTTCCCATCTGGGCGGCGATCGCACCGACCGGGTTGAAACCCCGAGGCATCGCATTACTCACCTCGGCCTCCTCAGGCATAAAAAGTGTTTCCGCCAGCTCGAAAAACTCCGGGATATCAATGCCCGGGTATATGCCGCCTCGCCTTGCCATGGTTTCGCACAATCTTTGAAAAACCGGATCGCTCAATATCTATACCCTCCCCTATCAAAATGTTTTCAGTATTGTATTCTTCGGCCTTAATCATCGTATCGGCCGCGCCAGGGTATTTTTTCCAGCCGAAACGATGATCAAGGCCTATTCTTCCAGTGAAATTTATTGTCCGAATTTCGGGGCAGTATAACTGCAAAGATGAAAAAACAGAACGAAAATTATCAGATGGAATATCAGATGGAATATCAGAATCCTTTTTATTATTTTTTTTAAAGCAGGTTGAATCATACCGTGGTCTTGCAATTCCCACTTGCTCATGTGCGGCTTCCCCTGTAATCCTATCGGTGTTAAGAAAGGTCAAAACGCGCCAACGGTTTCCTTCAAAAGGGACGAAAATAACATTGAGGCAAAAATGAGCCCCCCCCGCAATACGCTGATAGAGCGAATAGATGAAATATTAAATACCTGGACGAAAACCGGTGTTCCTGCCCGGGCATCGCTTCACGAAATCGCCGACGGGATTATTGGATGGCGAAATGCGGAAGGCATTCCCGGCCTTTGGAAAACTCCGCCCTTGATGGTGGGAGCTACGCTCGATGACGGCTGGGGTCATGGCATTCAACTCATTCTGAAATTTGCCGAAGCCATGGGCGTTAATACAAAATTGATAGGACTGCTGCAATCCTGGGAGAAAATTGTGGCGGCCTGCCGGGAATGTCAGCCGGATTTTCTGGGGCTTACGGTGTTACAACTCGATACGGAGGATGATCTGATGGAACTTCGACACCATCTGCCGGAGAAGATCAAAATCATCGCCGGCGGTCCGGTTTTTCAAATCGATTCTGAACTGGCAGAACGAGTCGGAATTGACTTTGTCGCAAAGGACGCGCGGGCTTTTATGCACCTTCTGCTGAAAACCGTCAAAAGGCTTTAACCGCCGTTTTCTTCTTCTCGCAGCTGCTGTAGCGTTTCCTTTAAAATCGCTAACCGATAGGGATCCGTTGATACGTTGGAATCACTTTTCAGCGCGACAATCGTCTCAAGGTTTAGAACATTGATTCTATATCCTTGAAATTCAATTAAAACGGTATTTGGCAACAGCTCCTCGAAACCAAGGCCTTTTTCGATGACGGCCAAAACATCAAGTGGCCCAAACCGGGTTGTCAACAGCACATGCCCCCTCCCTCTCAAATCCGCTTCATTCGGAAATAAAAGCTTGTCATCCGGTCGCCGGTGGCGGGCATCTATTGAAGATAGAAACGTCATGAGTTTCATAACATTTTCTTCTGTACGGCGGTGAACGATATCCAAGTCATAGGTCATGATCGGAGCTCCTTGAGCCACCGCAGCAACACCGCCGACAAGAATGAACTCGATCCCTGCATCGCTAAGACCTTTAAGCAGTTCGCCGAGATCCGCCACCTGGGGTTTTTTGTTTCTTGAAGGCATCCCTTAACTCCATGATCGCCTGTATGGCCTTATCGTTTGCGCGGATTCTCTCTTCAGGGGTCATTTTCAAAAAGGCCTTGATGAGGGTTTTATCGACGTGGGCGGCGATATGATCTAAATTATAGTTAAATTCAACCATCAGTTGCTTTCTCATTCAAATTAGTGCCTTAGAAATATTTTCTGCGTTTTTTTGCAGAAAATTTTTTCGTGAAGGCACTTATACCCCCTCAAGGGGGTACTGAAAAAAGTCCCGTCTGGGGTTAGTTTTCCGATTCCCATCTTCCGTCAGAAGGACGGTAAAAATCTTTTACAACGGCACCCCTTTTTATTCAACGGGAATCGAAGACTTGAATCCGCACGATTGACTTACTTTCGCCGGTGCACTATTAAACGCAAAACGTTTTTTTGTAATAACCGGTGATCGGCCGGCGGTGTTCCGGCAGATCGCGCATCGACAGAAGAAAATTATGATCAGTATCGACAATTTATCAAAAGGTTTCGGCGGCCAGATCCTCTTTGACAAGGCCGGTTTTCAGATCAACTCCCGGGAGCGAGTGGGGCTTGTGGGGAGAAACGGCCACGGCAAAACCACACTCTTTCGAATCATTACGGGGCGTGAAGAGCCGGATGAGGGGGTGCTTCACATCCCCAAACATTACCGCATCGGCTATGTCCGGCAGCATCTGGCATTTACAAAAGACACCGTGCTGGAAGAGGGGATCACCGGTCTGCCCGATGCTGAAAAGGATCAGGCCTGGAAAGTTGAAAAGATTCTGGCCGGTCTTGGATTTTCGGTTTCGGACCTGCAACGCCACCCGAATGAGTTTTCGGGAGGCTTTCAGGTGAGATTGAACCTTGCCAAGGTGCTCGTGTCCGAGCCGGATCTCCTGCTCCTTGATGAGCCCACGAACTATCTGGATATCACCAGCATCCGCTGGATCGAAAAGTTTCTGGTCAGCTGGTCCCATGAGCTGATGCTCATTACCCATGACAGAAGCTTCATGGATAAGGTCGTCACCCACACTATCGGCATTCATCGCTTCAAGATGCGCAAAATCACCGGCAATACTGAAAAGTATTATACCCAGATCGCCCAGGATGAAGAGATTTACGAAAAAACCCGCGTCAATGATGACAAGCGAAAAAAAGAGATCGAGCTCTTCATCAGCCGCTTTCGGGCGAAGGCGCGGCTTGCCAATATGGTTCAGTCCCGAATCAAGACGCTGTCCAAAATGGGAAAGCGGGACAAGCTTGAGAACATCAAGAGTCTTGATTTTTCCTTCGGATATGAGCGCTTCCCCGCCAAGCAGGTCATGCGGGCTGAAAATGTCAGCTTCGGGTATGATCCGGCAACGCCCCTTTTTAAAAACCTCAGCTTTTCCGTGGGCGCAACGGAACGGGTCTGCATTATCGGAAAAAATGGAAAAGGGAAAACCACGCTCATCAAGCTTCTATCCGGAAAACTTCAGCAGCAGAAGGGGGAAATCGCCTTTCATCCGGTTACCGTGAAGGGGTTTTACGAGCAAACCAATGTGGAATCGCTCATTCCCGGTCGGACGGTGGAAGAAGAAATACTGTATGCGGCCCCCCATGTGGATCGTCAGCTCGCCCGGAACATCGGTGGGGCCATGATGTTTGAGGGCGACAAGGCCCTTAAAAAAATATCCGTTCTTTCGGGCGGGGAAAAAAGCCGGGTCATGCTGGGAAAACTCCTGGTGACGCCGACCAATCTGCTGCTATTGGACGAACCCACCAACCATTTGGACATGGATTCATGCGACGCCCTTCTCTCCGCGCTGGACAGCTTTCAGGGCGCCGTCATCATGGTCACGCATAATGAGATGTTTCTTCATGCGCTGGCGGAAAAACTGATCGTTTTTGAAAATGACGGCGTTACGGTGTTTCACGGCAACTATCAGCAGTTTCTGGACAAAAACGGATGGCAGGAAGAAGATTTTATCGGAAAACCCTCTTCCCGGGAAGCGGAAGCCGTTGATGATACCGGCGCTAAACTGAACCGAAAGGAGCTTCGGAAAAAGCGGTCAGAGATCCTCTCCGAGCGAGCGAAATTATTGAAACCGATAGAGAAAAAAATCGCCGTGGCTGAAAACGAAATCGATGCCCGGGAAAAGGAACTGACGAAGCTGAATGAGGAGATGTTGACCGCATCCCACTCCGGTGACGGCGCCAAAATCGCTCTTATTTCCCAAAAACTGCATGCCTGCCAGTCGGTCATTGATAAACGCTTTGATGATCTCGAAAGCCTGACCGAAGAGCTGGAGGCCCGATCCGCCGGTTTCGATACGCAACTGCAAGCGGCTGAGGTGGCCGAGTAACCGGAAAGATACGAAAAAAAATGACGCAACACACTATCCCCCCTTCCCTTTTTTGACAAAAGGAACTTCCCGTCTTAACATGGGCAAGTGGCAAATGGCGTTTCAGGTGCAAAAAAATCGTTTTTAGCGCGAAGCGTTTTTTGCCGTAAAGGGCGACATTACGAGCCATCTTTTTCATGGAAGTCTGAAATTGAAAAAAGATGTACCATAAAGGGTTATCATAAAAATGGGGAGGTTTTTACCATGAAAAGTCATAAGAGTTCAAAAAAAGACAGAAAAAAAGAGCACAAAGGGGAAAAGGAAAAATCCGATCTTTGCTGTTCCTTCGTTAAAGACCCCTGCGGATACGCTTACGATTCCTGCGGCAACGCCTATGTCAGTTCATGTTGTTGTAGCTGAATTAAGCTCTTAATTTAGTACAGCCCCCAAAGGATTGAGCGATTCGCTCAATCCTTTTTTTTACCTCTCTCACCAAGGCATCGGTGAAATCGGACGATTCAAAGCGGCTTGATATTATCCTATTTTTAATAAACCGGCCGCATTTCGACCGGCAATTTTTTCCTTGGCATCTTGAGTCAAAAAGGGAAGATTGAGCAAAAAATTCAACTCCGTAGCCTGATCCGTGAAGGGACTGTCGCTTCCAAATAAAAATCGCTCAATGGAATGCTTGCTGAAAAACCGTTGAAGAACGCGCTTCTCCATAATTCTCAATACAAATGCCGTATCCAGATAAATGCTCGTTCCAAGCAGATAGGCCTCGGTCTCGTCATAATTATCCTCTCCGCCCATATGGGCGGCAATCATCTCCAGATGTGGGAACTGCCGGTGGATTGCAAGCAGACGTTTGGGCGTAGCGCGAACCGGCGGCGGCAATCCGCGATCCAAACCGGCATGAAACAGCACCGGCATTTGGGATGCCTGGGCAGCCTCATAAACGGGATACATCCGCTTATCATCCGCATCAATCCCCTGATAGTCCAAATGAAGCTTAATGCCCTTGAACCCCTTTGCCTTTAGCGCAGTGAGATGTTCCGGATTCACCGGTGAAGCCGGGTGGATGGCAGCCATCGGCCAAATGGTTTCCTGCATCTTGCCATGAAGCCAGCGGTTAACCGAGCCAACCTGTTCCGGGCGGGTGGTGATCCTACTTGTCAAAGCCAGATGAATTCCGGCCTTTTTCATGGAATTTAACAAGCCCTGAATGGTTCCATCAGTGAAGTGTGGGATATCCGCCTTGCTGGATAAGGTGGATAAGATGGCGGATGCTTTCTGCCGAGGGAAAATATGAGTGTGAAAATCGATGACCTGCATCATATTACCACGGCATTATCAAGGATCCAGAATGCAGCGCATCGTTTTATCGTTGGCATCAGTTCACTTCCATGGCTATCGGAACGCTAAAAGCTTTCATTCCGGTGCGGTTTCATTGGTTATGCATCATTTCCTTACTCAACGATACCACCTAAAGAAGCCGAAATTTCAGACGCCGCTTCCAAAAGCCGCTTCACGATAAATTCTTGCCTATTGTAAATATTTGAAATGGGTGCTGCAACACCAATCGCCCCGGCAAGAATTTTGCCGGCTTTCCAAATAGGCGCCGCAGCGCCCATTATTCCAATCCAGGCTTCTTCGGACTCAACCACATAACCATTCGCGCGAATGGTTTCCAGTCGTTTTTGAAATAACTCGGGGTCGGTTATCGTTTGAGATGTATACGCTTCGAGCGGATGAAGCGCCAACAAACGTTTAATTTCCGAGGAAGAAGAAAAAGCCATTAATGCCTGCCCCAACATACCGAAATGGGGGGGGCGACGGCTGCCGATCCGAGAGGATATTCGAATGGGTGTTTGACCTTCCCATTTGTCGGTATACGTGAGGTAGTCATCCACGATATTTGCTAAAAGGATGGTCAGGCCGGTTTCATTCCTTAGCCTGGATAACGGTGCATCCGTGGCGGTTCTCAGAGAAATGGACTTATAAGCGAGCCCGCCGAGATCAAAAAGCTTCATACCGAGTTGGTATTTCTTGGTCACCTCATCCTGTCGAAGGTAATTTCGTTTGGTCAAAGTGAAAACAATTCTCTTTAGCGAGGTATGATTTTGACCCGTCAATTTAGTCAGGTCGGTCAGACTAAGTTCTCTTCTGTCATCTGTAAAACATCCCAGTACATCTAAAACACGTTCCAGAGAACTCAGCTGGTATTTAGAATCAGCTTCTGATGAGTTTTTATTATTCATGGGCAAACATACTTTATTGTCCGGCTTGAAAAAGAGTCGGTAATTTATGTAGAATGAGACACGTATTATTAAAAAAACCAATCGCGTTACAAATGATTCGCTGGCACAGACCGAATCGGGGCTTTGGGTCGAGATGGAACGAACCAGTGGGAGCGATTCTTTTTGAACCCGAATCGTTTCCCACTGGGGTATAGCGGTTCAGGTTGGGCTAAAATCCAAATTTTACATACCCTTGAACCCGGGTGCCGTCGCCTTCACGGCCGTCCATCACTTCCCGGTCTCCATAGACTACGCCAAACGCATATTCCAGGCTGGGGTTGGGATTGTAAGTGAAAAAACTGCGGAAGGAGCGGGTCGTCTCGTTTGCATTCCGGGTCAATACGGCATCCGAACCTTTAAAAGCGTCTTCATCCGTTTCAGAATAGCCCACACCGGCAATTAACTTCCAGGTGTCCGTTATGTGAAGTTTGGTGCCCAGGTAGGCGCCCCAAAACGGTACCAGTTCGATATCACCCGTGGCTGTCAGGCCGGCGCCACTGAGAACCCCCAGACCGCCGTATCGTCCCAAACCGTCCCCATACATCCCGCCGAAATACACCTTATGTTTGAGGATATCCAAATGACCGTTTATTTGGGCGCCAAAGGAGGTGGCTTCCTCGTCGTTCAATTTATATTGCTG